>JAILAV010000091.1 GCA_024681435.1 Pseudobutyrivibrio sp. | reverse complement strand
TTGGGTTAGATGAAAGCGTTTTATAACTTTCTACCAATTTCTTTAACCCCTGCTCATACTCCTGAGCATCCCAATTCTGAGTCTTAGAATCATTTGTTCCAAGCATCAAAATAACAACATCAGGATTGGATTTAAGGGATTGCGCATATTCCTGTGAATTGATATAAGGCAAATCACCACTTGCTGATGCTGTAGCATTTCTTAGGCCATAGTTTGAAACAATATGAGATGTACCGAGCTTCGCTTGAAGTTGAGCTGGGTATGAATCTGTCTCTCTTGTTTTGAGAACGCCACTGCCATATGTAAGGCTATCACCAACACAGGTAACCCTTACTCTTGTGTCCTCTCCTCCAAAAAATCCTGAATTAAACAATACAAAAAACACCAGTACAACTGCCGCTAGTAATATAACCATTTTTCTCTTTAAAAATCCTTTTACTATTTCCATATTTATGATAGTAACATTATTTCACTGCACTTTCCATTAAAATCCAAAAGGTCCGCAAGCTTTCGCCTGCGGACCTTTTAGTATGAGAATATAATGAAGAAAATAAATTACAATAATTAATTTCTACTTAACTGCATTCTTCTTGTTGTTAAGAATTTCAAATACTACAGCGCCGAGAAGAACGACACCCTTAACAACCTTCTGCCAGTTAGCATCAATACCCATAAGTGACATACCAAGGTTGATTACACCGATAAGTGTAGCACCAACGATCATTCCAAATACTGTACCTGATCCACCGTATGCAGAAACACCACCAACTACACAAGCTGAAATAGCATCCATCTCGTAGTTTGTTCCAGCTGTAGAGTTTGCAGCCTGGAAACGAGCCATTGTGAGCCATGCAGAAACAACAGTGAGTACAGCCATGTTCAAGTATGCAATGAACATGATTCTCTTTGTATCGATACCTGAAAGTCTTGTAGCCTCAGCGTTACCGCCGATTGTGTAGAAGTAACGTCCGATATCAGTCTTAGATGTGATAAAGCTGTAAATCAAAACTATAACTGCTACCCAGATGAGTGAATAAGGAACACCACCTGCAAGTGAGAACTTATATGCAAAGAGCATGATTGCTAAGCAGATAAGTACCGACTTTACGATAACCTTTGTCATTGAATCAGCTTCATAACCCTTCTTAAGCTTTGTAGCACGCTCTCTTACGAGAAGGAATACAACGATAACTGATGCGATGATACCAATTACAATACTTGTCATATTGTACTGAATTCCGCCAATTCTTGGGCCACCGAAAAGGTCATTCATCTTTCCTGTGAAAAGGCCACAAAAACTTGCTGGAAGTGGGCTGATGTTTGAAGCGCCGTGCATTAATGCAACGCCCCAGCCTCTAAGTGCAAGGAAGCCTGCAAGTGTAGCAATCCATGGTGGAATATTCATGTAAGCGATTACAAATCCAAGAACACATCCATAAATCACACCGATAATAAGCATTAAAATCATACCAACTGGTGTAGCAGCGCCCTTTTCTACCATGATCTTTGCTCCAAGAACACCAACTAAACATACGAATGAACCGCAGGAAAGATCGATGTTACCACCGGTCAACATACACATCAACATACCAGTTGCAAGAACGTATACATAAGCGTTCTGTGTAATGAGCGCATTGAACTGGCTTGGTAAAAGCATTGTTCCATTAGTTGTAATATTGAAGAAGATAACAACGAGGACCAGTACAATGAGCATTGTGTTTTCTTTTACTATTTTTAAAATCTTGTCTTTCACTTTTTGCTCCTCCCTTTCTACTTCTTTTCTCTCTTAGACAATACATCAAAGATTACCGCAGCGAGAAGTACTAATCCCTTAACAACCTTCTGATAGTTGGCATCAACACCCATGATTAACATACCCTGGTTGATAACACCTGTAAGAAGGGCACCAATAATTGCTCCGAATACTGAACCTGTTCCACCATATGCTGAAGCACCACCAATGAAGCAGGCGCCAATTGCATCCATCTCATAGAACATACCATATGTTGGCTGAGCTGAAGCAGCTCTAGCTACAGTAAGGATACCAGCAAAAGCTGCTAAAAATCCCATGTTTGTATATGCGAAAAAGTAAACCTTCTTTGTATTGATACCAGAAAGCTGTGTTGCTTTCTCGTTACCACCTACTGCATAGAGATAACGACCGATTGTTGTCTTTGTTGTAACATAATGATAAGCAAGTACGATAAGGATAATCCAAAGAAGTGATGTAGGAACACCCTTATATCCTGCAAGTTTATATGCAAGGAATAAAATAACCACTGAAAGGATAGCAAGCTTAGCAAAGAATGGACCTACACCTGTTGTCACATATCCTTTACGAGTTGCTGAAATTCTGTTTCTAAGGGAAACAATTACTAATACAGCTACTGCAATAACACCTGCTAAGATACAAGTAATGTTAAGCTTATCTCCATGGAAGAAATCTGGAATGTAGCAATCAGCACCACCACCAAATACATTAAGGAATGTTGTATTTGAAATTGATACTGCATAACCATTAAGTACTACATTTGCAAGACCTCTAAAGGCATACATACCAGCAAGTGTTACGATGAATGGTGGCACATTTACATATGCTACCCAAAATGCTTGCCAAGCACCAACTGCAATACCGCAAAGAAGCATTACTATTACAGCAATCCAAACATTAACGCCTTTGCTTAAAAGCACTGCACCGATACCACCGATGAAAGCGATAACTGAACCAACAGAAAGATCGATGTTACCACCGGTCAAGATACAGAGTAACATACCTGTTCCAAGAACGAATACATATGCGTTCTGTGAAAGAAGGTTGTTAACATTCTGAGATAAAAGAATTGTTCCACCTGTTCCTACGTAGAAAATTCCAATGATTACCACCAGGGCGATTACCATGGTGTATTTCTTAAGTGTATTTCCAATATTATTTGAAACCATGTTTTCTCTCCCTTCTATGACTTCAAGATGCAAGACATGATGCTTTCCTGAGAAGCTTCTGCGCCGCTCATTTCACCAACCATCTTACCCTCGTTCATAACGTATATACGGTCTGACATACCAAGAACTTCTGGAAGTTCTGATGAAATCATAATTACTGACTTACCAGCAGCTACAAGATCATTGATGATGCAGTAAATCTCGTATTTAGCACCAACGTCGATACCACGAGTTGGCTCATCAAGAATAAGTACATCTGGATTTGCAAACATCCACTTAGCAAGAAGAACCTTCTGCTGGTTACCACCTGAAAGGTTACCAACGTTCTGCTCAACTGTAGGACACTTTGTCTTAAGCTTATCTCTGTAATCCTCAGCAACCTGATATTCCTTATCCTGATCAATTACACGCTTAGAACAAAGCTCTGAAAGATTTGAAAGTGTTGTATTAATCTTGATTGGATTTGTAAGTACAAGTCCGTTACCTTTTCTATCCTCAGTAACATAAGCAATCTTATGCTTGATAGCATCTTTAATGTTCTTAAGGTGAACTTCTTCACCGTTAAGGAAGAGCTGACCTGAAATATTTGTACCATAAGCTTTACCAAAGATACTCATTGCAAGCTCTGTACGACCAGCACCCATAAGACCTGCGATACCAACTACCTCGCCCTTACGAACGTTCATTGATACGCCATCAACAACCTTACGCTCTGCAAACTGTGGATGGTAAACTGTCCAATCCTTAACTTCCATAGCGATGTCGCCAATTTTTACATCATGACGCTTAGGGAAACGGTCTGTCATTTCACGACCAACCATGCCCTTGATAATTCTATCTTCAGAAATATCATCAACTGCCTTATCAAGTGTTTCAATTGTAGAACCATCACGGATTACTGTGATTTTGTCTGCTACATATGATACTTCGTTGAGCTTATGAGAAATGATGATTGATGTCATTCCTTCTTCCTTAAACTTAAGGAGTAAATCTAGAAGTGCCCTTGAATCTGTCTCATTAAGAGATGATGTAGGCTCATCAAGAATAAGAAGTTTTGCATGTTTAGCTAAAGCCTTTGCAATTTCAACAAGCTGTTGTTTACCAACACCTATATCTTTAATTAAAGTACGGCTGCTTTCTGATAAACCAACCATCTTTAAGTATTTATCTGCCTCTGCATATGTCTTATCCCAATCGATTGCTGATTTCTTTCCCTGCTCATTTCCAAGGAACATATTCTCACCAATTGACATATAAGGAATAAGTGCCAGCTCCTGGTGAATGATTACGATTCCCTTCTCCTCGGAATCCTTAATTTTTTGGAACTGACAAACCTCACCATTGTACACGATATCTCCAGTGTAAGAACCAAATGGATAAATTCCACTTAATACGTTCATAAGAGTAGATTTTCCGGCACCATTCTCACCTACAAGAGCGTGAATTTCACCTTCCTCTACCTTTAAATTAACGTTATCAAGGGCCTTTACTCCTGGGAATTCTTTGGTGATGCTTTTCATCTCAAGTAATGTTTTTCCCACTTGTTTTTCCTCCCTATTATTTATTTTCATCAAAGTATTCTCTTTACTACCTATAACTTTTCTTAAAAATAGGGCAGGTTTCCCTGCCCTAAAAAGCATTGCTATTTAATTACTTTAACTGATCCTCTGTGTAGTAACCAGAATCGATAAGTAACTCTTTGTAGTTATCCTTGTCAGCGAATACTGGCTCGCAAAGGTATGAAGGAACTACACCCTTACCATTGTCATATGTCTTCTCATCGTTAACATCAACTGTCTCACCCTTAAGGATCTGACCTACCATCTTAACAACCTGAGAAGCAAGTGTACGTGTATCCTTGAATACTGACATAGACTGCTTTCCAGCGATCATGTTCTTTGTATTCTCAATATCACAGTCCTGACCTGTTACGATTGGATAATCACCCTTGTAGTTAGCTGCAAGTGCGTTCTCAACACCAAGTGCTGTAGAGTCGTTAGAGCAGAGGCAGATGTCAAGGTTTGTTCCATCAGCGTAGTATGTTGAAAGGATATTCTCCATACGTGACTGAGCTGTCTCTGTTGCCCACTGTGCTGTAGCTACATCAGCGAACTCTGTCTGACCAGACTTAACTTCGATTGTTCCTTTTTCGATGTATGGCTTAAGAAGATCCATAGCGCCATCATAGAAGAAACCAGCGTTGTTATCACCTGGATCACCAGCTGTAACTTCCATTGTGAATGTCTTGTCTGTGTTATCAAGATCTAACTGATCAATAATGTACTGACCCTGAACCTGACCTACTTTGTAGTTATCAAATGTAGCATAGTAAGAAACTGCATCTGAGTTCATGATAAGACGGTCATAAGCGATAACTGGAATATTCTTCTCAGCTGCCATATCCATAGCCTCACCAAGTGAAGAACCCTCGATAGCTGCAACTACAAGTACGTTACATCCTGAGTTAATCATGTTCTCAACCTGTGAAACCTGTGTCTGTACATCGTTTGAAGCGTACTGAAGATCTACTTCGTAGCCGGCTGCTTCAAGCTCTTTCTGCATGTTAGCGCCATCCTGATTCCATCTCTGGAGATCCTTTGTAGGCATTGCAACACCAACCTTTGTGCCGCCTGCTGCAGCTGTGCTGTCACCGCCCTCAGCAGTTGTTGTCTCTGCTGCTGTGTCACCACCTGCTGCACTTGTGTCTGTTGTCTCTGTGCTAGTTCCGCAACCTACAAACATTGAAGCTGCAAGAGCACCTGTCAAAAGTACACTTAATAACTTTCTCTTCATTCTTGAAAAACCTCCCTTTCATTTAGGTATGTTTGTTACTATAGATACAATATCACTAACAACTCTTTAAATGGTTGTCACTTTCTTCACATTTTTGTCAAAATATTTCCACACATAAAAAATGGACTAGCACATTTTTGTGCTAGTCCTAAATCGTTTTCGCAATTATTTGCTATTGAGCTATATTCATATATACGTCTTCACGGCTATGGAAGCCGCTTTCTATAACAACATCATCCATGTTTTCTGCTGTGACAGCTATTGGTTCAACTGCCACGTATGGAATCTGGCTAATTCCATCATTTATAGTGGAATCAACCGTTATATCCTGTCCCTTTGCCAGCTTAACAGATAAAACTGCTGCTTGTTCAGCAAGCTTGCTCACAGGCTTATAAACCGTCATAAGCTGTGTTCCCTCAACAATGTGCTGGCATGCTGGCAAGTCAGCATCCTGACCAACCACTGGCTTTAATCCAGCAAGCTGACTAACTGCTAAAGCTCTGATTACTGCTGTTGCAACATCATCATTGCCGCACATGATTGCATCCGCTTCTTTTATTATATTCATATTGTCATAGACATAAGCACCACCTAATTCTGCTTTCCAGCTTTCGCAGTAGTAAGTATCAAGAATTTCTATTTTATTCTTGTCCATGACAGATGTGAATCCTTCATTGACCATAGGTACATTATTATCAGTAAGTGGGCCACAAATCATAACTACTTTCTTAGCATCTTCATTTGCTATGGCCTGTCCAAGCATTTCCCCTACCATGTAGTTATCAAATGATATATATAAATCCGTATTTGCGTTAGGAATTAGTCTATCATAGCAAACTACAGGAATATTTTTATCCTCCGCTGCCTTCACAACATCAGAAAGAGCTGTTCCGTCAACTGGAATTATTACTAAACAGTCCACATCCTTGTCTACGAGATACTGAATTTGTTCAATTTGTTTTTGTGAATCTCCATTTGCGTTTTGAACATTAACTGTAGCCCCCAAGCTTGTAGCCATGTCCACAAACACATCTCTATCTCGCTCCCATCTTTCAATTACAAAAGAATCAAAACAGATACCTATTTCAAGAGCATCATCTGCTTTCTCGTCCTCATCTGTATGGGATGATGCGATGTTGCCACATCCTGTAAGTAATAAACTCGTCATCAATATTAAGGATATTGTCTTTGTAAAAACTCTCATCTTTTCCCCCCTTAAGAGTTAACCCTTCGCGTAATCAGTAGGTGTCTTTCCTGTGTATTTTTTGAAATTTCGAGAGAAATAGTTAGGGTCTGGATAACCGACCTCAGAAGCTATTTCCTTCATAGATTTATTTGTTGTCTTAAGAAGCTTCTTCGCCGCTTCGATTCTAAGCTTCGTTAAGTAATCGATGAAGTTTTCCCCAGTCTCCTCTTTAAATACCTTCGAAAAATAATAAGAACTAATATTTACTACTCTAGAAACATCATCCAGTGTGAGTTCCTTCATATAGTTTTCATCTATGTACTGCTTTGCTTTATTCATAGCACTCATAGATTGTTCTTCATGTTTGTTTGAAACCCAAAAGGCTGCCGCCTTAATCTTCTCCACAAACCAGCGTTTAACTTCTGACAAACTACTAAGACTCATAAGCTCTGACAAGTAATTTGCACGGCTTTTAAACTCGTACATTCTTGCTGTTTTCTCGTAAGCTAAATGTTCTGCCCAAAGCACAAACTCAAGACACTTCAGTCTAATACTGTCATTGTCGCTGGCATAGTTTTCTTCCATCCATTCAAAGAATGTCTGAGCCAATGCTGTTGATTCATTTACATTCCCCAATGAAATTTCACTAAAGAGACGCTTCTCCAAATCCATTGGATAGCTTTCTTCGTATTGGCATGCAACCGGCATATCATCCACATGAGCTACATGGCTGGTGGTTGCTACCAGCACTGAATTACTTTCCTCATAGGATTCAGCCATTCTATCAAGTGGCTTGACCGAACCAAATCCTATTCTGAAATCCATATCGAATCTGTCAGAGAGCTTTCTACAAAGGGCTCTGGCATTTTCAACCACACGGTTTCTCTCATTATATGAAAGAGTTTCATTTTCAGTAGGGATCAAAATAGGGATCTTGTTAGACATAACAGAACCAATAATTCCCTTAATATAATCCTCTGTGATTGTGTGAATCTCTCTATATGATTTCTGCGCTTGGATTGAAACTGCAACGGCACTGGTCATGTAATTTCCCACCAGCTCACGACCGAACACCATGCAAGCCATATATCCATACTCAGAATTAATACCAAGTAATGTCTTATAGTTATCTATATCTTCTTTAAAATATTCCTTGAAAAGCAAATCCTGAATCAAACCGTTTTCAATGATTGGAACCACAGTCTCAAGCTTTTCGCGTACCTGTAAATCATTGCTTCGCTTTTTTCTTTCCCCATCAATCTGATTCATTGCCTTATTGAGGACATCTAAAATTGCCTCCCTGCTAACAGGCTTATTTAGATAATCCAAAACCCCAAGGGAAATTGCTTCCTTCGCATAATCGAATTTGTCATATGCAGTCATTACAATAAAAACAATGTGATTGTTAGTTCTTCGAATTTCGCGCATTGCTTCGATACCATTTATACCTGGCATCTGAATATCCATAAAAGCTATATCCGGCTGAAATTCCTCAGCAAGCTCAATTACCTGGCGACCAGTTTTGGCTATTCTGATATCGCACTGACTACCAAATTCCTTCTCTATTATAAACTTCAGAGAATCAATAACTATTCCCTCATCATCCGCTAATAATACCTTATACATCTTCTACCTCTTTAGGGAGATATAATATTGTCTCGGTTCCCTTGTTTTCTCCCTCTGATATAATATCAAGAACCTCTTCTCTTTCATAGAAAATATTAAGTCTTTCTATGCAGTTATTAAGGCCTACACCATTTGAATGAGACTTTTCTGGCTTGCTCTTGTAAGTGCCATCCAAAACCTGTTCGATGGTCTCTTTGTCCATGCCAATTCCATTATCTTTCACACTTACACATACGTAATCCCCAAGTTCGTACACGGAAAGCTTGATTTTCTTGGTCCACTCGATGTTTCTCAATCCATAATTGATACTATTTTCAACAATAGGCTGCAATATCATACTTGGAATCTTTACAGAAAGAAGACTCTCATCTATTTCCTTTGTAAACTGAATCTCTCCGGCAAATCTTACGTTAATGATGTAAATGTAAATATCTACAAGCTCTATCTCTTCTTTAAGGGTAACGGCGTCTTTGTTTTTCTTAATATTATATCTGAAGAAATCTGCCACCCTCTGGATATAATTGCTGGTGCGGTCAGCTCCTTCCATCATTGCAAGCTGCGCTCCTGCATTAAGTGTATTAAACAGAAAATGCGGATTAATCTGTGCTTGCAAATATCTAAGTTCAGCATCCTTAATGTGATTTTCCATAATAAGCTCGTTTTCACGAAGCTTCCTTGTGGCCTCCATGGAATCTGTCAGCTTGCTAATGTATTCCCTGATTGAAACCACCATCTTATTGAAAGCCATGGTCACCACACCTACCTCATCATTACTTCTGACAGGTATCAGTGGTGCATCAAAATCACCCTGTGAAACAGCATTTGCAGATGCCGCCAGCTTTACAAGTGGGTCTGCAATTGTTGATGCTATAAGAACTACAAAAAGCATATTGGCAATGCCAATTATTACAAGAGTAAGGATGTTAAGCTCTTCCAAAGCTTGAAGTGCTGACATCATTGCTCCGTAGGATTTTGAGTTATTAATGAATTGCTGGTTGTTCAAATTGGTGATGCTTACTCCAAGATATCCGTAAGTACGGGTAGCTTCCTCGTAAACACTCTTATATTTTTCTACGTTACCACCACGCTTACTTTCAACAGCCTGGCTGGTAAGCTCTATATAATTCTTTGACATGTGCTTGATATTACGCTCAAGAACGCGGTTTTCATTGTCATCCTTATTGTCATCAAGCTTGTCAACTAGGTCTGAGTATTCCTGCTCGTAGATGTAGTACTGCTCTAGGGCATCACTGGTCTTAGTATTTAGATAGCCTGCAGTGGCATTTTGGAGTCTTTCCAGACTCTCATCCAATTCATTTAAAGAATTGTTGCTGGCGTAGATTTTATCCAAAGAGCCAAGCATCTGAGATGTTCCAATGTACAGCATCATATTAACCAAAAACAAAAGTATTGTTGGAATACAAAAGTACATTATCATCTTTTTACGCAGAGATAGGGATTTATGCTTCGTCTTAGTCATTTCCCACCTCCGCTAATTCTTCATCTACATTTGATGAGTCAATTACTTTGGCATCAACACTTATGTAATCTGATACATAGCCCGTATCACGATATTCCACGTAGGCCTCAGCTGCAGCCTCGCCAACACTTTGAGCATCCACATAGACAGTGCTTGCGATAACACCCTGCTTAATTCCTGTGAGAATATTCTGAGATGTGTTGCTACCTAGGAGCAATATCTGACCTACCTTGTTGTAATCAATCATGGCCTGATAAAAGGATTCTGTAGATTCCTGATCAAGACAAATTACTACACTTGCAAGATTATTTTCGATAAAAAGATTCTGGATATATTCCTCGTTAGCAAAAGCGTCTTTACTTTCAACGACACCCATCTCAAATTCCAGCGGCGCATTGGCAATCTCTGCCCCGTCCAGCGCCACCTGAATGTTATTGACAAAATTGCTGGCTGTTGTTGGGTTTATTGTATTACCACCAAGCACCATTACTTTATTTTGCTTAACAAGATTATCCACTAAAGAATTGCCATACAAACTAGCGATAGTATAGCTATTTGCACCGATGTAGCTAATTCGGCTTTCGATATCCACATCAGTCTCTAAAGAAAAGACAGCAATCCCCTCTCGCTTAGCCTTCGCCAGGAGATTATTGATTTCCTCGCTATCATCACCCTCAATGAAAATACCATCACAATTTGATTCAATGGCCATCTCCAAATACTGAGCCTTTGTATAAGACTTCCCCAAAGTCTCAGACAACATATCAACATAAACCCCATGTTCCTTACCGTATTTCTTGGCAGACTCATAGACCTTTTGCCAGAAATCAGAATTGGAATCCGAGGCAATCATAATCACATACGACTCATACTGATTATACTTAGTCTCAGCCAAAAGCTCCTTGGCGTCAGCCGTTCTCTTCTGATATATAACAATGCTAATAATTGTAGCAATAAACATAAAAGCAACAGCGCACCCTGCAGCTATTGCAAATGCACTGTTGCTCTTTATCTTCCTTTTTCCCCCAAGTAACTTCATATCATTAAACCCGCCTTTTGGCTCATATTATAGCAAAAAATCCCCGCCATTGATAGCGTGTTATGACTTAAATTCCTACTAGTCTTCCTTAGGCATTACGATTGCGATGTGGACATCGTCGAGCTGCTTCTGGTCTACAGTTGCAGGAGCGTCCATCATGATGTCCTGTGCGTTCTTGTTCATTGGGAATGGAATAATCTCACGGATTGATTCCTCGCCAGCGATAAGCATAATCATACGGTCTACACCAGGAGCGATACCGCCGTGTGGTGGTGCACCATATGTGAATGCATTGTACATAGCTGGGAACTTAGCCTTAACATCATCCTCTCCAAGACCTACAAGCTTGAATGCTTCGATCATGATTTCAGGATCGTGGTTTCTGATAGCACCAGATGAAAGCTCAACACCGTTACATACTAAGTCGTACTGGTATGCAAGTATATCAAGTGGCTTCTGATTCTTAAGTGCATCCATGCCGCCCTGTGGCATAGAGAATGGGTTGTGGCAGAACTCGAGCTTGCCTGACTCTTCGCCGATTTCGTACATTGGGAAATCTACGATCCAGCAGAACTCGTATGTATCCTTCTTCATGTGGCCTTCTGCAGCTGCACCAAGAAGCTTTCTGAATACACCTGCTGTCTTTTGAGCAACAAGAAGTGGACCTGCTGCAAGACCAACGAAATCGCCTGGCTTAAGTGAAAGTGCATCGATGACTGCCTGCTTTCTCTCCTGAAGGAACTTAGCGATACCACCAACGATTTCGCCGTTCTCATCAAGCTTAAACCAGTATGTCTTCTGTGCTGTAGCAACCTCTACCTCAGCAATCATAGCGTCAATCTGCTTACGTGTAGCTGTGAGATTGTCAACAACGATAGCCTTAACAACATTGCCTTCGAATGGGCCAAATCCACAGTCAGCCATAACTTCTGTAGCGTCCTGAAGTACAAGATCGATACGAAGATCTGGCTTGTCTGAACCGTATTTGTCCATTGCCTCTAAATATGGAATGCGTACAAATGGAGCTGTAGAAGCTGAATTATATACGCCGTATTTAGCAAAGATTGGTGGGAGAACATCCTCAACTACTGCGAAGACATCTTCCTGAGATGCAAATGCCATCTCCATATCAAGCTGGTAAAACTCTCCTGGAGAACGGTCTGCACGAGCATCCTCATCACGGAAACATGGAGCAATCTGGAAATATCTGTCGAAACCAGATGCCATGAGAATCTGCTTGAACTGCTGTGGTGCCTGTGGAAGTGCATAGAACTTACCTGGGTGATTACGAGCTGGCACAAGGTAATCACGAGCACCTTCAGGTGATGAGCATGTAAGGATTGGAGTTGTAATCTCTATAAAATCGTGAGCAATCATAGAAGCACGAAGCTCTGCTACGATTTTGCTACGAAGGATAATCTTGCTCTTAACCTCTGGGTTACGAAGATCAAGATAACGATATTTAAGACGTGTATTCTCGTCTGCTTCCTTTGAACGATTAATCTCAAATGGAAGCTCGTTATGAGTACACTTTCCAAGAATCTCAATTGCTGTAGGAACTACCTCAATCTCGCCTGTTGGAAGCTCTGTGTTCTTAGAAGAACGCTCACGAACTTCACCTGTGACTGAAATTGTAGATTCCTTATTAACAGAATCGATAACAGCCATCATCTCTTCTGTTTCAATAACTATCTGTGTAGTGCCATAGAAATCACGAAGGATAACGAATCCAAGATTCTTTGACACCTTTCTAATGTTTTCGAACCAACCAACTAATGTAACCTGCTTGCCAGCATCTGCAAGACGAAGCTCATTACAGTTGTGTGTACGTGACTGAGTCATTTTGAATCTCCTCTTTTCTAAAACAACATAGGGCCACCTAGCCTATGCTAAGCAGCCCTTTAATAATACATCAATTTAGTACGCAAGTCTAGATATCTTCTGATTAGAAATACGTCCTTTTGTCTCTAATCCCGCCTGCAAAATATCTTGCAATTCAGCTCTGTTTAAAACTATTTTGCTGTCGTCATCTAGTGTGACTACCACATTAGTTTCACATGCAAGACAGCTACCGCCAGGACAGTTATCATCACAGTCTTCATCTATACAATGAATTTTACAGTTAGAGCAGTCAACCTGATACATATTCTTACGGTTAATCACGCCGATTTCCTCAAGAGTATTTACCATACGATAAACAGTGGCACTTCCAATGTTTTTATCCTTTTTCACTGCCTCCCTGTATATTTCCTTAACGCAAGATGGGTCTTCATTTAAAATTATATCTAATATGGTCAAGCGTTGCTTTGTAATACGACATCCGCTCTCTCTGAGCTGTTGGATAATAATCTCCCTTTGCTCATTTCCTACTATATCCATTGTCTAGCCTTTCTAAGCCCGCAACTATTTAATGTTTTTATCAACGTATTTTTTAAGTGCATCGAAACTTTCTTTGCTGATGACATGCTCAATTCTACATGCATCCTCTGAAGCAATTTCCTCGTCTACTCCAAGCTTTACTAAAATATCAGTGAAGAATTCATGTCTCTCAAGAATCATCTCCGCTATTTCTCGGCCTTCATCAGTTAAATAAATGTATCCGGCATCTGTAACAGTTATATGATTCTTCTCCCTGAGATTCTTCATTGCAATACTGACTGATGACTTTTTAAAATCAAGTTCATTAGCAATATCTACTGAGCGAACAACTGGAAGCTTTTTACTAAGAATTAATATAGTCTCTAAATAATTTTCTGCAGACTCATTAACAAAAGTTCTCAAAATGTACTCCTCCTAACGCAAAATGGATTAAATATAAATCGCACACAATCCACTTCCTATCAAGGTTATCATACTTCTTACTGGTGTGCAACTCACTTAACTACAGTTAGGATACACTAACTCGTCTGTTATTTCAACACATTAATTTACCATGTGTAAACCAAATCTTAAAGTTTTATTAAATAGCTTTCCAAACTGTTGACTCCTTATGTTCTAACGTTTAAAGTTCAATCTGTACAAAGGATTTTGGAGGCGACAATGAACGATTTCAGATATAAGTTGGCAAGATTTTTTCAAGGTCGAACTGGCGTTGATGCATTAGGCAGAACAGTCACATGGCTTGCTCTCATCCTAATGATTCTTACCATGATTACACATTCTAATATCATATATCTGCTTGGTATGGGTTGCATTGCTTATAGCCTATGGCGCATGTTATCTAAGAACTATCAGAAACGCTACTACGAAAATGCAAAGTTCCTTGAGAAAACAGCAGGCATTCGCAGAAAGCTATCCGGAATGCTATACAAAATCCACAGCTTCGTATCAAAAACTAAATCAAATCATCAGCAGCGGAAGATATACGCAATTTTCAAATGTCCAAGCTGCAAGCAAAAGCTTCGTGTTCCAAAGGGACGAGGTAAAATCGAAGTAACATGTAATCGTTGTCATGCCAAATTTATTAAAAGGGTATAGCACTTGTTTGGATATATTAACGCTGATATTACTCAGCTTTCAGAGTCAGATAAAACTAAATATAAGCAATTTTACTGTGGACTCTGCCACCAATTAGGTCAACGAGCTGGTATTAAAGGTCAGATGTTACTTAATTATGACCTATGCTTTTTGGCAATACTTTTACAGAGCCTTTATGAGCCAGATATTTCATCGTCAAATCACAGATGTATCATACATCCTTTTAAGTTAAAGGATTACTACAGCAGTAATGCTATTGAATATGCTGCAGATATGGATATTATCCTTTCATATCACAGCCTAATGGACAACTATAGAGACGACAACTCTCAACTAGCTAAGTTAGCAGCAAACTCTTTAAGGAAATCATACAATCAAATCAAAGAGAAATATCCGTTGCAGACAAAGGCTGTTGAAGAATACATAAATAAACTCTCAGAGGCAGAGGCTGCCGGCGAGACCAACATTGATATAATTTCCAGCTACACTGGCGAAATGCTTGGCACTCTTCTTACTTGGAAAAGTGACGCATGGTCAGATACACTTCACTGCATGGGATTTCACTTAGGCAAATTCATTTATATTTTGGATGCCTATGAAGATTTAAATAAGGATGAAAAACGTGGTAGATACAATCCTTTATCCTTCATGAAAAATGAATCTCCAAAGGAATATGAGACATTTGTAAGAATCAATCTTACCTCTCTCATGGCCGAATGTGCTAAGTCCTTTGAGAGACTACCGATAGTTGAAAACGCAGATATTCTTAGAAATATTATTTATACAGGCGTATGGTCAAAATACGAATATTTGCAACTTAAAGATAAGAAATACACTTTAAAGGAGAAACCTTAGATGATGGATCCTTACAGTGTTCTGGGCGTTAGCCGAGGAGCATCTGATGAAGATATAAAAAAGGCTTACAGAAATCTTAGCCGCAAATATCATCCTGATGCCAATGTTAACAATCCTAACAAAGCCCAGGCCGAGGAAAAATTCAAAGAAATCCAATCTGCTTACAATCAGATTATGGATGAAAGACAAAATGGTAGCTATTCAAACAGCTATGGAAATAGTGGCTACGGTGGAGGCTACAGCTACAGCAATAATGAAAGCTCCATCGAAATGCAGGCAGCTGCCAACTATATTAACGCTAGACAATTTGCTGCTGCTATGAATGTACTTCATTCTATTCCAGACAGTGGAAGAAATGGTCAATGGTACTTTTTTGCAGCTATTGCTTCTCAGGGTCTTGGCAATCTTAATGATGCCAGAGAATATATTTCTCGAGCTATAGCCCTTGAGCCAAGCAACTTTAGATATAGACAGTTTGAGCAAAGTATCAACTGGAGTCGTGGTTGGTATGAATCTCAAAGCACAAACTATGGTTATTACAGACCATACTCAGGAGTGGCTAGATGGTGCATTAGCATGGCATTACTAAACCTGGTTTGCAACCTGTGCTGCTTCTTTTAAAAAGTATTTTACTAGGTCATTCGGACCATTCATATATTTTCTCCCTTCAATGCATGTTCGTCTAGGATATGCATAATAAAAACCTCAGGCTTCAGCCACCTGAGGTTTTTTTCTGTTATTTTATAATTTTAGAAATAAGATAATTAATTATCACAGCTGAAAATACTGTAATGAATAAAGAAATTATGTAAGTAATTATAATTGGAGTAGTAAAAATCATATCATTTTCCGTCACCCTAAATATCACAAAGTGATGAATAAGGTAGATTATAAATGAAATGCTACCAAAATATCCAAGCAACTTTTTGCTGTTATCTCCATAAGGAATAAGGGAGAAAATATTCGTCAGCAAATAAAACAATGCAATTCCAAGTAGATTCTTCCATGGAAGGACATTTCCTATATAAGGAAGTGGAACAAATAAAACTACAGCCGTAACAATAGTCGCTAGTACAGTCTTAATTATTCCAAAATCTAACCAGCTTTTATTCTCTTGAAAAAGCATTCCCAACCAAAACAGGGCCACCCCTGTAAATACACTGGCATCCGGGGCAAACACTGGTTGTATTCCAATCATAGATTCTGCAAAATATAACGCTGCTAGAATAATTGTAGTTATCACAGGTGCTTTCTTCATCAAAACTCTCAAAAGCAAATACATGGCATACAAGAATATAATCATTCCTGTAAACCACTCACCTACTAACGCATAAGTTGGTATCCCGTAAAACATAACATAGGTATCTACTCCCATTAAAGAAAGAATAATCCTTGCAGGATGTCCACCCCAGAATAAACTATTTCTTCTAGCGCAGGTTATTGCATAAGCGATGAAAAAACATATCCAAAGAGGTGGATATATTGATAAAAATCTCTTTTTTAAATATTCGCCTACAGCTTTATTTTTGCTTGTCATGTGAATCATGTAGCCTGACAGTATAAAGAAAATACATGTTCCTACGCTACCCCATCCACCGTTTTTATAGGAACAAAATATCGATGTATCTGCTCCCATATCAATGCAAAAATGATAGTTAAATATAATTAGAATTGCCACAATTCTAAGCAAATCGAATTGTGGCATTCTTTTAGATTTTACGTTTGTTGATGTCACGAATAATCCCCTTAATCAGCAATAACTTCTTTAAGTATTACTTCGTTTCCTGTTACAAGGTATGTATTCTCGCTTCCGCAGTGTGGACAAGTCTTACCATGAACAACTGTCTCATACTCCTTCTGGCAATCCTCACAAAATGTAACAGCCTTAATAGTTTCGCAAGTAAGCTTGCTTCCATCCAATCTTGGATGTTTTTTAGCATTCCATGCCCAGCAGTCTATGAGGTAATCAGGAATAACTGTAGATACCTCACCAATAGATAGAACAACCTCGCTGATATGCTTAGCATTATTTTTGTCAGCGACCTCCTCGACCTGCTTAGTCACATGAAAAACAATTCCTAATTCATGCATTATTTATACTTCCTCTCTATACCCTAATCAGACATTCCCCTCAAAATGCTGATTTAATCATATTCTTTCATATGATTGTTTATTTTGTCAAGCCAGCTGAAGTGACGAAATGTAACTCTCTCAAGCCCTCCACTTCATCACAAATCTGCTGCAATGAACATGAATTACAATCCATAGATACATTCTTTAAAATGTGATCTATAGTGCCTGTAATATCCTCCATCTGCTTGGCATAATCAAATAGCACCTCAAAATCAAAATCAGGCTCAGTTATAAAAATAAGCTTTACAGCTTCTATATTTTCATTGTCATGATATTTATCTAAAAAAAGCTTTCCTACCTGAGCAAATCCAAGTCCATTTTGTATGGCTTCTGCCCCAACCCTTACAGGCTCTCTGTTTTTACTGGCTGATATTCTTGTCATGTAGCCCTGTGGATTAATATGGTAACGGACATACTCTATTTTCCTTATGGCATTATAAAGCACATTTCCATCCCCTAGACTATCATCAGCTACTCTTACAATAGCAATTCTGGCATATGGCTGGTCGGCCTTTATTTCTGATAAATCTGGGCCCAGCAGATACACCTCATCTGTTGGAACAAGCTCACTGTCTGCGGTGACACCCATTGCACTGACTGCAGGATAGTTGCCTCCACCTAGCTCGTATGCCATATCTAACCTAAGAATCATATTATGATCACCTACATCTGGCCAATTCGCATTTACGATATCAAGCTCTTTTAAAGAAGTGCCATCTAACATATTCAATATACGCTTTATTGTTTCATCATACAGCTTCATTAGATTTTTCTATTTCGCTTTCTCTTATCGTAATGCTTTTGAAGTAGTGGCTGGATAGCACTTGTAAGCTTCATATCAAGATTGAAGAAATATACAATAAAAGACAATACGAATAGGCACAAAAAAATAAGTGCGATAATCAACAATACCTTTAACATAACTAACTCCTTAATCTTGCAAATTCAGCAGCACCCAGCGCTCCTATTAACTGTGGATCAATTGGTAAATCAATAACCTTAAGCTTAAGTACCTGCTCTATAGCAGCCTTTAATCCCGCATTTTTAGCACAGCCACCAGTAAGTGTAATCTTATCAACGGCTCCTGCCTTCTTTGACATTACAAAGCATCGCTTTGCCACAGAAAGCTCTATACCTGCCGCAATTTCATCCATTGGCTTGCCATCTCCTACCAGGGAGATAACCTCCGACTCCGCAAATACGGTACACTGAGCTGTGATAGGAATGACATTTTTAGCCTTAAGAGAAAGATTAGAAAACTCATCTAAATCCATCTCAAAAGCTCTTGCCATAGCCTCAAAGAAACGGCCTGTACCTGCCGCACATTTATCATTCATGGCAAAGTTCAAAACTGTGCCGTCAGTATCAATGGCAATGCCCTTTACATCCTGACCGCCAATATCAATTATGGCCTTTACATTAGGGTCAGCAACATGGACACCCATGGCATGACAGCTGATCTCTGATATATTTTCGTCTGCAAATGGAACTTTATTTCTGCCATATCCTGTTCCCACAAGATATGCCAGGTCCTCTGCGCTATTTAAATCTGGCACCTGAGCCACAGCTTGATCTAAGGCGTCCTGGCAGGATAGCACCGCGTTAATCCTACTCTTCAAAGTAACGTTGGCTACCATATTCCCGCCCTCATCAACAATGACGCACTTTGTATACGTCGAACCGGAATCACATCCTCCAAAATATCTCATCTACTCTCCTAGTCCGCATGTTGCTAACAAGCTCCCGCAAGCCTTCTCCCATACCCTCGCATGGGAACCCTCTTGCTCGCGCTTGAAAACTACATGCTCACTGAATAATTTCTAATTTACGTAATACGGCGTGCATACCTCCCACAATTGGGGCGGTGGTTGGTATGTAGAAAACAGACTCGCCCTTAAGGTCGCGTTCGGTAAGGTTTGCATCGGCAGGAATCCATCCTAAAAGCGGGACATTTCCTAAATCCATGTATTGCAATACATCCTCAGATGGAACGCGATTCACCACCACGCCTACCTTGTCATACATTACAAGATTATCTGCTACTGATTTGATAGTCTTAACCACATCGCAGCCCTTCTTGCTGGAGTCAGTCACAAGAACAAGGTGTGTAACCTTTTCCATGACACGGCGGTTTATCTGCTCGATACCAGCTTCTCCATCTATTACGATATAATCAAAATTATCTGAAATAGAAGCGATTACTTCCTTGAGATAAGTATTGATTTTGCAATAGCATCCGGCAGCTTCTGGTCTTCCTATTGCAATAAAAGAAAAGCCATCCATCTCAACCATGCAATCGAAAATACGATATCTGGCTTCCCCAAGCACCTCTACAGTAGCCTTGGCATCGCCATTTTCAGCAGCCTCTACTGCTTCTTTTCGAATATCATCTAAAGTAAGGGTTGGCTCAACTCCAAGAGCTGTAGAAAGACCAACAGCTGGGTCAGCATCAATTGCTAAGATTTTTTTATCTGGATAAGCTTCTACTAATAATTTGACCATCACCGAAGCAAGGGAAGTCTTTCCGACTCCACCTTTACCGGCAACGGCCAACACTACTGGTTTATTTCCCATTTTATTCTCCATTTGAGTGGTGTTACATATGTAACTTCTTCGTCATGTATGTAATGAGCATATCAAGACCTGCAGCATTCTCACCACCACGAGGAATGATAATATCTGCATACTTCTTTGATGGCTCAACAAACTCCTCATGCATAGGCTTTACAGTCTCAGAATACTGATCAATGATTGATTCAATGCTACGACCTCTTTCAATCATATCTCTCTTGATTCGACGCATAAGACGCTCATCAGCATCTGTATCAACGAAAATCTTGATATCCATTAAATCTCTGAGTTCTTTGTTCTCTAAAATAAGGATACCTTCCATAACGATAACTGTCTTAGGCTCGATACGAACAGTCTCCTCAGAACGATTGTGATTTACATAATCATAAACTGGCATATCGATGGCATAGCCCTTAATAAGCTTTCTAACATCCTCTGCCATTCTATCTGATTCAAAAGAATCTGGATGATCATAGTTGAGCTTGCTGCGCTCCTCAAAAGTCATTTCTGGATGAGCTTTATAGTAAGCATCATGGCTGATAACAGCTATATCCTCACCAAAAAAATCCTGTAATTTGTTGATAATTGTTGTCTTTCCAGAAGCAGAACCACCTGCTACACCTAAAACACAAATCTTCTCTGACATAATTTATACTCCTTATGGTTTGAATCTTTTGAACCCCTCACCATATACTGCTTTTGATTCCATTATGACAATAAATGCGTCCACGTCAATCTTTTTTGCTACACGATTGACCTGATACATTTGCTTGTCAGAACAAGCACACATAAGAACTTGTCTTTCATCTCCTTTATATCCACCCTTTGCGGTGAAAATTGTTGTGCCCCTCTCGACTGCCTTATCTATAGCATCAGCAATTGCCTCTGCCTTGTTTGTAACAATCATACACATCATACCTGAATCAGCATTAATCATTACCTTATCGACAACTACGGAACCCACATAACTAATTAGGAAACCATAGCATAAAGCCTCAAAGGAATGGGCATAAGCCAATGTGTCGATTGCAATAATAACTACATCCACTATGAAAAAGATTCTTCCAAGTGACATATGTGGGTGCCTTGCCTTTATTATCATCATGATAAAATCGGCACCACCAGTAGATGAATTTCGCATGTATACAAGGGCAAATCCAATGCCAGTAAGCACACCAACAACCAATGCATTCATAACAACATTTGACAGCTCAATCTTTGGAATCAAAGGAGCCACCAAATCCATCATCACTGTTCCCACTGCCATAGTCTTAAAACTTCTAAGCAAAAACTTCTTCCCAAGGACTCTATAGGCTGCAAAAATAAGTGGAATATTTAAAACAATAGTAACAAGACCGATTTTCCATCCCCAGTACTGATAGAAAATCATGGCTATACCAGTAAGTCCTGTCAGTGGAAACTTAGCATCTGCCGCGAAATTATATAGTGCAATACCAATGCACAAGCCTGACAAGGCATCCATCAAAACATCAATTATAAGCTCTTTTCTTTTTTCCGCTGACATTATATCCCCCTTAGTCTATAGGGAAAATTCGTTACATTTACAAGCATAATAATTACTTCGGTCACTACATGTGACCTGCGCAACTATTATAGCTTGTCAATTACGAATTTCCCATGTACTCTATGAAATATTATGAATTACTTAATTTTACAATTACTCGCTAGCGATTTGGGCTACGATGCCGTGTAAGACGCGAACCACGGTGTCCATTCCTTCGGCGGTGATGTGCTCCATTGGGCCATGGAAGTTGTAGCCTCCTGTGCCAAGATTTGGACAAGGCAATCCCATAAATGAAAGTCTAGCACCATCTGTGCCGCCACGAATAGCGACAGCTTCTGGATTTTCTCCTGCTTCTTTGATTGCATTAAATGCGTAGTCGATAAGGAACATATGAGGCTTAATCATTTCTAGCATGTTCTGATACTGATCTCTGATAGTAAGCTCACAAGTTCCTTCGCCATATTTCTGATTAATTATATTCGCAGCGTGCTCCATAACCTTTTTCTTCTCTTCGAACTTATCTGCATCGTGGTCACGGATGATATAGGAAAGCTCTGCTGCTGCAACATCACCTGACATATCTGTAAGGTGGAAGAAACCTTCGTAGCCTGATGTCTGGCTAGGTGTCTGTGTAGGTGGAAGCATTCCGTTAAATTCCATTGCAACTAAGGCAGCGTTAACCATAATGTCCTTAGCATCACCTGGATGAATATTTACACCGTTAAACTTAACCTTTGCGCCTGCTGCATTGAAGTTTTCATATTCAACAGCATTTTCCTCACCACCATCTACCGTATATGCGAAGTCAGCACCAAAACGCTTAACATCAAAATGGTCTGCGCCTGCGCCAATCTCTTCATCAGGTGTAAAGGCAATGCAAATCTTGCCATGTGGCTTATCAGAAGCTAAAAGCTCCTGAGCAAATGTCATAATCTCTGCGATACCTGATTTATCATCGGCACCAAGAAGTGTTGTGCCGTCTGTATGAATCAGCGTGCGTCCCTTTAAATCCTTAAGATGAGGGAAATCTGACACCTTAATAACACGGCCGCTTGTTCCAAGAACTACATCTTCGCCGTTATAGTTCTCTTCAATTATCGGATTTACATTTTCACCAGAAAAATCTGGAGCTGTATCCATGTGGGCAATAAAACCGATTGCCTTTTTATTTTCATATCCTGGAGTAGCTGGAATGCTGGCATAAATATAGCATTTATCATCTACTTCAGCATTTGAAATTCCAAGTTCATGTAATTCATCAACAAGAATTTTTGCTAAATCAAACTGTCTGGCTGTTGATGGCACAGTTGTGCTATTTTCATCACTTGTTGTATAAATCTTTACGTATTTTAATAATCTTTCGTATGCTCTCATATCATATTACTCCTATTTATTTATCCTAGATTATATTAAAGCATTAGCCTTAAGTATGTAAAGCCATAAGGTCAAAGTAAATGCAGATAGTATAGTTGTCAGCATAACGATTCCTGCGGAGGTGGTTCCCTCATAGCCCATGGATTTTGCCATGACAAATGATGAAACTGTAGTAGGTGAGCCTGTCATAATCAAAATTGCTATAAGTCGGTCTTTCGTATATCCCATCATAATTGCTACTGGAAGCCAGATGGCTGTAAAGCCCACCAATTTGAAGAATGTGGCGGTTATTGTAGGGCCAAGCTTAGAAATGGCTTTTTTCATCTCAAAACTAGCACCTAAAGCCATTAGTCCAAGTGGCGTTGCCAGGGCACTTATGGAATTAATTGTCTTTGGAAAGATTAATGGATGAGGAATTAAACCCCTAATAATTCCAAGGAAAATACCTATGATAATTGGATTAGTCACAACACCCCAAAGTGTCTTTTTGATAAGTGCTTTTGTGATTTTGCCTTCACCCTGACCCACTGTAAGAATAATAACAGCCACAATATTATAAAGTGGAACTGCACCAATAATCATAAGAGGTGTCATACCTGCATTTCCGTAAATATTAGTGGCAATGCCAACACCAAGGAGGGCTGCGCTACTTCTATATGAACCTTGAATAAATTCTGGTCGAATTGACTTTGGCTTGAATACTAAAGCAATTAAAAGCCCAATTATAATAGAACCAAGAGTAGCCAAGAAGCAAAAGATAATGAAACCTGTATCCCACAATTCTTCTACTTCTGAAACTGCAAGCTCCTTGAATACCAAAGTTGGTAGTGCAATTTTAAATACAAAGCTATTAATTCCCTTTGTAAGATCTTCTGAAAAAACATTAGTAATTTTAAATATATACCCCAGCACCATCAGAAAGAAAATAGGTACAGTGGCATTAAGACAAAATATTAAATCCTCTAGCATGACCTGTTGCTCCTATATATGCCAATACAAACAAAAAAGGAGCCAGCAAAAATACTAGCCCCCTTAATTCTCGATAAAATCTACTGTGAAACCATGTACTCTAAAAGCTTCTTAGCATCCTCTGGCTCGTAAGCAATAAGCTCAAGTTCTGGAATACTTTCCTCAGCGTTGAAGATATTTGCAAGGGATACAAACTGAGAAAGCTTAGATTTAAGGTTTAATCTATCGCCCTCACCTGTAACAAGCTCTACTTTGCCTGTACAGCTGTCGATAACTTTGAAAAAAGCCTCTGTGTCCTTAATGTTAGTAATCTTCATATAGACCTCCTTATAGGTTAAGCAAACAATAAATTTTCGTTAACAATATAATATCAAATATCTATAAAAAAGACTATACATTGAATCTAAATGTAATAACATCTCCATCGGCAACAACGTACTCTTTACCTTCCATTCTAACAAGGCCTTTTTCCTTTGCTGCTGTCATAGAACCATTTGCCATTAAATCGTCGTAAGATACAACCTCAGCCTTGATAAATCCACGCTCGAAATCAGTGTGAATCTTACCAGCTGCCTGAGGAGCCTTTGTGCCCTTTTTAATAGTCCAAGCACGTGTCTCATCCTCACCAGATGTAAGGTAAGAGATAAGTCCGAGAAGTCTGTAAGATGCTGTAATAAGCTTATCAAGACCTGACTCTGAAAGTCCCATAGCCTCAAGGAACTCCTGCTTTTCTTCCTCTGACTCAAGCTCTGAAATCTCCTGCTCAATCTGCGCTGAGATAACGAATACCTCTGAGCCTTCCTTTGAAGCGTACTCTCTAACTGCCTGTACGTTTTTATTATTAGCACCATCATCTGCAAGGTCCTCATCCTCTACGTTTGCAGCGTAAATAACTGGCTTTGCAGTAAGAAGATTGTACTCCTTGAAGTAAGCTTCCTCGTCCTCGTCGTTAAGTTCGAATGTCTTAGCCATGTTGCCAGCTTCCATGTGATCTAAAAGACGCTTTTGCATAGCAGCTTCCTTCTGAAGTGTCTTATCCATACGAGCACTTCTCTCTGTCTTAGAGTAGCGGCGCTCCATAACTTCCATATCTGAGAAAAGAAGTTCAAGATTAATTGTTTCGATATCACGAAGTGAATCGATGCATCCATCAACGTGAACTACATTTGCATCCTCAAAGCAACGTACAACGTGAACAATAGCATCTACCTCACGGATATTTGCAAGGAACTGATTTCCAAGTCCTTCACCCTTTGATGCACCCTTTACAAGACCAGCGATATCAACAAACTCGATTGTTGCAGGAACTGTCTTCTTAGAGTTGTACATCTTTGTAAGTGCATCTAATCTTTTATCTGGAACAGAAACAACACCCACGTTAGGGTCGATTGTAGCAAATGGATAGTTTGCAGCGAGTGCTCCTGCCTTTGTAAGTGAATTAAAAAGTGTTGATTTACCTACGTTTGGTAAACCTACGATTCCTAGTTTCATTTTTATATTATCTCCTTCTAAAAGTGTTGATTTTAAGCGGTTTCTCACATTTTTCGGTGAACCTACATCACCAATTCTCCCCAATTTCGTTTTGTTGGCCCTCGAAAAAGCCAGTATTTACTGTGTTTTCCAAGGTTTTTAAAATTGGTGACACATTGGTGAAAGCAATTTGTATCTTATCACATTTCAATAAAATAGACCAGTATCGGTTGATTTATCCCTACGATACTGGCCCATGTAAAACTATGTCCTACCCCTCAAACACTCTCATTGCCTCTATCAAATATTCATCCGAAACATGGACATAGATATCAAGCGTAGTTGCTATGTTAGCGTGACCCAAAAGTCTCTGTAAAGCCTTCACCGACACTCCGCGTTCAATGCATCTCGTCGCAAAAGTATGACGCAAAACATGCATGGAAAATCGCTTGATTCCGGCTTGATTGCAAATTTTTTCTAAGTATGTATCGTACGCGCTATTTTTTACCGGCTCACCAGTACGGCGACTAACAAAAACAAGATTTTTCATCCACAAGCGTTTCATCCCGTCAGTGTAATAATCGTAGTACTCTAGGTATTCCTCCATGAGTGGAGACCATTTTCGAACATCCCTTTTCTGGTACAACGTCCTTAGAATCTCATACACTTCAGTTGTCATCGGAATCGTACGATACCCCGCCATTGATTTAGGCGGCATTGCACGCCACTCCCCATGCTCATATCGATATTCAATCTGCTTATTTACAGTAATCATACGATGCTCAAAATCCACACAATCCCAGGTCAATCCCATCATTTCTCCCGTCCGAAGGCCGGTCTGCAACATGATTTGGAACTGTGACTCATTCGCTTTTCCCTTAATCGCTTGTGTAAAAGCCAACTGCTCCTTAACCGTAAGCGCTCGAATTGCGCTTTTCGGCTTTCCTTGTGGCATCATAACACCATCCAACGGATGTCTGCCTATCACGTCATTCACACAAGCACTTCGAAACATAGAACCCATACAAATGTAGGTCTGATACATGGTGGATACCGTGTAATCCTTCTTCATGCGGTTCAATAACTTCTGACAATGCATTGCTTTCACATCGCACATCCGCATCTTACCAATATAAGGCTTCACATTCCGCGTATATCGTTCCCGATAATTACGCTGCGTATTCGGTGACAACAACGACTTAAAAGTTGCCATCCAAAACTCAAACCATTCGTCCACCGTAATAGTGTTGGCCGCGATATCCACATAGCCTTTTTTCTCACTATTTCCAAGTTGAACAAATGCTCTTGCATCCCTTAGTTTGTCACAGACTCGTTCATACCGGTTACCATCTGCCCCGGTATATCGGCCGGAATACTTTCCATCCTTTCTTTGCACAATTCCCTTGCCGAGTTCTTTTCCATTTAAGCTTTTGCCCATTTTTTATCCTCCTTGGTGAGTAATAAAATCAGAAAAAATATCGACAAAAAAGCAGCTATCCTTCGATAACTGCTCTATGTAGCGTTCACTATTCAATTGTGGGAGCTCGAATTGGAATTTGTGCGATTAACTTCCAGTTTATTATTTTACCCTATTCTTAACCCAAACGTGCCATGCCGGAGCCTTTGGCATCTCGCTTCCTGTTATAAGTGACTTAATAACTCTTCTATGCGTTCCAATGCATAAACCTACTGCAAATGCTACTATTATTTTAACCATTATGCCTTCTCTCCTTTCACTTTTTCTCTTTTTCAGGCAGTTTCAAGTAAATACATAGCCCTCTGATTGACATGATAAGACAAATAAGTCCCATAATGTAGTACCATGGATTCTCAGTAATTGAGAAGAAATCAGGTGCAATGCATACCCACATGTTACACCACGGATTAAAAGAAACAAGTGCAACACATATCAGAACAATGTGAAGCCAGATATTGTTTCCTCGTCTGTAGCCTCTTTTTTCCAGTACAAGTCCGGGTACAATTGTGATAAATACCTGTGTAAAGATCCAGAACTTCCACATGGTACTGTCATGCAGCTCGAATCTGAGCATATTCAGCCCGACATAGAAACAGATGACCTGAATAACGATATCTGTAAGGTGTGATTTAAAAGAAGTTCCCGGCTTCCAGATAACATCTTTTTCATAAGTCAGCGCCCGCTGTAAGCAGTACACTTCCATGCATACCCAGATTGCTTCACCAATGGCAAGAATCAGAAACAAAAAGAAGTGATCATAATTTTTCCAGGCATCAAGAAAAACCCATATTCCCATGAAATCTGCCGCACAATAAAATGTGTGCAGCCATAATGGATAAGGACCAAGTTTATCTTTTTCTGTCAAATAAATAGGAATGATATAAACAAGCAGACCAAAGATAACTGCAAGGGCAATCGCAATCCATGCACCAATCCATCCGTCTGCACCTACAGTAAGGTGATCAATGAAATCCTGAGGAGATACATCCCCTGTTGGATATCCTGAAACAAGCTTTTCATAAAGATTCATATATCTTATACCTGCCTTTCTCTGTTATGAGGCAAATATAATCTATTGACATACCAACTTCAATGAGCAAAACTATACATAATGATAGTTAATTATCAAGTGATTGTTTTATGATAAGGAAAAAGACATGTACAAAACCTCCGATGATAGAAGATTTAAGAAAAATAAAAAGATAATCCACCGTGCATTTATAGATTTGGTTATTGAAAAAGGATATGATAAGCTGACCATTTCCGAAATAGCTGAACGAGCAGACATCAACAGAATGACCTTTTATTCGCATTACGACACTATAGAGGACATATTCCACGAGTTTGTTGATGATATGGAGGCAGAAATAGTTGACGCCATCTCTAAAGAAGAGGTCTTTGATATCGACAACCTTTTTGAACTGTTAAATTCCCTGATGTTTAAAGAACTTGCCTTCTTTAAACATGTGGCCAGGGATTCCAGACTGGAATTATTCCGAAGAGGTTGCAAAGAAACGATAAGTCAGCTGATCAGGGTCGATTTAAAACAAGGAATAAATGAGCCTGAAACAACCAGACTGATAATTGCAGACCTCACGGCAACATGTATAGCATATTCTTATTTTGACTGGTTGGCAGGAGATTATGGAGAAATATCACTAAGCACCGTTACAGAGATTACTAAGAAAATGCTTGCCTCACAACTGGAAAGTATTCATTACAAGAAATAATACAGATGCCATATTAAGCAGAACCCCTACAGATTATTAATCTGTAAGGGCTTTTAACTTCCGGGTTATATCACTTGTGAATTAATTGTCCAAATAGCACATCCTATAACAACACCTTATTTATTTCAATAATTATAATACTCTTTCATTCTCACAATGTAGAACACAGATACTATTGCAGCCAGCAATTCTGCGGTAAAAGTTGCCCACCATATTCCTTTAATTCCTAAAATCAAAGGAAGAACCATTACAGTTAATACCTGAAACACCAGGGTTCTTGAAAAAGATATAATTGCTGATATTCTTCCATTACTGAGCGCAGTAAAAAATGCTGAAGCAAATATATTGAGTCCTGAGATCAGATATGAAGCTGAGTATATACCAAATGCCGTCAAAGTCAGTTTCATAAGTTCCGGATCATATCCAACATATATTTGGGCGATTGGACGGGCAAGTATTTCGCCCAGTATAAACATGCTGATTTCTGCAACTACAATAATGATCAGACTCTTTTTCAAGAGGCTCTTAAGCTCTTTTACATTCCCAGCTCCGTAATTATATCCTATTATGGGAGCAGTTCCCATGGAGTATCCTATAAACACTGCCACGAAGATGAAGCTCACGTACATGATCACGCCATAAGCCGATACACCATTTTCCCCGGCATATTTGATAAGCTGCAGATTATACAACATACTTACCACGCTCATGGAAATATTGGTTACGAATTCAGAAGAACCATTTGTACATGCCTTAATGATAGAGCCTCCATCAAACGTTACTTTGCCAAGCCTGAGCAGGCTCTTGTTTGGCAACAAAAAATATGCAAGAGGAATAATTCCACCAACGCACTGGCTTAAGGCCGTAGCAAGGGCAGCCCCTGTCACACCTAATGGTATAAGTCCAACGAGAACATAATCAAGAACCATATTTGTAATGCCAGAAAGAACTGTTACAAAAAGCCCTAGTCTTGGCTTCCCTGCAGCCACCATAAAGCTCTGAAACATATTTTGAAGCATAAATGGTACGAGTGCAGCAAGCACAATCCTTCCATATTTTACGCAGTATGGTAGCATGTTTTCAGTTGCACCCAGAAGTGCTGCGACTTTTCCAAGCCCCAATATTCCTGAGACTGTAAATATCAATCCAAATGCAATGACTGTGTAGGTAAGCAGTGAAAATGTATTATTCGCTCTTTTGGCATCGCCCGCTCCCAAATAAAAGGAAACCAAAGCTGTTCCTCCCGCTCCTATCATAAAACCAAGAGCAGACAGGAGCTGTAAAAAAGGCATAATAAGATTAATCGCTGCAAACTGAGAGCTTCCTGCATAGTTTGATACAAAGTATCCATCTACAACACCATAGATAGATGTAAAAACCATCATGATTACAGATGGCAGTACAAATCTGATAAGTTTTCCATATGAAAAATGTCCTGATAATGATGTATTCATTCTTTTCTGACTCCGTATAAATCTATTTCTTTTTTCAATGCGTTCAAATAATCCCTGTTTAGTTTGATGAAAGCTTCTCTGTCTTTTTTTGAAAAGCTCTCATAAATCCTGTTTTCAATCTCGATAATGTGTTCTGCAGTCTCGGCACTGCGCGCCTTTCCTTTATCAGTCAGGAAAACTCTGGTACTTCTTCCGTCATCCTTTTCCACCTTCAGATATCCTTCTTTTTCCATTTTTTTAATGGCACTGTTTATCGTTGATTTTCCTATTCCGCTACTTTTGTAAATTAAGCTCTGTTTGCACCCGTCCCCCTGTTCACAAAGAACATAGAAAATGTCAAATTCGCTGTCTGATATTCCAACCTTGGTACAAATATCATGATATGCTCCATTGATCTGGCTTATAATGCTGTTAAGTTCCTTAAATGCAATAAACATGTGTAACCTCCACCAA
>JAILAV010000086.1 GCA_024681435.1 Pseudobutyrivibrio sp. | reverse complement strand
CATTTAAGGAAGGGGATAACTGTGAAGAATAAAGTGATAGTAAAAGACAAAGATGAATGGAGTTCTCTTGCAAACTCCGCCTGAGTCATATTGCGTTCTTTCAAAACCTTTATAATTCTTTCGCTGATAATCAATTTCATCAGCGTATTTTGCTATTATATTTCCGATAAAGTTTGCAAGAGAACTCCATTCATCTTTGTCTTTTACTATCACTTTATTCTTCACAGTTATCCCCTTCCTTAAATGAGATTTTTGGCCTTTCACAAATTGGCAAGCAGTGCACCGGTGCCCTTGGCGTGAAATAATCATTTGCAAAAGTACACACTAATATCTCTATCGGATAACATATTTGGATGATCACACTTTTTTACATATATACAAAAGATGATTGGTGTTTCCAAGCAATTCTCTTTTTTCAGAATGTGACATATACCAGTCTGAAAGTTTCTTAAAGTCATCCTCTGAGATTGAAAAATCAGCCCGATGCTCAACTGGTTCAATAAGCCCATCCACACCAGTCGTCGTAATACACGTTACATTTTTAGTCTTAAATAGATCCTCAAATTCTGAAATATCATAACCGGTAAAGAGCTGTTCTTTAAAATGTCTAACCTTATTATCATTTGTAAAATTTTCTGCCTGTCCCAGAGACCAGTTCCCATAAAAGTAATTAGAATACATGATTGCATATACGGATATAAATGCAAACATTATCACACCGCCAGGTTTAGTTACCCTGATAGCTTCATCGATTGCCATATTAACTTCTTCTTTTTCATAGAGGTGATATAGTGGACCAAATACAAGCGTAAGGTCGAAGCAATTATCTTCAAGCGTATCCAGTTTTGTGGCATCTCCCCGAATCGATTTTATGTTGCCAATTCCTTTGCTTTTTTCTCTAAGAATATCCAAATTCTTATCCACCAGTTCAACTGCGGTTACATCCATTCCCTCTTTTGCAAGAGTTATAGAATAACGCCCTGTTCCTGCTCCAATTTCCAAAATCTTTGAATTATTATCACAAAATCTGTGGATATAATTCATCGTCGTAGTAAATTCAAGTCTCCCATGCACAGTTCTTTCAAGGCGACCATCCTCTTCATATTGAGAGTAAAATTTGTTGATGATTTCTTCCCTTGAAGAACCTTCCTCAATCTCATTTATCCTTGTAAAATACTCTTTCTCATTTTCATGATGAATATATGCTCCATTTTTAATCTGCACACGAAGACTTGCCGGATTATCCTTATTTACAAACATATATACTTCATGAATGCACATCTGTCTAGCCTTTATTAAAGTAAGCTCAAGTCCTTTCGTTGCATATCCTTTTCCACGATATTTTTTGGAAATACAATAATCAATATGACCAGGTCCTTCTCTTAAGAAATCATTCAAGCAATGTCTCAAATTAAAAACACCGACATAAACATCTTCATCAACAAGCACATATGTAGTATCAGGAACAAATCCTTCAGGAAGATTTTTCCCCATTGACCAATCTCTCTTTTTCTCAATCCACTCAAGAAACTGCTCATAGCTATAACCATATACATTATTCATGTACCCGTTTTCATTTTCAGGAAAGGACATATAAAGCTCATATGTTTTTCGATAATCAGAATCCTGCACTCTTACTAGTTCCATAGCAAATCCTCCATTTTCATTTTATATAAAGAAAGCCTCATCAAACCACTATAGTCTGATTAGGCTTCACTCTTTATTATATTTCATATTTTTTCTGCTTTCGTCAAATTTTTATTTATGAGTATAATCATGTAACTTCGTCATGTCAATCAAAACCCTCACATCATCCTTTCCCGCTTTTATGTCTTCTATCATTTTATTAAAAGCCAGGCGGTCCACAGTGGACTTGCCTGGCTTTCCCTTAAAAGCATGCAAGAGGAAAAATTTATACTAGCAACATATTGCTTCCATCTCTATCTCTACAAACTGAGTAGGTCTGTTAAGTGCACTAGTTCCTACCACTGTACAAAGGGGTTTTACATCATGGAAATATTCCGAATAGGCCTTGCAAATGTTTCCGCACTCAGCCATGTCAGTTGCGTATACCTTAACCGAAACTACATCGCTCGCTTTTGCATCGGCCTGCTCTAATAATTTAATCTGCTTTTCCAAAACATATTTAGTCTGATCATATGCATTTTCCCCAAACACTGTTCCATCTGGCTGAACTGATGTAGTTCCACCAATCTTTACAAATGGTCCTACCTTTACCATTCTTGAGTAACCCACCTTTTCTTCCAATGGAGCACCTGAGCTATAATTTGTTCTCACCATTTCCATATCAGTTATCCTCCTAAATCACATTATATTTTCGCTTTGAATCGATCGTAACGTAACTCGCTTAAATCAATCGCTGTACTTCCTTCTGTAATAAGCATCGAAAGCTGTTCGCCAACTGCTGGTGCAATTCCAAAGCCATGACCTGTAAAAGCACATGCAATTATAAGACCTGGCACCTCTTCAACCTCTCCTAAAACAGGTACACCATCCTGGCTGGTATCAACATATCCTGCCCATGTTCTGACAATCTTAGCATTTTCCAAATCTGGAAAATACTTCATGATGCCTCGGCAAATACATGGTGCAGTAATAGCAGAATTGGAAGGAGAATTTTCCATTCCAATATCCTTATTATTCAACTCAATTCCTGATGAACCACCAAATACAAATGAGCCATGATCTGACTGGTGGCCATAAAAATCTGCCTCTGCTGTACCAAGCATCTGATTAAACATATGGGGCTCAGCCTCTGTCACAAGACATTCAAGTAACTCTCTATGCATTGGAACGTCAATTCCAACTGTTGCTAAAATCTCACGGGATTCATAGCCTGCTGCAACTACAACATAATCACCTTCGTAAACACTGTTTTCTGTTACAACCTCCCTTACTCTTCCTCGAATCTTTTTCAGGCCAAGCACCTTCTCACCAGTTATGAAACGCACACCGTTTTCTCTTGCTTTGCTGTAAAATGCAAGGGTTGTCACCATAGGATTTGCATGGCCATCTGTTGGACACCAACTAGCTCCAATCACTTCATCTGAAAGATAAGGATTAATCTCCTTAACTTCATTAGCATCCACCATTCTTACATCAAGGCCACAGGCAACCGCTCTATCTGTAAGCCCCTGAAGAATTTCCAAATGCTTCTTTGTTTTTCCTAAACGAAGATTTCCTTCCTTATGATATTCACAATCAACACCAAGTTCTTCTGAAAGACCTGGCCATAACTTTTCGATTCCATACATAGCCAGCGGAAGTTCTCTTGGATCTCTACCTGACTGGCGTACACCACCACCATTTCTTGTAGAACCTCCATTGCCAATATTATCGCTAGCTTCAAGGACTATTACGCTCTTTCCTCGTTTTGATAAATAATAGGCGGTAGCGCATCCAATAATTCCACCACCAACAATAATTACGTCTGCTACATTACTCATTAGGCACTCACCTCCTCATTACCAAAAACCTTCATCTCAGTTGGTCTCATAGGAGATCTGGCTGTTGCAGGTTCAAGCTCTGCTGGAGAAACCCCAAGCTCTCTTGCAACAATCCCTTTTACAAGTCTTGAACAGGTCTGTCCCTGACACAATCCCATTCCACTTCGTAAGTATCTTCGTATTTCCGTTATGGTCCACATACCAGCATGAACCGCTTTTCTAATTTCTCCTTTTGTAACCTCTTCACATCTACAAATTATCATGTCATCATCAGGTGCTGGAATAAAAGGCCCGATGTCTTTTGATCTATCTACAACTGTATTCATAAGTACTCATCCTTTCTTTATCGAATCAACCTACCTTGAAGAATCTTGCTCTCATGGCATATTCCTTAGGGACACTTATTGTTAGAAGGTTTGTATGATCAAAGGCTGGCACACTTTTTACTGATAATACCTCTGCATCACAAACAATTTTTCCTTCTCTGCTAAGACCGAAACCTCTTGTTCCAACAGCAGGCAATGGTAAAAACTCATATGGAAGAGTAACTGTTGCTTTTCCTTCTCCAGCATCCTCATCCACCAAGAAGATAGCTTGACCTGAACAGCTTGCAACGCACATTCCACAATTGATACACTCTGAATCATTTTTAACAAAAGGAAGATTTGTAATATTCTCCCCTATAGAAATACATCCTTTTTTACATGCATCCTGGCAAGGGTTACAAGGAATGTTCTGGGTACATTCCATAACAGGATGTACTCCTACTTTGTGGGTTACCCCTGGGAATCTTTCAATTTCTTCATCAGTTACATATCCCTTCTTAAGTAGGTTTGTAGAAATATCGATTCCCTCTTCAGTCTTCTCTATCTGCTTTCCTCTGTTCTTTGGAGCGAACATTCCCTGACGAAGACTTTCCAAATCATTTTCTAATACCTTTAATGTTTCCTCTAATTCTTTCTCTGTACAATAACCTAAGTATTCAGCTGCACAAACTCCTGCCATTTTACCTTCAATCATGGCTGAGCTTGCCTCCTCAATTCCTGATACGTCGCCAGCTGCAATAATACCAGGGACACTAGTTCTACCATAATCATCGATAATTGGGACCTGACCACCTCGTTTTGGATTATCTTCCATTTCACATCCAGCCATTTTAAGGAGCTGCGACATAGGAGATAAACCAACAGCCATGCAAATTGTATCTACATCAAAGTGTTTCTCTGTCCCAGGAATTGGAGTGAAAGTGCTGTCCACCTCATGAATAGTGACCCCTGTAATAAACTCATCGCCCTCAGCCTCCTTAATTGTGTGTGATAAATAAAATGGTACTCCTGTTCTAGCCACCTTTGCTGCATGAACGCCATAGCCTCCAACTCTTGGTGCTGCATCCACCAGAGCCACCACCTCGCAACCTGCCTGAATCAACTGGAATGAAACAACTAGTCCAACGTTTCCTGTACCAAGCATCAACACTCTGTTACCTGGTTTGATTCCATGAAGATTCATCATTGTTTGAGCTGCTCCTGCCCCTATAACACCTGGCAATGTCCAGCCTGGGAATGTAACCATGTTCTCAGCTGCTCCAGTAGCAACAATAATGGTATCCCCCTTGTAGTGATTGATTCCATCACCTATTCTTACAGTCACCTCTTTATCTATATACAAGCCCATGACTGTTGCATTTAAAACAACCTCTACTCCAAGTTCATCTGCTTCTTTTAGGAGCTCTTCTCCAATTTTGAAACCTCTTATTTTTGCATGATGCTCCTTTGATCCAAAAAACTTGTGGATTTGCTTAAACAGCTGGCCACCAGGCTTCTCATTTTCATCAAAAACAATTACTTTCATGCCTCGTTTTGCGGCCTCAATGGATGCACTTAATCCGGAAGGACCAGCTCCAACTACAATCAAATCATATCTTTCCATACATCCTTCCTCCTTACTGTTCTTCAAATGGCTTATCGCTTACGCCATATTGTGTATTGATTACCATACCCTCTTTTAATGGGGTAATACAGGTCCTTATATTAGGGACTCCATCCACAACCATTACACAATCTGTGCATCTTCCTATAGCACAAAATATACCTCTTGGTTTGTGTTCCTTTTTTGTATATCTATGAATCAATAGTCCGTGAGCCTTTAAAGCAGCAGCTATAGGCTCCCCTTCAAAACCATCAATTGTTTTTCCGTCATATGTAAATGTAACTTTTCTTCCTTTCTCCTGAACTCCAAGAATTGGATGCTCTGCTATTCTATATTCCATAATATATTCTCCTTCTTCTCATTGTTTTTTTTATTCAATAATGGTAAAATTCTCTCAATTTATTGCGAACCGAGACAATGAGGTCTAAATCCAGCCCTTATTGTCTCTTTTTTTATTTAATGGAGGCTATTATGAATCAGAAGCAATTGTTTTACTTTTCAAAGGTATATGAGACACACTGTATTTCCGATGCTGCAAAGCTTTTGTATGTATCCCATCAGGTAGTAAGTAAAACAATTCTATCCTTAGAGGATGAACTGGGGTTACAGCTATTTGTCAGGAAAAATAAGGAAATGGTACCAACAAAAGCTGCTGTCAATCTTTATCCCCACACCTTAAATATTTTGCAGGAGTTTTCTTTAGTTGAAAGCAAAGACTTTATCCTTGCCGAGAATCGAAAACCTTTAAATATTATGTGCTCCTATGATTCCATTGGTCTGATTTCTACCGATTTTTTTGATTATTTTTCTGATAGATATAAGGACATTCTTGTTCATATTGAAGAAATGCCTGATCGTGTCATTCTTGATAAGCTTAATAAGCATGAGATTGAACTAGCTATGCTTCCTGGTCCCCTTGACTATTACAAATATGAAACTAATCATCTAATTTCATCTTCATATCGAGTTCTAGTTTCAAAAAATAATCCTCTTGCTCAGTTGGAAACAATTCCTTTTAAAGCCCTTAAAGATTATCAAGTAATTTTTAAAGGAAGCCGTAGCCCTTTAGATATTGTCCAGCTTGATAGTTTTAAAAAAGGTGGTTGGAACCCAAATATCATGGTAGAACTCTCAGACACTCACTATGCCTTTAAGCTTGTGTACGAGAACAAAGCAGTGGCAATGGTTTTAGATTATATGGCTGATGAAGCAGATTCTGATTTGACAGTAGCCCGACCATTCAAACCAAATCTTACAAAATCCATGTATCTGGTAAACAATGCCAATGTACTGCTTTGTCCCGAAGCACTTACCTTCAAGAACGAACTTTTAAAATGGTTCTCATCCCACTGAGAATCGTTTTGTTGCTAAGCCACAGATTAAATCTGCAGCATCATCAAAATCGATATACTCCATGTTCAAAATAACATCTCGATATAATGGTGAATTAAAATCTTCACCAGTAACGTTTTTGTAAAATCCGGCTCTGGCTTTATCAATAATATGGATATGTTCTGTAGCTTCCACTCTTGTAAGTTCAAGGGTTGAAATACTCTGCTCATATCTAAATTCATATGGAGCAGTAACATGTACTCGAAATACATTCTTCTTGCCTGCTTTACTGAATAAATAATCTGCAGCTCTACCTACTATTACGCAATCTCCCTTTTCTGCTTCCTCATACATGATTTCAGTTTCGATTTTATATAGCTTGGCCTGCTTGGCAGCATCACCAAATCCAAGGGGTGAAGCCATTGAAATATATTTTGAGCCATCCAAATGATTCTTTATTACCATTTGGTTATCATAAGCAAGAAGTTCCTCCACATCCTTGCCCATCCTCTTAGCGGCTTGCTCAATAATCTCAGGATCTAAAAACTTATATCCCATTTTTTCAGCCACCTTCTGGGCTAAAGGGCGACCTAGTGAACCAAATTGTCTACTAAAAGTTATTACGTTTCCCATAATATATCCTCCCTAGAAATTGTATCCTGCTCCTCTTCAGCATTTATTAGCTCCAATGGCATTGGCTTAAATAGCGGTTTTTTCACCACAAACTTGCACCAAATAATTGCATAGGCAATAATTACTGCCAAAATTACAGCTGAAATCTTATAGATTAAAATTCTTGACTCTCCAACATCAATGGCATAAACCATATAAATATTTCCGATTATGCCAACTATTTGAGGGATACCACCTAATACCAGATATTTATTACGCTCTGCCTTAGGGTATCTTCTTCTAAGAACAAGCACTGCCGCATGAATCATAATGTAATCAATGAGCCATAAGCATGAAGCGGCAAGAACTACAAAGGCAATGCCATTTGATACAGCAAGGTTAGAAATAATAAAACCAGAAGTTACGACTGCCATAAGAGTAAGTCCTGCAAAAGCTACATGATTTTTGTTTTCCTTATAAAAAATCTTTGGAAGATTTCCATCCTCTGCCATACCTTGCATAATTCTAGGAGGCGCTGCAAACATACTGTTAACTGTTGATATAGCAGCAAGCATTGTAATAATTCCCATCCAACCTTTGCCTACATTTCCCAACATATTTGTTGCAAATGTCATATGAGGTGTTCCTGTTGGATCATCTGCTAAAACTGCATAGTCAACATAATTTGCCATAGCATTTCCCAGCAGCGACTGTACAGAAAATAAAAGTGCCAAGCCTATGGCAATTGCAAGAATTACGTCTCGCTTAGGATTTTTCATATCTTTAGCAACAGGTATTACAAACTCAACACCAATAAACAACCAAAAGGCTACCGATGCCATTTGAAAGCAACCACTGACTCCACTTACTGCAGGTACTGATTGTTGTGTTATAACCTGACCACTTCCAAGCTTCAAAGTTCCAATCACACCCAAAAGAAACATGGAGCCAATCAAGAGAATTACAACTAAATCCTGTACCTTGGAGAACAAATCCAAGCCTCTCCAGTTAACATAAAACAAAACCAAAAGAATAATCATTGAAATGATTCTTGCATCAATGGACGGGAAAAATAGATTCCTAAGAACAATTCCGCACATTGAGAGCTCAGCTGTCATTGTCAGTGCCATAGTGACCACATATGCTGCCAGATTTGCGGTAATTGATGTAAATGAACCAAAACCTGCCATCAGATACTGGCTTGTTCCACCATTTGCTTTGGGCATCAAGCGATTCAACTCTGCAAATGAGATTCCAACAAACATATTAAGAATCATTACTACAAACATTGGAATGATAAATGATCTTCCAAGAGAACCAATTCCACTACCAAGAGAAGATAAACAACTTGTTGCAACTATCAATCCAACACAAATAGCTACACTACTAAATAAACTCAATTTCTTAGTATTCATATATATATCACCATCTCCCTTTTCTAAAAAAAGCCGACAAAAAACGTCTTTATAAACTGACGTCTTTGTCGGCTTCATATATACAGGTAATTAATAAAGATAAGGTGTGTCCCAAAGATTTAGTGGTGTACCAATTCCAAGTCTTACAGCATTGTCATAAACTGTCTTGCCCCATGCCACATCCTCAACTGGCATGCCACCGATAGAATAGAGAATAATTTCATCATCATCTTTTCTTCCTGGAATTGCTCCGCTAACAATTCCACCTAAATCTTCAATTCTTGATTTATCCAGCTTTCCTTCATGAACCATATCAAGATACTTGCAACCAAGAAGGAACATTGTATCAAAGGTTGGATATGGATACTCCTCTGCCCATGCCTCATAAAGCTTTGAGTTATCTACAACAAGCTTTGAGCTGTTAATCAATTCATCTGATACATTTACTGCTCCAGGTCCACAAATCAGGCAGCCTTTCTTAACCCATTCGTCTTTAATTGTTGGATAGTTTGCCTGACCACCAGTTGGTGTTGATGTTGCAAAGGATAGAATATCTGAATCTCTTACGCACTCTTCAAGAGTTTCACATACGATAAAGTCTTTAACCTGTGGGCATTTTTCCTTAACGTAACTGATAAATCTATCAATTGATGCCTGTCCACGTCCTTTAATTTTGATAGTTTCAACTGGACGAAGGTTGCAGAAGGTTTCAGCTGTGATAGCGTTAATCATTCCTGGTCCTACAATACCAAGAACCTTAGAATCCTCTTTTGCCAAGTATCTTACGCCTACTCCTGGAATTGCAGCTGTTCTAAATGCACTGATAAGATTTGCTGACATAAGAGCTTTTGGTGCTCCTGTATCCTTATCATTCAGCATGACTGTGAGGATTGATCTTGGAACCTTTTTATCTCTGTTTGCAACGTTAGAACCATACCATTTCATACCTGCGATATCGAACTTGCCGCCAAGATATGCTGGCATTGCCATGAATCTTCTGTCTGGGCCATCCTTTGGCATATTAGGAAATTCAGGCTCTACTGGGAAGGTAACCATACATCCATGTGAGTTTCCATTCTCACCACCCATTCTGTAATCTCCCTCATATAGAATCTTTAATAAATCTTCCATACAATCAGTACACTTTACAGGATCATTTACACCTGCTTTAACCATATCTGGCTCGCTTAAGTATAAGAAATCAATTTTTGGGTAACTCATAGTCATTATCCTCCTTTTGCAAAAAAATTAGGCGCTACCGACTTCCGATTGGAAATCGATAACGCCTTTGTTATCTTGTTTATGGGTAAGAGTTTAACTATTTAAACTATTAAAGTAAAGCATCTTTATTTTGTATACCTGCAACCAAACTGTTGCAATTATATAACTAGAATAACTAAGCCATTTAAAATCAGCATAATACCTACCCAGCCCTTCTTCGTAAGACTCTCATGTAGGAATATTCCAGCTAAAACTACGGTAAACAATACACTACTTTTAACTATTGCTGTGACAACAGATACCATTCCCATTTCTATGGCAATATACATTAGCACATTAAATATACCTGTAAGAACTCCGCTTATTACATTGTTTCTCATATTAATACCAGGCATTTTCAAATCAACAAATTCGATTTTTTCCTTTTTCATTCTAAATATAAAAAAGCCCCATAAAACTACTGTCACAATTAGGATGCGCAGTGAAGTAGTTGCTATGGGACTAATCGAACTATTATCCATTTTTGCCACAACATTTGATAGAGCCATTAAAATTGGGGAAACAATTCCCCAAAATATTCCTTTGTTTCTAGCCTGTTTTTTCTCCGCAGAAATATCCTGGGTTTCTTTTTTCAAATCCACTACAAGAAGTGTTCCAAATATGAGAAACATTGTTCCAATTAACATGGAACGTGATATTTTTTCATCAATTATTACATAGGCAAATAGCATGGTCGCAACAATATTAAACTTATCTAATGCTGCGACCTTGCTCACATCGATATAATAAATTGCAAACATATATGTAAGCCAGGATAGTCCCTGAATAATCCCTGATACAAGAGTTATATCAACGACCCTTTCTGGCATCGAAAACAAGTCTCCATTATTACCTGTCATAATTCCAATTAGAAATATCGTAATTGTAGTAACTGTCAGAGATATTGCTCCATACCAAAATGGGTCTTGTCCTTCTATTCCGGATTTACGATATACTGCTGCTACAGCAGAAAGAAAACACGCTACAAAAGAAAGTACTATCCACATATTTTTGCCCTCAATTTCTGATAAACGCTACACCCAGGCCTCAAACTCCTCATCGGTGCACTTTACATAGTGACTACCACTTACAAGGTGCTCTGTGCCCTTGTTGTAATCTATTCCAGATGTCTTGTAGTCGTAGGTCTCTGAGACTCTGTTTTTCTCCAGGATAGGGTTTGGCTCAGGGATTGCTGAGAGCAAACTCTTTGTGTATGGATGAATAGGATTTGAGAAAATCTCATCTGTGGTACCTGTCTCCAAAAGGTGACCTAAATGAAGTACTCCAATTCTGTCTGAGATATACTTAACCATTGAAAGGTCATGGGCGATAAACAAGTATGCCGCCCCTGTCTCCTGCTGAATATCCTTCATAAGGTTAACGACCTGTGCCTGAATTGAAACATCCAATGCCGAGATACACTCATCTGCAATGATAAGCTTTGGATTCATAATCAGAGCCCGGGCTATTCCTACACGCTGTCTCTGTCCACCTGAGAACTGGTGAGGATAGCGGGAAATGTGCTCTGGTGCAAGACCAACCTTTGCAAGGATTGCCTTAATCTGACGGTCACGGTCGGCTCTGTCCTTGTAGGTGTGATGAATATCAAGGCCCTCGCCGATGATATCTCCGACCTTCTTTCTAGGATTCAATGATGACATAGGATCCTGGAAAATCATCTGCATCTGAGTTCTTAACATCTTCTTGTCTGATTTTCCAAGTTTTCCACTGATGTCCACATCGTTGAAGGTCACCTTACCCTCTGTAGGATTGTAAAGGCGGATGATACTTCTTCCGATGGTAGATTTTCCTGAACCAGACTCTCCAACAAGGCCGTAGGTCTCACCTGGGTAAATCTCGAAGGATACTCCCTCAACTGCCTTTACAGTGTAGTTCTTGCTGATAGGGAAATGCTGCTTTAATCCCTCTACCTTTAAAAGAGGCTTGTCATTATAATTCACTGCCATATTCTGCTGCCTCCTTCTTCATTCTCTCTAATCTTTCCTTCAACTCCTTAGGCATTTCAACCTTTGGAGCGCGCTCATCCAACAGCCAGGTTGCCGCATAATGAGTCTCTGTAACCTTGAACATTGGTGGATCAAGCTTGTCATCAATGTTAAGGGCATACTGATTTCTTGGTGCAAAAGCATCTCCAGGCTTCTCATTCAAAAGGTTTGGTGGTGAGCCAGGGATTGTGTAAAGTCTTGGGTCATCAGTATTCAAATCTGGCATTGCAGAAAGAAGTCCCCAAGTATATGGATGACGTGGGTCATAGAAAATCTCGTTAATCTTACCCTTCTCCACAATCTTGCCAGCGTACATAACGTTGACGTAATCAGCCACCTTCGCAACAACGCCAAGGTCATGTGTGATGTAGATAACTGAAATTCCACGCTCGTTCTGAACCTTCTTGATAAGCTCGATAATCTTTGCCTGAATTGTAACGTCAAGGGCTGTGGTAGGCTCATCACAGATAAGCAAATCAGGGTCGCAAGAAAGTGCGATGGCGATAACCACACGCTGTCTCATACCACCTGAAAGCTGATGTGGATACTGCTTCATTCTCTTTTCAGCATCCTGAATTCCAACCTCTTTCAATAGAGAAATAGACTTCTGTCTAGCCTCCTCCTTTGACATTTTAAAATGCCATAAGAGGCCTTCCATCAGCTGCTTACCGATGGTCATAGTAGGGTCTAAGGATGTCATTGGATCCTGAAAAACCATGGCAATTCTTTTACCATTGATATGCTTTCTAATCCATCTCTTATCCTTTTTGAGGATATCTACAATCTGCTTACCCTCAGCATTTTCATATTTAAACTCAATTGTTCCAGAATTAACTGTCGCATTCTTTGCGAGAATTCCCATGGCAGCCTTCATGGTTACAGACTTTCCTGAGCCTGACTCACCAACGATTGCCACTGTCTCTCCCTTTTCCAAATCGATATTGATTCCGCGAATCGCATGAACATTTCCTGCAGTTGTCTTGAAAGAAATATCAAGGTCGCAAATATCTAAAATAAAATCTTCATTCATGTTAAGTACCTCACATTTCTTTCATCTTAGGATCGAAGGCTTCACGTAAGCCGTCGCCAAGCAGGTTAAAGCTAAGCATCAAAAGTGCCATGATAATAATTGGTGGAATAATCTGATATGGATGAGTTGTAAATGAGTTATATCCATCCGAAATCAGTGAACCAAGAGAGCACTTTGGAACTGGAATTCCAAGACCTACGAAGCTTAAGAAAGCCTCTGTGAAAATAGCTGTAGGAATTGAAAACATAACCTGAGTGATAACTGGTCCAACAATATTTGGAAGTACCTCTTTAAAGATGATGAAGAAGCTTCCTGCACCAAGGGTTCTTGAAGCCAGAACAAATTCCTGTTCCTTAAGCTTGAGCATTTCTGCTCTGGCAATTCGGCTCATACCTACCCACTCTGTTAAAAGCAATGCGAAGATGATTGTGAGCATACCTGGCTTTAAAATCAAAAGCAAAAGTGTCACAATAACAAGTCGAGGAATACCATTACAAATCTCAAGGATTCTCTGCATTACCATATCAATCTTGCCACCAAAGAATCCAGAAATCAGACCGTAACTCATACCGATAATCATATCGATAAGAGCTGCTGCAATGGCGATAATAAGGGAAACTCTGGTACCTTCCCAGCAACGTGTCCAAAGGTCACGTCCGTAGATATCACTACCAAACCAATAGTAGGTATCTGTCAAGCCACCCTCTTCATATTTGTTGACCTGAATATCTCCAACTGAGGTGGTCATAGTCTCTGATCCGTTGAAGAAGCTAAGCCATGAAAGCCACTCAACTCTAGGAGCTAAGTTCTTTTCCTCCTGGATCATTCCATCGTAGGTATAATCATTCATCCCCGGTCCAATTATCGCAAATACGATAATCAGTAAAATCATAATCAGACCGATTACAGCACTTCTTTTATTGAAGAATCTTATAACTACTTCCTTCCAAAAATTCTGGGAAGCAAAGTTTGAATCCAAGCCTAATTCTTCTGTATTGTTCTTCAGCTTGAAATCATCTTCTGTAGGGATATATGTTGCAATATCACTCATCTTAGTCTCCCTCCTTTCCCAGACGAATTCTTGGATCGATGATTCCGTAGAGGATATCAACCACAAGCATTATGGCAATGTACATTGCCGAATAGATAAAGCTAAGGGCAATAACTACGTTGTAGTCGTTGGACTGAATCGCATTTACAAGTAAACTACCAACACCTGGGATTGCAAAAATCTTTTCTACTACAAGAGAACCTGTCATCAAATCAACGATGAGCGGAGCAAGTACAGTGATGATAGGAATAAGTGCGTTTCTTAAGGCGTGGGAGAAAATCAATTTTCTTCCTGACAAGCCCTTACTCTCTGCAAGAAGCATATACTCGCTGCCAAGAACCTCAATCATTTCTGTTCTAGTGAATCTGGCGATTGATGCCATTGTAAACATTGAAAGAGCAATTGATGGCATAACGCTTGAATTCAATTCATCCGCAGTGCTATAAAGCATTGGGAAAAGCTTCCATTTGAAGCCAAGTGTGAAGCTCAGTCCTAAGGCAAATACGTATGAGGGCACAGACACACCGATTACCGATATGATGGTACATATGGTATCCAAAATAGTGTCCTTTTTCAGAGCTGCAATCAAGCCAAGTATGAGGCCTACCATTGCACCTAAAAGCACCGCAAAAAATCCTATTCTTATAGAAATTGGAAGTCTTGACTGAATCAGCTGTGAAATTGGAGTGTTCTTTGAGATGTTGTAGCTGACGCCGAAATCTCCCTTACACATATTCACAACATACTGTCCGAACTGGACTACGATTGGTTGATCTAACCCATACTTTGAATAGAGCATTTGCCTCTGATCAGCCGTCAGCTTTTCATCGTTGAAGGGTGAACCTGGCATTAAATGCATCAGTATGAAAAGCACAAGAATGATGGCTAGCAAAGTTCCAATAGAAGTTAGAACTCTTTTTAAAATATACTTTTTCACTACATTTTCTCCTTTAAAATATTTCTTTAAGAATAGGGAAAAGATTTTCTTTTCCACATTCTTAAAAAAGTATTGGGCCATACCTTAAATTTCAAAGCACGGCCCGCTCTTTAATCAATACTAAGCAAAAGCTTCTTACTGCTTTACTGTATCCTTGAATACTCTGTTAAGTGCTACTGGGTGGAAGTCAATTCCTGATACGTTTGCCTTAACAAGTGTTGCGTTTGCTGCTGTGTAGATTGGGAAGATAACTGCTTCATCCATAACAATCTGCTCTGCATCATAGAGACGTGTACGACGTGCCTCAAGCTCTGTGCAAAGGTCACCAGTTGTGCACTCAGCGATGATTGAATCGTACTCTGAGTTTGTCCAGAAACCATAGTTGTTAGCACAATCTGTTACCCACATACCAAGGTATGTCATAGGATCATCGTAGTCTGGTCCCCATCTTGTAAGACCAAGCTCATAGTTACCATCCTGCAAATCCTGAACACGCTGCTTCTTTGGCTCTGTTACGATTTCAACTGTAAGTCCTGGAAGAGTTGTCTCCCACTCAGACTTAAGAACTGTAGCAACCTTCTTTGGAGCGTCATCATCGTCAACAACCATCTCAAGTGTGATTGAATCTGTTCCTAACTCCTTAAGACCTGTCTCCCAGTACTTAGCAGCTGCAGCTGCATCGTCTGCACAAACAGCCTTAAACTTCTCCTGATCAGCTGAGAAATCTGCTGAGAAATCACGAGGTACTGCTGTGTAAGTTGGAAGTGAACCATCGTTAAGCTGGCTTGTTACATCAACACGGTTGATTGCGTTTGAAAGAGCAAGTCTGATGTTGAGGTTTGAAAGCTCCTTAACTTCCTTGATGTTTGGAGTTACATACCAAAGGTAACCAGCACCGATTGTCTGGAACTCAGGGTCTGCAGAAACCTGCTCAACCTGATCACCATTTACAAGTGTGATATCTAAGTCACCGTTCTGGTAGCTCATAAGAGCTGTCTGTGAATCCTGGATAACCTGATAGTTAAGTCCTGATAACTGAACTCTTGAAGCATCGTAGTAATCAGCATTCTTTGTAAGGTGGAAAGCTGTTGCTGCTGGCTCGTAAGAATCTAAAACGAAAGCACCGTTTGAAAGTGTTGTCTCAGGGCTTGTTCCAAATGTATCTCCGCAAGATGTGAAGAACTCCTCATTTACTGGATAGAAGGTTGGAAAATACATAAGTGAAAGGAAGTATGAAACAGGAACATTGAGGGAAACCTCCAGTGTGTAATCATCAACTGCTGTTACACCAAGTTCGCTCTTATCCTTCTCACCTGCGATAATTGCCTCTGCATTTACAATCTGACCGATGTCGCTAAGCATGTATGAGTACTCTGAAGCAACCTCAGGGTCAACTGCTCTCTGCCAAGCAAAAACGAAATCTGCAGCTGTAACTGCTGTGCCATTGCTCCACTTAGCATCCTGACGAAGCTTGAAGGTGTATGTAAGTCCGTCTTCAGAAACCTCATAGCTTTCATCGATAGCATTTACAGGGGTGCCCTCGCTATCCATCTGCATAAGTCCGTCTGTGTAGTCTGCAATAACCTCGAAGGATGTACCGTCTGTTGCCTGCTGTGGGTCAAGTGACTCAACCGGTGTTTCAATCATTACATTTAAGTCGCTAGAAGCAGATGCTGTCTGAGCACCGCCTTCAGCTGTGGTTGCTGCTGTGTCAGCGCTCTTGCTGCCGCAACCTGCCATTCCAATAGCCATAGTAGCTGCGAGAACAAAGGCTAAAATTCTTTTCTTCATATTGATTCTCCTCTCATAATTGTTTAAAAAAAGCACAGTGATGGCTTTCATACTGTAGCACTTCACTGTACTGATGTGTTAAACTATAATAGATTACTTTAGCGATGTAAAGAGTAAAATTAAATTTTTATTAAAATTTTCTTGATGGGTAGTTATCAAATCATTTTATAATAATCAAAAAGTGTTCTTTACTAAGGTCATTAAACATTTCAGCATCTACTGTGGAAGCATCATAAACTTGGACTATATTTTTCAACTCACTTCCACCTTCGAAGGTCTCTGTAATGTTTTTGCATTGTTTTATTAGTTCGGGATTAAAAACAGTCCCCTCCCTATTATCGAAGACTGCCGTGTACAGAATATCCTGCTCCACCAAATCCTGGAACATATGGCTGCCGTAAGACAACTCAGGATTGTAGCCAGCCTTCTTTTCCTCCATCTCACAGATAGCCTCAAATCCACTTATGTCTGAAAAGGCTGTTGGCACACCAAGCTCAGGTGATGAGGTACCCAGTCGTCCAGGACTCATCAAAAACATA
>JAILAV010000049.1 GCA_024681435.1 Pseudobutyrivibrio sp. | reverse complement strand
GGAAGCAGAAGATAAGCTGCTTGAGGATAATTCAATAGCAGAGGCAGATACTTCTGTAGATTTGGATTTAACAGCGTTGACATCCACAATGATTTATTCAGAAGTGTTCAACATGATAATGGACCCGGCGTCATATGAAGGCAAGACCATCAAAATGAATGGCACCTGCAATATTTATTATGATGAGGAAACGAAAAAAACTTACTACGCATGTATAGTAAAGGATGCAACCCAGTGTTGTTCCCAGGGATTGGAATTTGTTTTAGATGATTCCGTATATACGCAAGCCGATTATCCTTCTCAGGATGATGAGATAATAATTAAAGGAACATTCTCCTCATACGAGGAAAATGGATATCAATATATCACAATGAAAGACTCAGTATTAGAATAAAAAAGGCCCTTCGGGGCTTTTTTTAATTTGCGCTTTAACTAACTAAAGTATTGTGATAAAATATGACCCAAAAGGATGATTGCGAATATTGAGGAGGATGGATATGAAGAAAAGAATTGTTTCAGTATTAATGATGATGACAATGGCAATCGCGATGATTGGCTGTGGTAATAAAACTGCTGATAACACTAGTACTGAAGATTCAACAGCAGCTGAATCAGGTGAGGGAGCAGTTTATAAGGTTGGTATCATCCAGTATGTTGATGATGCTTCTTTAAATCAGATTGTTGATAATCTTGAAAAACAGCTTGATACACTTGCAAAGGAGAAGGGTGTTACATTTGATTACGAGGATTACTACTGTAATGGACAGGCTGATGCTACAACAATCAATCAGATGGCCACAGAGCTTATTAATGATGAAGTAGATGTATTGGTTCCAATCGCTACACCTACAGCAATGATTTGCCAGTCAGCTACAGAAGAAAATCAGATTCCAGTTATCTTTGCAGCAGTATCAGACCCAGAGGGTGCTGGTCTTGTTGCTAAAAACGATGCGCCTGGTTCTAACATCACAGGAACATCAGATGCGCTTAATACAGAGGCTGTTCTTGATTTAATGCTTGAGCAGGATAGAAACCTTGATAAGGTTGGTCTTTTATATGACAAATCTCAGGATGCTTCGGCAACACCTATAAAGGATGCAAAGGCTTATTTAGAAAAGGCTGGTATTGAGGTTGTTGAAAAGACTGGTACAACAAACGATGAAGTTATGCTTGCAGCAGATGCCCTTGTTGCTGAGGGTGTTGAAGCAGTATTCACTCCAACAGATAATACAATTATGACAGCTGAGCTTTCTATCTATGAGAAGTTTGCTGAAGCTGGCATTCCACACTACTGTGGCGCAGATTCATTTGCCCTTAACGGTGCTTACCTTGGATATGGTGTAAACTATGCAACACTTGGCAAGGAAACAGCTAACATGGTTGCAGAAGTTTTAGTTGATGGTAAGGAGCCAGCAACACTTCCAGTTAAGACTTTGGACAACGGTACTGCTACCGTAAATACGGATACAGCAGCACAGATTGGTTATGATTATTCTAAGATCAAAGATATGTGCGATGGTTTCGTAGAAGTCCAGACTTCAAAGGAGTTTGAATAAATAATTAGGGGTTAATGTAATGTCAGGTATTTTTACAGTTTCGATTTTTCAAAGTGCTTTAGAACTAGGGTGTATTTACGCCCTAGTTGCTTTAGCACTTTTTATTTCATTTACAATTCTTAATATTGCTGATTTAACTACAGATGGATGCTTCACTTTAGGCTGTGCAGTAGGTGCTATGGTTACACTTTCGGGACATCCATTTCTTGCACTTGTAGCAGCACTTATTTCTGGTGCCTTAGCAGGATTTATCACAGCGTTCCTACAGACCAAACTCGGTGTAGAATCAATCCTTGCTGGTATTATCGTAAATACGGGATTATATACTATCAATATTGCAGTGATGGGATTTTCATCATTGATTAATCTTTTTGGCTGCGACACTATCTTTTCTCTTGGAAAAGATGGGGTCCCATACATGATATTTGGAGATTGGTACAAGGTGATTACAGTTGCATTTATTGTGGCCCTCATTGCTTTGGCATTATGGTGGTTCCTTGGCACTACACTTGGTATGTCCATTCGTGCAACCGGTGATAATACCGAGATGGTTAAATCATCATCCATAAATCCAACATTTACAATTACAGTAGGATTATGCTTATCAAACTCTTTGACAGGCCTTTCGGGATGTCTCATTGCTCAGTATCAAAAATCTGCTGATATAAATATTGGAACTGGTATGGTTACACTTTCATTGGCAGCTCTTATCATTGGACAGACACTGATTGGAAATAAGGGTAGCACTATTCGTAGAATACTTGGCACAATACTAGGTTCTGTACTTTACAGATTTATCGTAGCTATCGCTCTTAGAATGAGCGTACCAGCAGAGGCATTAAAGCTTGTATCTGCTATAATTGTTGCTGTTGCAATAGCAGCACCTTATGTTCGTAAAAAAGCAGCTCTTAAAAAGCGAGAGTTTGTTAACTATAGAGATAACAGGGAGGTGAAGGAAAATGCTTAAGATAGATAACATTTCCAAGACCTTCAATCCTGGAACAGTAAATGAAAAGGCAGCTCTTACAAATCTTTCATTAGATTTAAAGGATGGAGACTTTGCTACAATTGTAGGTTCCAATGGAGCAGGAAAGTCCACCATGTTTAATGCAATAGCTGGTACATTTATTGTGGATGCAGGAAATATTTATCTTGATGGTGAAGACATCACTTTCAAGAAAGAGCATGTTAGAAGTAAGGTGATTGGACATCTTTTCCAGGACCCGCTTAAGGGTACAGCTCCAAATATGACAATTGAAGAGAATATGGCACTTGCATATCTTAGAGCTTCGCATTCGTCAGGAAAGCTATTTTCACGTATTAGCTCTAAAGATAAAGCCAGATTTAGAGAGCAGCTTTCACTTCTTGGAATGGGATTGGAAGACAGAATGAAAAATCCTGTAGGGCTTTTATCTGGTGGACAGAGACAGGCTTTGACACTTTTGATGGCCACATTTGTAACACCAAAGCTTTTGCTTTTAGATGAGCATACAGCAGCTCTTGACCCAGCTACAGCTGAAAAGGTTTTGGAGCTTACAAAAAGCATTGTTAAAGAACGTGGAATCACATGTCTCATGGTCACTCATAATATGCATCAGGCACTTGAAGTGGGCAATCGCACCCTTATGATGAATGCAGGCAAAATTGTATTTGATACATCAGGAGAAGAACGAGCTAGCCTTACGGTTAATGACTTGCTTGAGAAGTTCAAAGTGGGAGCAGGAGAAGAATTAGATAATGATAGAGTGTTATTATCTTAGTTTTTTGGATAATTTAGTGCTTTAACTTAGTAAAGTGATGTGTTATTATGGTGAAAGTTATTTTTAGAATAAATAAAATTAGAACGAAGAGGTTAATTTTATCATGAAGAAGGTAGTGAAATTCGGTGGTAGTTCACTTGCAGACGCAGGACAGTTTAAAAAGGTAGGTGACATTATTAGAGTTGATGAAAACAGAGTATTCGTTGTTCCATCTGCTCCAGGAAAGAGAAATAGCAAAGATACTAAAGTTACAGACATGTTAATTCATACATACGAGGATGCCCTTGCAGGCAAAGATGTTGCTGAGAATCTTAAGGCAATTAAAGCTCGGTATGATGAAATTATTGATGGTCTTGAGCTTAAGGGCTTTAGCTTAGACGAAGATTTTAAACAGATTGCAGCTGACATTAAAGAAGATTTATCACTTGATTACATTGCTAGTAGAGGCGAGTTTCTCAATGGTAAAATCATGGCTGAGTATCTTGGATATGATTTTATCGATGCAAAGGATGTTATCTTTTTCAACGAAGAAGGTCAGTTAAATTCATATAAGACAGAAAAGACAATGCGCCAGGCTTTGGAGAAACATCCACACGCTGTTATTCCAGGTTTCTATGGATGCGGTAAGGACGGAAGGGTTAAGACATTTTCTCGTGGTGGTTCTGATGTTACAGGTTCTATCGTTGCTGGTGCAGCTAAGGTTGATGTTTACGAGAACTGGACTGATGTATCAGGTTTCTTGATTTGCGACCCTAGAATTGTAAAGAATCCAGTTGCTATGCAGACAATCACATACAGAGAGCTTAGAGAGCTTTCTTACATGGGTGCATCAGTTCTTCATGAGGATGCTATTTTCCCAGTTCGTTCTGCAGGTATTCCAATCAATATCAAGAATACAAACAGACCAGAAGATGATGGTACATGGATTGTTGAGAGCACAGGTCAGCGTAATGAATACGTAATTACAGGTATTGCTGGAAAGAAGGGCTTCTGCACAGTTCTCATTACAAAGTCACTTATGAACTCTGAAGTTGGTTTCTGCCGTAAAGCGCTTTCTGCTTTCGAGGACAACGGAATCAACATCGAGCACATGCCATCAGGTATTGATACAATGACAGTTGTTGTTCACGAGGACGAGTTCATTAATAAGGAGCAGGCAGTTGTTTCAGCTATTCACCGCAACTGTTCTCCAGATTCAATCGAAATTGAGTCTGATTTAGCTCTTATCGCCGTTGTAGGACGTGGTATGAAGAGCACAAGAGGTACTGCTGGAAGAATCTTCGCAGCCTTAAGCCATGCACACGTAAACGTCCGCATGATCGACCAGGGTTCTTCCGAGCTCAACATCATCATCGGAGTAGAAAACGCAGACTTCGAAACTGCCGTCAAGGCAATCTACGACATCTTCGTAACTACAAAACTCTAAAACGTATATATTTGAAGGCCGGCCTGTTACGGTTACAAGCCTAATTATTCTCCGCTCAGCATAGAAAGCTTCGCTTGAGAATTATTAGAGCTTGATACCTACAGGCCGGCCTTTTTTTTACGTTTTGGCATTTCGTGGTTTACGGATTTGAATTTTAATGGTATTATGGAATGGATTTTTGTTTATTTTTAGTTGTTAAAATTTTGGTATAGATAGAGGTGTTATTTAATGAGAAAAACAAAGATTATTTGTACAATTGGCCCAGCTAGTATGAATGAGGAAACTCTCACCGCTATGGCAAAAGCTGGTATGAATGTTGCCAGAATGAACTTTTCCCATGGTGATCATGAAGAGCAAGGTATGAAGATGGATTTAGTAAAGAAGGTACGTAAGAAGCTTAACCTTCCAATCGCAATCCTTCTTGATACAAAGGGACCAGAGTATCGTATCGGTACATTTAAAGATGGTTCTGTTACAGTTAACGAAGGTGATGTTTTCACATTTACAACTGACGATATAGAAGGTGATCAGACAAGAGTATCTGTTAGCCATAAGAATCTTCATAATGATCTTAAGGTTGGCGACACACTTTCAGTATGTAACGGTATTGTATTCTTTGAGGTTACAGAGGTTAAGGGACATGACGTAATCACAAAGTGTACAGCTGGCGGTACTATGAGCAATAAGAAGTCTATGTCATTCCCTAACAAGGTAATGTCTGGCCCATATCTTTCAGAGCAGGATAAAAAGGACATTCTTTTTGGTATTGAGAACGACGTTGATTTCATCGCTGCATCATTTGTTTCTACAAAGCAGGATATGGTAGAGCTTAGAACATTCCTCGATGAGAATGGTGGTAAGGACATCGTTGTTATCGCTAAGATCGAGAATCAGCCAGGTGTTGATAATGTTGAAGAAATCCTTGAAATTGCTAACGGTATCATGGTTGCTCGTGGTGACCTTGGTGTTGAAATTCCATTCGTTAACCTTCCAGCAGTTCAGAAGGAGCTTATTTCTAAGGCTCGTGCTCTTGGTAAGAGCGTTGTTACAGCTACAGAGATGCTTGAGTCTATGATTTCTAATCCACGTCCTACACGTGCTGAAATCTCTGACGTTGCAAACGCTGTATATGATGGTACTTCAGCTATCATGCTTTCAGGTGAGTCTGCTCAGGGTAAATTCCCAGTACAGGCAGTTGCTACAATGGCTGAAATCGCTGAGACAACAGAGAACGATATTAACTACGAAGGTCGTTTCCACAAGGAAGACATCAGTGTTATCAATATTGCAGATGCTGTCAGCCACTCTACATGCTCTATGGCAATTGATGTTGATGCTAAAGCAATTGTTGCTTGCACAAAGTCTGGTTACACAGCAAAGCGTGTTAGCCGTTTCCGTTGCCCAGTAGATGTTATCGCTATGACAACAGATAAGAAGGTATGGAGAAGACTTGCACTTAGCTGGGGTGTTACACCAGTTCTTGTTGATAGATTTACATCACTTGATGTTATGTTCTATCATGCTGTAGGTCGCGCTAAGCAGTTATTAAATCTTCAGCAGGGTGACAGAGTAGTTCTTACTGGTGGCCCAATTGATGGACATGTAGGTAATACAAATACAATCAAGGTTGAAGTTATTCAGTAATAAATACTAGAGAATAAATAAAGGGGCGCTGAAAAGCGCCCTTATGTTATAAGAAAATATATTCACGGAAAATTCACACAATTTACATGATTTATCGAGAACTATCTGTTAATATTACATTATCTCGAAAGAGATACAATTTTTTCATAACATTATTCTCCCTTTAGAAAGAGACGCTCCGCTGGCGTCTCTTTCATTGTGTAGAAATAGTTAAAGGCACCCATTAGGGTGCCTTTAGTATTTTAGTCGTCTTCAAGTTCGTCAGAAGAAAGCTCAAGTACTGTACGCTTACGAGCCATCTCATCAGACTCAAGATATTCATCGTATGTAGTCATCTTATCAATCATCTGTCCATTAGGAAGGATTTCGATGATACGGTTTGCTGTTGTTTGTACGATTTCGTGGTCACGAGAAGAGAAGATGATTACACCTGAGAACTTCTGGAGACCAGTGTTAAGTGCTGTAATACTTTCCATGTCTAAGTGGTCAGTAGGCTCATCAAGCATAAGGACATTTGAGTTTTCAATCATCATACGTGAAAGAAGTACTCTAACCTTTTCACCACCGGATAATACCTTCATTTTCTTTGCGCCGTCATCGCCAGCGAAAAGCATACGTCCAAGGAAGCCACGTACATAAGTAGCATCCTTAATCTCAGAGAACTGTGTAAGCCAATCTACAATAAGAAGGTCTGTAGAGAAAATCTCTGTATTGTCCTTAGGGAAGTAAGACTGAGATGTTGTAACACCCCATTTATAGCTTCCTTCGTCAGGCTCCATCTCACCAGCAAGAATCTGGAAGAGAACTGTCTTAGCCTTTTCGTTTGAACCAACAAGAGCAATCTTATCTTCACGACCAACATTAAATGAAAGGTGATCAAGGATAAGCTCACCATCAATTGTCTTTGTAAGGTTTTCTACTGAAAGAACCTCGTT
>JAILAV010000033.1 GCA_024681435.1 Pseudobutyrivibrio sp. | reverse complement strand
TACACAGTGTGAGAATCCAGCGATACCTGTAGCGAATGAACGACGTACATGTGTATCGATAAGAGCCATCTGGCATACTTCATAGTAATACTTATCATGCATGTAGTGAATCATGTTAAGAGCACCAACATACATGTGAGCAAGCCAATCCATCATCTGATCGAACTTGTGCATAACTTCATCATAGTCAAGAATTTCAGCTGTGATAGGTGTGTATTCTGGTCCAACCTGATCACCAGTCTTCTCATCGATACCACCGTTGATAGCGTAAAGAAGACACTTAGCAAGGTTTGCACGAGCTCCGAAGAACTGAAGCTCCTTACCTGTCTCTGTAGCAGATACACAGCAGCAGATTGAGTAATCATCGCCCCATGTAACTCTCATTACATCATCGTTCTCGTACTGGATAGAAGATGTGCTTACAGAGATCTTAGCAGCGTACTTCTTGAAGTTTTCAGGAAGACGGCTAGAGTACATAACTGTAAGGTTTGGCTCTGGTGAAGGTCCCATGTTCTCAAGTGTATGTAAGAATCTGTAGCAAGTCTTTGTAACCTGGTGACGTCCGTCAAGACCGATACCACCAACTTCAAGTGTAGCCCAAACTGGATCACCTGAGAATAACTGGTTGTATGACTCGATACGAGCGAACTTAACCATACGGCACTTCATTGTGAAGTGATCGATAATCTCCTGAGCCTCAGACTCTGTGATAACACCGTTTGCAAGGTCACGTGACATGTAGATATCAAGGAATGTAGAAACACGACCTACTGACATAGCAGCACCGTTCTGTGTCTTGATAGCTGCAAGGTAACCGAAGTATAACCACTGAGCAGCTTCCTTAGCGTTTGCAGCTGGCTTAGAAATATCGAAGCCGTAAGAAGCAGCCATTTCCTTCATGCCCTTAAGAGCATTGATTTGGTCTGTGATTTCCTCACGAAGCTGGAAGTCGTAACGTCTCATACCCTGACGATTTGTGTTAGCGAAATCCTTCTGCTTCTTCTCGATAAGGTAATCAATACCGTAAAGAGCAACTCTTCTGTAATCGCCGACGATACGTCCACGACCATATGTATCAGGAAGACCTGTAAGGATCTTGTTGTGACGAGCCTTCATAATCTCTGGTGTGTAGATATCGAAAACTCCCTGGTTATGTGTTTTATGATAAACTGTAAAGATTTCGTGAAGCTTCTCGCTTGGCTCATAACCATACATCTTGCAAGACTGCTCAGCCATCTTGATACCACCATAAGGCATGAATGCTCTCTTAAGTGGCTTATCTGTCTGAAGACCAACGATCTGCTCGAGATCCTTTGTCTCCTCTGAGATGTAACCTGGGCCATAAGAAGTAAGTGAAGAAACAATTTCTGTTTCCATATCTAATACGCCGCCCTTAGCACGCTCAGCTGCCTGAAGCTCCTGAAGCTTGCCCCAAAGAGTGTTAGTAGCATCTGTTGGGTCTGCTAAGAATGACTCATCTCCATCATATGGAGTGTAGTTGTTCTGGATGAAATCACGTACGTCTACGTTATCTTTCCAAACGCGACCTACGAATCCGTTCCATTGTGCGAAATCGTGATTTGCCATTTGATTATCCCTTTCTTAATAAAAAAAATTGTAAATGTATTGGTTGCCTGCTAGCGGGGTTGTATTAGTTTTATCATGGACAGTTAGATATAACTAACACACTAGCTCATTTACAATATAACATAAGAATGATAAAAAATTAACAATGTATTTAAATAAAAACATAAAGCCTTGTATTTATGCCAATACAAAAGGTCACATCCAGCATTAGGATGTGACCTTTAGAATTTGTATAAAATAAAAACAATTAATGTAAGTTACGCTTACTAGAATACTTTCGAGTCAGGTTATACGGTATCAAAATTCTGTAAAGCTTCTAGGACGTGAATGCGAACTTCGTCCGGTATTGTATTTGATGTTTCTCCATTTTCAAGAACGTTAACAGTATTTGCAGTGCTATTAACATCATTAAGCTGTGAAATGCTATTGGAAACTGACTGTGCAAAATCTAAGCTTTCAGATGAAATGGCATCCCTACGTGTCTGTCTGGCATCCATCTCCAAATTGTAATCAATCTGAGAAATGTCGCCATCAAGATAGAGGCGTTTTAATTCGGCATCTGAATAACCTACATATGAATCTATATCTTTTTGCTCAGGCGCTTCAGTTTCTTTGATTTCTATTTTATGGACTTCGAAATCAGGAATTTCGAATTTCTCATTTTCTTCTTCTAATTCTTCTATTTCTTTTTGAAGAATGTCGTGGATATGCTTTTGATTGTCTTCGTTTTTAACTCTAACTGTATCCCCATCCTCGGAAACAGCCACAACAGGGCCGTACTCCTTTGAAACTATATCCTCAGTTTCAGGAGTTTTAGGCGCAGTAGGAATGTCATGTTTTTCTGGAGCCTTTGAAACCTTTGTTTCGCTAGGTTTTGGTGGCTCACTTATAGCAGCGGCAGCCTTAGAGGTGCTAGGTTTAGCCGGTGCGGCTGCAGGTTTTGGTGCATTTGCAGTGTTGACTGTATTCATATTACTAATATTAATATCAGACATAGGCAATCCTTTCATAAAAAAGACACAATCCCACCTTTAAGCGTATTATACACGAAAAATGTGGAGAAATCATGTTCTTTTCAGGTATAATTCGCAGATAGTTAAAATTTCTTTACTAAAGTTATTTTGTATGGTAATTTATAATCCGTTGGAAAAATTTTATATTGAAGGAGAAAATATTATGAAAAAGAAATTGGCTCTTATGCTAGCAACAATCACAACAGTTGCTACAATCTTCACAGGTTGTGGAAAGGATGTATCAGGTAATTACGTTGCAGATGTAAAGCTTGCAGATTGCATGTCAAAGGATGATCTCGATACAATGTCTGAGATGGGCATCGATATGGGAGATATCACTCTTGATGTTACTCTTGAGCTTACAGCTGATAAGCAGTTTACAATGTCATTTGATACAACAAATTTCAAGAACGATTTTTCATCACTTATCAATGACAATATGGATAAGATTATTGACGAGGGTCTTGCTGAGGCAGGAGTTACAAGAGAAGATATTACTGATGATGTAGCTACTGTTATGGGTTATGATTCAGCAGAAGCATTCTTTGAGGATGTAGAAAAGTCTATGGTTGATGCTATGGATTCAGCATACGAAGAGATGGACAAGGAAATTGAGGCTGCAACTGTTACAGGTTCTTACACTGTTGCTAAGAACTCAGTTGTTTTTGTAACAAAGGACGAGGGAGACCTTGGATTAGATAAGGGTACAATCGGTGATGACGGTTCAATCTCAGTTGCTACAGAGTATGAAGGAAACTCTTTCACACTTGACTTCAAACTTCAGTAAATCAAAGTATACATAAAGCCAGTATGTTACATCCACAAGCATTAGTATTACTCATCGCGAGATTGGCTCCTGAGTAACACTAATAGCTTGTGAATTACATACTGGCTTTTTTATAATTATTCAAGTATTCAATTAGTCGTTGCGACCCTCCATCATCTCGGAGAAAGTCCCCATATATACATTACCATTGCCTAGCAAGAATTTGAGGTCGTCCATGAAGGCTTTTGTTTTAGGATTGGTTTCAAATCCTTTAGACACTAGCTCTTCAAAGAATTGTTCACCTAGAGCTGAGTTAATTATAAATTCGTTATCAACTTCTTCATCGTCAAAACTACGATTCTTTACATATTCGCCGCGGAACTTCTTATATTCAGCAGCTTTCACGCCATCGTAAATCATAGCATCATTTTCGATGATTCTAATACATTCAAGCATATCTTCAGCATCGCTTAAAGCATTGTGTTCCACATGCCCACCTAGACCGCAAATAGTTTTCATATCTGCCAAAGAAAGATTAGCATCGAGTCCTCCAGTGATATCGTAACTTACTTCTTTTTGAATGTTTTCGATGGTGCTGATGAATTTGCCGACGCTTCGTTTAAGAGGCTTTTCCAAAACTCTAGACTCAAAATCTCTCTGGAAGCTGTTTTTATCGCCACCCCAGACGCAGATTTTTCCAACCTGATATTTCTTAATAAGTTTAATAAGCTCAGTCATAACATCTTCGTAGGCTGGAGCAAATTCCAAATCCTCAGTGGTGAGGCCAGTAAGCTCTGCAATAAGTGGCGGAATTTTATGACCAGGTTTGAGTTGAACAGTTGAATAAAATCTATCTAGTTCTTCGTGGGCTGGATTTGTAATAATCATTCCCACTGAAATGACATCTTCAATAGAGCTTTTTTTGTATCTGGCGCTAAGGTATTCAGCGTCTAAAAAAGCTTGGTTTTTTCCTTTGTAACCAGCTGGAGCTGTTTGACTAGGACCCTTTATTTTTTTTGTTTGTTTCTTTGTATTTTCGTTTGCCAAAATAATCTCCACGTATAGTTGTACTTTTTTATATCTTATCATGTCCCTTGTACAATTGTAAAATCTATGGTCCAAACAAGTACCTATGAATTAGAAACGTTTTGGAGTATAGTATTATCTGTAGGTTTTTTTGAGGTTTTGGAGGTAAATATGGCAAAACAAAGGTGGAAACCGGGCAATATGATATACCCACTGCCAGCAGTTTTAGTCACTTGTAGAGATAAGGAAGGCAACGACAATGTGTTTACAGTGGCATGGACAGGTACAGTTTGTACTAATCCGCCAATGACTTACATTTCTGTCAGGCCTAGCAGATATTCCTACCAAATGATTAAAGAATCTGGAGAGTTTGTTATTAATCTCACCACAGAGGACTTGGCTTTTGCAACAGACTTTTGCGGAGTTCAAAGTGGCAGGGATGTGGACAAATTTAAAAGGTGCGGTTTACATAAGGAAGAAGCCGATGAAGTGGCTGTTTCAATGATTGTTGAATCACCAGTCAACATTGAGTGCAAAGTTAAAGAAGCCCATGAATATGGCAGTCACACAATGTTTGTGGCAAATGTTGTAGCTGTCCATGCAGATGAAAAATATATGAATGAAACAGGAAAGTTTCAATTGGAAGCTGCAGGGCTTTTAGCCTATAGCCATGGCACATATTTTGGTTTAACCAATCCAAAAGGAACTTTTGGATATTCTATAAAGAAAGAGGGAAAAAAGAAATGAACAAAACAGTAAAGGGATTATTTGATTTTATAGAGGAGAGCCCTTCACAGTTCCATGTGGTTGAAAACGAAAGACAGAGATTTTTGAAAGAGGGATTTACCGAGCTTTCAGAGGCAAAGGAGTGGAATATAGAGCTTGGCAAGAATTATTTTGTTACAAGAAATGGTTCTTCAATTCTTGCATTCAGAATGCCAAAGAAAGAATATAAAAGCTTTATGATTATGGCTTCACACAGCGATTCTCCATGTTTCCGTATCAAGGAAATGCCAGAGATGAAAGAGGGCCACTATGTAAAACTTAATACAGAAAAATACGGCGGAATGCTTATGGCACCATGGTTTGACAGACCACTTTCTATTGCAGGTCGTGCAATTGTAAGAACAAAAAATGGTATCGAGATTAAGCTTGTAAATCTTGATAGAGATCTTTGCATGCTTCCATCACTTGCTATTCACATGAATCGTGAGGCTAATGATGGCTATAAATACAATCCACAGAAAGATTTACTTCCACTTGTATCTATGGATGAAAACTTCTGCCTTAAGAAGCTTGTAGCTAATGAGCTTTCAGTTAAGGAAGATGATATCGTAGGTTCAGATTTATTCTTATATAATAGAGAGCCAGGTAAGGTTTGGGGCGCTGATGATGAGTTTATCTCAATCAGAAGACTTGATGACCTTCAGTGCTCATACAGTTCAATGATGGGTCTTATTTCAGCTAAGAATTCTGAGACAGCTGTTCAGATTCACGTTACATTTGATAATGAAGAAGTTGGAAGTGGTACAAAGCAGGGTGCAGATTCTACATTCCTTTACGATGCACTTGTAAGAATTAATGAAGCTATGGGTGGAAATAATTCTACAATGCTTACAGCAATTGCTAATTCATTCATGGTATCTGCTGATAATGCTCACGCCCTTCATCCAAATTATCCAGAGAAGAGCGACCCAACTAATAAGGTTTACATGAACGAAGGCGTTGTAATTAAGTTTAATGCTAATCAGAAATACATGACAGATGGTTTGGCATTTGGTATTTTCTCTGAAATGTGCAAGAAGGCAAAGGTGCCATTCCAGACATTTGTTAACCGTTCAGACGTTGCTGGCGGTTCTACTCTTGGTAATATTTCAAATGCTCATGTTTCAATCAACGGAGTGGATATAGGTCTTGCTCAACTCGCTATGCACTCACCATATGAGACAGCAGGTGTGAAAGATACCGAATATTTGCTTAAAATTGCTACGAAATTTTACGAAACAGTCATTGAAAGTGCATGCTCAGACAGTTATACTTTGAGTTAGTTTTTTTCGCTTTAGCGTGTTAAAGAACTACTAGATTCAAATTCAATTGTGCTGGGAGGAAAATGAGGTATGGAATTCAGACCTTGCATTGATATTCACAACGGAAAGGTCAAGCAGATTGTAGGGTCGACGCTTGCGGATTTGGGCAAGGTTGATGGGCATCCTGAAGAAAACTTTGTGGCAGATAAAGATGCTGCTTATTACGCTAAATTATATAAGCGTGATGGTCTTTTGGGAGGGCATATCATCAATCTCAACAGAAAAGGTACTGCTGAATACGATGCCTCAAAAGCAATGGCAATTAAAGCTCTAAAAGCATATCCTGGTGGATTGCAGTATGGCGGCGGAGTTGATGCGGAAAATGCAAATGATTTTATATCAGCCGGAGCTAGCCATGTTATAGTCACATCCTATGTATTTAATAACGGTAGAGTTGACTATGACGCATTGGCTAAGATATCAAAGGCTGTTGGTAGAGAACATCTTGTCCTTGATTTATCGTGCAAGCGAGTAGATGAAAAATTCTTAGTTGTAACAGACAGATGGCAAAAGATATCCGAGGAAGTCATCACATATAATTTTTTGGATAGACTGGCAGAGTATTGCGATGAATTTCTGATTCATGCTGCTGACGTTGAAGGCAGAGGTGGCGGAATAGACAGAGATTTAGTGGGACTGCTTGCTTCATATAAGAAGGTTCCTATTACTTATGCCGGTGGTGTGTCTGACTATGGCGACATTGAACTGATCAGCTATCTATCTGACAACAATATGGATTTCACAGTTGGTTCATGTTTGGATTTATTCGGTGGGAATTTATCCTATGACAGAATCGTAAAAAGAATCGTAAACAGATAAAGGAGGCAAACATGTTTAAAGTAAACACTAATTTTCAAAAACTTCCTGGAAGCTATCTTTTTTCAACAATCGCTAAGAAAGTAGCTGCATATCAAGAAGCTAATCCATCAGCTGATATTATTAGACTTGGCATTGGCGATGTTACTCAGCCAATCGCTCCAGCAATGATTAACGCATTGCACTCAGCAGTTGATGAGATGGCAGATGCAACAACATTCCATGGTTATGCACCAGATTTAGGATATCCATTCCTTCGTGAGGCTATTGCAAAAAGCGATTATCAGTCAAGAGGATGTGATATTAGCGCTGATGAGATTTTCGTATCTGATGGTGCAAAGTCTGACTCTGCAGATATTCAGGAGTTATTTGCTCCAGATGTAAAGATTGCAGTATGTGACCCGGTTTATCCAGTTTATGTTGACTCAAATGTTATGGCAGGACGTTGCGGTACATATGATGAAGTTGCTGGCAAATGGTCTGATATCATTTACATGCCTACAACAGCTGAGAATAAGTTCGTTCCAGAATTTCCAAAGGAAGTTCCAGATGTTATATATCTTTGCTTACCAAACAACCCTACAGGAACTACTCTTACTAAGAGCCAGCTTCAGCTTTGGGTTGACTATGCTAACAAAAACGGAAGCCTTATTATTTTTGATGCAGCATATGAAGCATATATTTCAGAGGCTGATGTTCCTCATTCAATTTATGAGTGCACAGGAGCTAGGACATGTGCTATCGAAATTCATTCTTTCTCAAAGAATGCAGGTTTCACAGGCGTTCGCCTTGGCTACACAGTAGTGCCGAAGGATCTTGTATTTGATGGTGTTGCACTTCATGGAATGTGGGCTCGTCGTCATGGAACAAAGTTCAACGGCGCTCCATATATCATCCAGAAGGCAGGCGAGGCTGTATATTCAGCTGAGGGCCAGGCTCAGATTAAGGAGCAGGTTGGCTATTACATGAACAATGCAAAGACAATCTACACAGGTCTTAAGGATGCTGGTTTTGAAGTATACGGCGGTGTTAATGCACCATACATTTGGTTAAAGACGCCAAACAATATGACATCATGGGAATTCTTCGATTATCTTCTTGATAAGGTTCAGATAGTTGGAACTCCTGGTGCAGGATTTGGTCCTTCAGGTGAAGGTTATTTCAGATTGACAGCATTCGGTTCTGCAGAAAACACACTTAGAGCTATTGAGCGTATTAAAAATCTATAATAAACTATAAGGGCAGAGATTTATTCTCTGCCCTTATTTAATAATAAAATATTGGGGGATTTTATATGGGAAAAGATGTTGTAGCATTAGGAGAACTTTTAATTGATATGACAGATAATGGTCGCAGTGAAAGTGGCAATGTTCTGTTTGAGGCCAATCCAGGTGGTGCGCCTTGTAATGTTCTTTCTATGCTTAAAAGATTTGGCCATGATGTTAGTTTCATAGGAAAAGTAGGCGATGATATTTTTGGAAATTCTCTAAAGAATACATTGCAGGAAGTTGGGATCGGCACAGAGAATCTTGTTATGGATTCTGATGTTAGAACAACACTTGCTTTTGTTCAGACCTTCGAAGATGGTGATAGAGATTTTTCTTTTTATAGAAATCCTGGAGCAGATATGATGCTCAAAAAGGTTGAGGTTGATTTTGATTTAATCAAAAATGCTAAGATTTTTCATTTTGGCACATTATCAATGACTCACGAATCTGCTAGAGAGGCAACTATTGCAGCACTTGATGCAGCAAAGGAAGCGGGAGTATTAATTACCTTCGATCCAAATCTTAGAGAGCCATTGTGGAAGAGTCTTGATGAGGCTAAAGAGCAAATTCTTACAGGCCTTAAATATTGTGATTACCTGAAGATTTCAGATAACGAAATCCAGTGGCTTACAGGTGAAGAAGATTATACTAAGGGAGTCCATAAAATAAGAGAAACCTATAAGATTCCTTTAATAACAGTATCTCTTGGTAAAGAAGGAAGTCTTGCATATTACTATGGTGATGAAAGAGATAATTCAAAGGAAATTATCGTAAATGCCAAGCCATTTTTGTCAGATAAAACAATTGAGACTACAGGCGCAGGAGATACTTTCTGCGGATGCATGATTCATTTTATATTGGAAAAGGGAATCTATAATCTGGGGGAAAAGGACCTTAAAGAAATGCTTACATTTGCAAATGGTGCAGCATCCCTAATAACTAGAGTTAAAGGGGCATTAAAGGTTATGCCTCAAATTGAAGACATCAAAGAGTTGATAAAATAGGGCTGCTATATGATTAATTCAAAGTACGAGCTAATAATTAAAGACATAAAAAAGGACATCAATACAGGGAAATTTGATGTTGATGAAAAAATATCTTCGGAGAATCAATTGGCCACCAAATATGGAGTAAGTAGACAGACTGTGCGAAAGGCCATTGGGCAATTGATAGACGAGGGGTATCTCTATGCTAAGCATGGCAGCGGAACATATGTAGCAGAGCGCGTTATGAAAAAAAGACATAGTAAGAATATCGCTGTGGTTTCCACCTACATGTCTGACTATATTTTTCCTAGAGTTATCCAGGGGATAAATCAGGTTCTTGATGAAAATGGCTACAGCATTTTGCTTAAAACCACCAATAATTCCCGCAAGGGAGAGGCCTGGTGCATGGAGGAACTATTGTCAAAAAATATCGACGGAATGTTGATTGAGCCAAGTCAAAGTGCCATCAGCTGTCAGCATCAGGTATTGTACGACCAGATGGATGCAATGGGAATTCCATATGTATTTATCCAAGGCTGCTATGAAGCCATGATGGATAGACCTTATGTGATGATAGATGATGTGGAAGGTGGCATGCTTATTACAGAGCATTTGATTAAACTTGGCCATAGAAATATCGCTGGGATTTTCAAAGCAGATGATACCCAGGGAATTCTTCGTCATAAAGGCTATGTAAAAGCACTTGCAGCAGCAGGAATCCCATATGATCCTGATTTGGTTGTTTGGTATCACACAAAAGATAAAACCATGAAACCAATGGAAGGGTTGCTTCGAATTTTGGAAAGCGGCAGACCTTGTCATGCTGTTGTTTGCTACAATGATGAGATTGCAGCAGATGTTATTAAAGGATTGCAAAATATTGGAAGAAGCGTGCCACACGATATATCTGTTACAGGATTTGATAATTCACTACTGGCGTACAGCAAAGGAATAACCACCATAGCCCACCCTCAAGAAGAACTTGGTAAGAAGGCGGCAGAGACCTTGCTTGGGTTAATTGATAAGAGGATTTCTAAGAAAGAAGCTCATGTTTTACTTGAGCCAATTCTAGTAGAAAGAAATTCATGTTTTTAAAAAAATATGCAAAGTAAAAGAGACGCCGGCGGGACGTCTCTTTTAAAAAGGGAGAATAATGTTATGAAAAAAATGGTTCATCGCTTCTGTCTTGCGATGTAATTATAATACAATCAATTTCTGAAGGAACAATGGAAAAAATGTGAATAATAAATGCAAAATAACAATAATATTTGTGAAATGCTGACCGAATAAAATATTTCGTCGCCTATGGTTAAATGATGTAACATTATTCTCACTTTTTACAGTTTATCTTAGTTTGCCCCGCAGGGCCCGGATAATGTTGCAAACTAAAAGAGCTTGCAACGAGCAAGCTCTAAATGTAAAAACCCAAATGCATTAATAACTCAAATGCGCATATCAATCATGGTGCCTGAGGTAGGGTAAACCATGCTCTCCAGTGATGGAGTATTCATATTCATACTTGCTGTTAAAGCATCTGCTTGTCCCTCTACGATATCTAAAGTCTTGCCTAGCATTGCAGTCCCCACTGCACTCATAAGCTGGTTTTGACTTAAATTCATAGAAATCTCGGCTATATCCATGTGCGCCTCCCCTAAAAAAAGACATTTGCTTTTTCCATATAAAAATTCTAGCATTTTCGGCTAGTAAATTGGTGTCAAACTGTGTTTAAACTGTGAACAAACTGTGAATTCAAATTTTATGAAAAATTCTTGAACATGTCAAGATGCATAGAAATATTCGCGACAAATAATTATAATAGAGTATGTAAAAGTATATAGAGGACATTATGGCGTTACTAAAAATTAATTTAAATGATCCATTAATGAAGGCTATCAAAGCCGTAAATACCATAACAGGTAAATCTCTTACAGAAGAAGATTTAAAGAAGCAACGAGCAGCTATGGAAAGAGCTGGTCGGTTGGCTGCGCCTACAGGTGGAGTTACACTTGAAGAGTTTTCAGTTGATGGTATTTCTTGTGAATGGGTTAAGCCTGACTTAGCCCACAATCCACAGTATGTAATTTTATATGCCCACGGTGGAGGATATACTTGTGGTGGCCTTGGCTATGCCAGAATTTTGGCAGCGAAGCTTGCGGTATCTACAGGATTTTCAGTGGTGTCTTTTGAATATCGTTTGGCACCAGAGCATAAATACCCAGCAGCCTTA
>JAILAV010000030.1 GCA_024681435.1 Pseudobutyrivibrio sp. | reverse complement strand
ACATCAATCAATCTCTTATGAGTTCTCTGCTCGAACTGCTCACGAGAGTCTTTGTACTTATGTACAGCTCTAAGAATTGTAACAACTTCCTTCTTTGTTGGAAGAGGTACTGGACCACTAACCTGTGCTCCGTTCTTCTTAACAGTCTCGATGATTTTCTTGGCAGATGAATCAACTAACTCATGATCATAAGCCTTGAGTGTGATTCTCATAACTTGATTTGCCATAAAAAAAGTCTCCTCCTTTTTCGTTTTTCTTCTTTCTGAAAAATCGAACAAGTGGCGACTGTACACTTACCCGTGTGTTTCATGCTTCAAAACTCAAAGTTCGAACCAAGTTCTCACACGTCGTCTCCGCATACGCGGACGGTTTTCTGTTGTACAGTGACTTGTCGTCAGTTTCCTAACTTGACATTCGCTCCACGGAAAACCAACCTCAGCGAGCTGGGTTGCAACCTCACGCTTCATAGCTATCATGTCACAGCAAGTATTAATATACACGAGAAATGGGAAGTCTGCAATAAAAAGAATAAAAATATTGTATTTTATTTAGTACAATCCAAATTCATACTAAATATTGTGGTAGATATTCAATTTAAGAACTATTAGTCATTGAACATTGACAATCTTTAAGTATAATAATCAAGGCAAAACAATTTGTAAAGTGCATATAATATAGAAAGGTTTCATATATGAATACAGCTAGTAATTGGAAAGACTATGAAATTATAGATTGTAGCTCTGGTGAAAAGTTAGAACGTTGGGGAGATTATATTCTTCTTCGTCCAGATCCACAGGTTATCTGGAACACAAAGAAAAGCTCTCCTTATTATAAGAAGCTAAACGCACATTATCATCGTTCAAATAAAGGTGGCGGTGAGTGGGAGTTTTTTGATTTACCTGAGCAGTGGACTATTAATTATCCTATTTGCGACAAAACTCTTACATTTAATCTTAAGCCTTTTGCCTTTAAGCACACAGGACTTTTTCCTGAGCAGGCAGTTAACTGGGATTGGTTTTCTTCTATTATAAATAAGGAAATCAAAGAAAAGAATCGTCCAGTTAAAGTTCTTAATCTATTTGCTTATACAGGAGGTGCTACTTTGGCTGCAGCTGCTGCCGGCGCGCAGGTTACTCATGTAGATGCGTCAAAAGGTATGGTTCAGTGGGCAAAGGAAAACGCTGCTTCATCTGGACTTGCAGATGCACCTATTAGATGGTTAGTTGATGACTGTAGAAAATTCGTTGAAAGAGAAATTCGCCGCGGTAATAAATACGACGGCATCATCATGGATCCACCTTCATATGGAAGAGGTTCAAAAAACGAAATCTGGAAAATCGAAGATGACATTTTCCCATTCATTGAACTTTGCGAACAGATTCTTTCAGAGGATGCACTATTCTTCTTGGTTAACTCTTATACAACAGGTCTTCAGCCTGCAGTTCTTAACTATATGATTAGTACTGCACTTTTAAAGAACCATCCAGGTGAGGTTACTGCAGATGAAATAGGTCTTCCTGTTACAGAATCAGGTCTAGTACTTCCATGTGGTGCCAGCGGTAGATGGACTCGGAAATAATATCTTCTAAATATAACAGGGAAATTATTCTTATAATATAAATATGAAATTTTACTATAATTTAGACTAACTTAATAGGCATTAATTAATTAATAAAGGAAAATATTTTTATGACAGAAACTACTACTATGAATCCGCTTGGTACTGAACCAATTGGACATTTACTTAGAAAATTTGCTATACCAAGTATTATTGCCATGCTTGTAGGTTCTTTATACAACATGGTAGATCAGCTTTTCATTGGAAACTTCGTAGGACCTTTGGGAAACGGTGCAACTAACATCCAATTTCCTCTTTCAATCCTCAATATTTCCATCGCTCTTCTTTGCGGTATAGGTGCAGCCTCAACCTTTAACCTTTCAATGGGTCGTGGTGAAACCGAAAAAGCTGGATACTATATCGGTAACGCCGTTTCAACTATGTTAATCGGTGGATTACTTCTTGCACTTATTACTGAAATTTTCCTCGAACCAATTCTTATTGGTTGTGGTGCAACAGATAATATCCTACCTTATGCAGTAGAGTATTCAAGAATCTGTGCCATTGGCTATCCATTATTTATATTATCTGCCGGCGGCGCTCATATCGTTCGAGCTGACGGAAGCCCTAATATGACAATGGCTATCAATATGACCGGAGCAATAATTAACACTGTCCTTGATTTCTTATTTGTCGCTGTATTTAAATGGGGCATGACAGGTGCTGCTGTAGCAACCATCATTGGTCAATATGTTGCCGGAATCATGGTGCTTGTATACCTTACTAAATTCAAAACTGTGAAATTACACAAGGAGCACTTCATTCCAAATCTACAAATGATAGGAGCAATTGCCGCTCTCGGTACTGCGCCTTTCATTAATCAGATTGCTATGATGCTTGTGCAAATTGTTATGAATCATGTAATGGGATACTACGGAGCATTGTCTGAATACGGACCTGATATTCCAATCACTTGTGCAGGTATTATTTCAAAGGTTAACGGGATATGCTTTTCATTTATAATTGGTATCTCCCAAGGTTTACAGCCAATCATCAGCTTTAACTATGGAGCTCAAAATTATAAGCGCGTTAAAGATGCTTATGGCTTAGCTATAAAAATAGCAGCTGGCTTGGCTATATTCTTCTGGGCCAATTTCCAGCTGTTCCCTAGACAGATTGTTTCGATATTTGGTTCAGGAAGCGAGTTATACTTTAAATTCTGTACACAGTACTTCAGAGTATTCCTCTTTGGTTTATTCACATGCTTCCTACAGCCTTTATCTTCCAATTTCTTTACATCAATTGGAAAACCATACAAAGGTATTTTTATGTCTCTTACAAGGCAGGTTCTTTTCCTTACACCACTTATTATACTTTTACCACATTTCTTCGGATTCAATGGTGTATTATTTGCTGGACCAATCGCAGATGCATTATCATTTACAATCTGCTTCATATTGGTACGTAAGGAATTCAGTCATCCTGAGTTTCAAAACATATAAAAATAATGCCTACCAGCTGGTAGGCATTTTCTTTATTTACATACAATCTGATTTCTTCCAGATTCCTTGGCGGTATAGAGATTTTCATCGGCGCGACATAATGTTGTATCGATATTTTCACCTTCTTTTAGCGCTGTTAATCCAAAGCTCATAGTTATCTGTCTATCTGTATCTGGTACCCAAATCGTTCTAACATCATCCATAATCATGGAAAGTTCTCTGCGGGCAATATCTAACTCACGATTTTCAAATATCAATAAGAACTCCTCACCACCCCATCTAGCGGCAAAGCCCTTGCCTATCATGCCTTTTTTGAGCTTTTCGGCAACCTTTCTTAAGACATAATCGCCCATCTCATGTCCATAATTGTCGTTTACCTTTTTAAAGAAATCTATATCTGCAATACATACGCAGTATTTCATTCCAGTTTCTACTGCACGAATTCGTATATCTTCCAATTTCTTATCTGCTGAACGACGATTGTTTAGCTCTGTTAAAGCATCAAACTCAACTAAGGTTCTTATAGAACGCGCCATTCGTTTTCCATCGGTTGCAAGATGCTTTATTTCATCATCCTCCTGCATTAGCTCACGAGGCATTTCTGAATCGAATTCTCCGTTGGCAAGACGATTCATATATCTATCCATCTTGAAAATTCTATCAGCTAATTTCCTATTGAATCTATACATTATGAAGCCAAAGAATAAAGCCACAAAAACACATATGCCCACTATTGGCATCACATAACTAATAACCTCTCTTTGAACATCTTCTCCGGAACGACAAACACCAATCATTCCTGCTATAGAGCCATCCTCTGAAATTATAGGAGTATAATATGCAAAGCTCTTGGCATCATAAACCATGACATTGTCATAGAATTTGCTTTCGCCTGTTTCTAACACATCTTTTTTTACTACAGTGGCAGCCTTTGTGCCAAGGGCACTATTTCCATTTACATCTTCAAGTGTCGTAAGTAAACGTGTGTCATTATGGAAAATAGATACATCAATATCCAACACCTTTGAGAACTTGCTCATTAAAGTGTCATCTCCATTAATTAGCTGGTCGCCTTTATAGATATCAACTTCACCATTTTCTTTTTCTTCAAGTCTATAATCACCCTCATAAAACTCATCAAAAATGAATCCTACAAGTTCTGCGTCATTGATAAGTTCCTTCTTTATCTGATCTGTTATAGATTTGCGTACGATACTTCCACTTACCGCAACAATAGCCACTGTCATCATAACTAGAGGAATAAGTGTCATCTTTAGCATTTGACTTTTTAGGCTGTTCTTTAGCTCACTTTTTCCCATACATGTACTCCTTTAGAATATCTACATTATATCATACATCATTTTTACTCAAATATTATGTATTTATGGTGAAAAGGTAAAGAAAAAAGGCCGAAGCTTGAAACTCCGGCCCTTTCTCTTGAAGGATTATATTAGAAAAAGAAAGTTATTTGTTTCTACGTGCCTTAACTAATGCGAATACTGACTGCAGGATGATAAATATACATAGGAGAGCTGCAGTTGCAATATTAGCCCAGCTTGAAAGAAGCTTACCATTAGTATTTACAAGCACTGTAATGGTTCCGTTAATGAGGACACCAAACAACGAACCAATAACATTTCCAACACCACCTGTAAGAAGTGTTCCTCCGATAACTGCCGATGCAATTGCATCCATTTCCAATCCCTTTGCCTGGTTTACTGAACCTGACATTGTGTTCAAGCAGTATAAGATACCGCCGATTGAACAAAGGAATGAAGAGAGAATATGAGAAAGCATTCTAGTCTTTTTAACATTCAGACCCATCATTGTTGCTGATGTCTGGTTTCCACCTACAGCGTAGAGGTTTCGTCCGAATTTTGTGTATTTCAACATTAAAAAGATTAAAATCAATACCACTATAGCAATAACAACAGTTGGTCTCATATAAGGGACAACAACTTTACCATGCTTATTAACCTTTCCAAGGAATGCTGGAAGATTAATTTTTGCATTTGCCCATGAATAGAATAATGGATTATCAGCTTCTGTGATAGAAATCTGTCCTGAGCAGATAACTGCTGTCATACCTCTACCAAAGAACATTCCTGCCATAGTAACAATGAATGGCTGAATTTCCAAATATCCTACCAAAAATCCTTGAACAGCACCAAATATCAATCCAATAACAAGAACAAGAATTACCATTGGAACTGCTCCCATATGCCACTCTGTCATACCAAACACAAGCAACATACAGTCCATTGCAATTACTGAACCAACGGAAATATCAATACCGCCGGTAAGCATTACACAGGTCATACCACATGTTACACATATTAAACCTGCATTGTTAATCAAAACATTTAAGAAGGTCTGGAAGTTTCCAAATCCCTTATCCTGATAAATCACACAACCAACAGCATACATAAATATGAAGAGGCAAATTGTGATAATAATTAACACTGTATTTGTATCAAGTTTCTTCTTCGTCTTCATTATGCTGCCTCCTTTACTTGTGCCTTCTGAGCCTTACGTGCTGCCATGTATGCCTTAAATGCAGGAGCCTGCACTACAACGATTATAATAACGATGATAGCCTTAAATACTGGTGCCTTATCAGTTGAAACACCCATAGCAAGAAGTGTTGTAGTAATTGCCTGGATTGTGTACGCACCGATAATTGAGCCTGCAAGATTGAACTTACCACCACCAAGTGAGTTACCACCAAGTGCTACTGCAAGGATGGCATCAAGCTCGTAGTTAAGACCGATATTATTTGAATCTGCTGAGTAGATTCTTGATGAAGCAACAATACCTGCAATACCTGCGCAAAGTCCGCAAACTAAATAGCAAATAAAGCAAATAACATCTGAGTTAATTCCAGAAATTCTTGCTGCTCTGCCATTTATACCAACTGATTGAATATAAAGGCCAAGTGCTGTTTTTCTAAGTAATATACCTACAATTAAGATAACGACAATTGCCACGAAAAGTGGTGTTGGTATAGGACATCCAGGGAAGAAGTTTCCTAAATACTTATATGGCTCATATCGTATATACGTAATCTGGTTATTGCAAAGAAGCAAACCAATCGCTCTGGCAGCTGTAAACAAAATCAAAGTTGCAACCATTGGCTGAATCTTTAACTTTGCTACAAGTGCACCATTGAATGCACCACAAACACCGCCCATTAATACACCAAACAACATTCCAACAATCATTGGAACTGCCAGTACTGAAACTGAGTTATTTCCATATCCAGCAAGTAACATACAGCAGCTACATGCTGAAAGAGACATTACTGATCCAACGGAAATATCTGTTCCGGCTGAAACAGCTACTACCAATGTCTGACCAACTGCAAGAATAGCAATCTCAGAACCACGGTTTAAAATATCAATTAATCGACCATATAAAACACCATTATTAATACTAATTGAGAAAAACGCTGGTGACTTAATCAGATTAATTAGAAGTACCAATATCATACAGAAGATTGGTAAAAATAAAGGTTGTTTTGTCAGCTTTTTAAAGTTTTCCATTTTACACACCTCCTGCGATGGCTGACATGACTGATTCCTGAGTCATTTCGCCAGATATTTCTCCAACCTGAGCACCATCACGCATTACATACATTCTTGTGCAAGTACGAAGCATTTCTTCTATTTCAGATGAAATGAATACAATACTCATACCTTCTTCCTCAGCAAACTTTAATGCTAGCTTCTGGAATTCGGTCTTTGTACCGATGTCGATACCTCTGGTTGGCTCATCCAAAATCAAGAAATCTGGATGTGTGCATAACCATCTTGCAAGAATTACCTTCTGCTGATTTCCACCTGATAACTGGTTGATTGGAGTTTCGCGAGAAGCTGTTTTTATCTGAAGCATGTCGATAAACTTATCTGCGATTTCATTTTGCTTTGAAATAGGAATCTTCTTGAACATTCCATTTCTAGCCTGAAGGGCAAGAATAATATTCTCCCTTACTGAAAGATCTCCGATACATCCGTCAGCTTTTCTATCATCTGGTAAATATCCCATGCCAGCTTTGATAGCATCTAAAGGTTCCTTAATGTTTAACTCATTTCCCTTAAACTTTAAAGTACCTGTCTGAGCTTTATCAGCACCATAGATACAACGAACCATTTCGGAACGACCTGAACCTAACAGTCCTGTAATACCAACGACTTCGCCCTTTCTGATTTCGAAATCGAATGGCTTGATAGTTCCTTTGTGGCTGAGACCTTTACCGTCAACAACCACTTCATCTGACACGTGACCAGCCCCTTCCTTTTTGATTGAAGCTAAATCATCGAAGTCCTTGCCAAGCATTGCCGCCACAAGCTTGACACGTGGCATTTCCTCTACAGTGTATTCGCCTGCAAACTCACCGTTTCTAAGAACAGTGATTGTGTCGCATACTGCATATACCTGCTCTAGGAAATGTGTTACAAATATAATTCCAACTCCCTTGGCTTTAAGATCTCTCATTACTTTAAAGAGCTTTTCTACTTCGTTATCATCAAGAGATGAAGTAGGCTCATCTAAAATGAGAACCTTACAGTCCATATCTACAGCTCTTGCAATAGCTATCATCTGCTGAATTGCAAGAGAATAATTTTCAAGTGCAATTGTTACATCAATATTGATTTCAAGACCATCCATTATTTCTTTAGCGCGCTTGTTCATTGTACGCCAATCGATGGTTCCAAGTTTTGTTTTTGGTTCACGACCAATAAAGAGATTTTCTGCAACAGTAAGATTTGGGCAAAGGTTAACCTCTTGATATACTGTCGCTATTCCCTTCTCCTGGGCTTCTAACGTAGAGTGATTAATAATAGGTCCATCAAAGCCTGCTACATGAATCTCTCCAGCATCAAGAGAGTACACACCTGTCAAAACCTTAATCAGTGTAGATTTACCAGCACCATTTTCACCCATCAATGCATGTATTTCTCCTTTTCTCAAAGTGAACTGTGCATGATCAAGTGCTTTTACACCAGGAAAGGATTTGGATATGTCTCTCATAGTAATCAACAAATTTTCATCCATAATCTTTTCTCCGCTTTCTAACTTTTTAAATATTATTTAAAAGAATAGGGAAGGAAATCTTCCTTCCCTATTAATGACATATCTTTACGATTTAGTATGAAGCCTGTGAAGCTGCATCTGTTACCTGTACAAGATCCTCTGTAACTTCCTCGCCTGCATTGTTTGTGTATGTAATGCTTGTAAGGATATCCTCAGCAACATACCATGGCTCTGTCATGAATGTCTGCTTTGCAACTGTCTCGCCCTTCTCAAGCTGCTGAACGATTGCTGCACAATACTCACCCTGAAGTGGGTAGCACATGAAGTCTGCGTTGATGTCGCCTGACTGAACGTACTCAAGACCAGCCTTGCAAGCATCGAATGAAATAAGAACTACGTCCTTATCAACACCGTAAGAAACACCAGCTGCCTTCATAGCATCCATAGCACCAAATGCTTCGTTATCATTCTGGCAAACAACTACGTTGAACTTACCTTCATAAGACTTGCAGTAAGATTCCATAACCTGCTGACCACCATCCTGTGTGAAGTCACCGTCCTGAGAATCAAGGATGTTCCATCCTTCTGCATCTGCAATCTTCTTAAATCCATCTGTACGTCCAATCTGAGCTGATGAACCATTAGAACCCTCGATTACAAGGATGTTAAGATCTGTAATACCCTTAGCTTCTGCATAATCCTTTAACCATGTACCAGCTGCAAGACCTTCATTCATGAACTCTGAACCAACCCATGAAACATATTTGTCACTGTCATCAATTGTTCTATCGATAACAATAACAGGAATACCAGCGTCTTCGCACTCTGTAAGAACTGTATCCCAACCTGTTGATACGATTGGATCGATTACGATGTAATCAACGTCATCCTGGATGAACTGTCTAACTGCTTCAATCTGCTTTGCAGAATCATTATCACAGTCAACGAACTGAAGATCA
>JAILAV010000029.1 GCA_024681435.1 Pseudobutyrivibrio sp. | reverse complement strand
GAAGAGGGAGAAATATATATTGAAAATGAAAAGGTTGATATTGCAGGCGTTTTAGAAGCGCGAGCAGAAGGCATATCAATCGTGCATCAAGAATTAGTTTTGGTTCCATATATGACTGTGGCAGAGAATATTTTCCTCGGCCGTGAACCAGGTAAAACTTTGAATATTAATCGTGATTTGATGGTTGAGGAAGCACAAAAGCTTTTGGATGCCTACGATATGAACATAAATGCAGAATCGCTAATTGACGATTTGACCATAGCTCAAAGGCAGATGGTTGAAATCGTAAAGGCGATATCAGTTAATTCTAGAATTCTTGTATTGGATGAGCCTACATCTTCTATTTCTGATAAGGAAATAAATTTCCTATTTGATACAATGAGAAGCCTTGCAGCTAAGGGCGTAGGCATTATCTATATTTCACATAAGATGAGCGAATTGGGGGAGATTTGCGATAGAGTAACAGTCATGCGAGATGGCATGGCGGTTGGAACAAAGGTAGTAAAAGAGACCTCCACAGATGAACTGGTATCAATGATGGTTGGTCGAGAACTAACAAATTACTACACCAGAGATTATTTAGAGCCTGGCGAGACTGTTCTCAAGTGCGAGAATATCTCTGATGGAAAGATGGTTAAGGATGTTTCCTTTGAACTAAAGAAAGGGGAAATTATTGGATTTGCAGGACTTGTAGGAGCAGGTCGAAGCGAGGCTATGAAAGCTATTTTTGGACTGACTCCATCAAGCACAGGTAAGGTATTTGTAAAGGGCAAGGAAGTGAAAATTAAAACTCCAGTGGATGCCCTAAAGCATGGAATTGCCTTAGTTCCGGAAAGCCGTAAGGATGAAGGATTATACGCAGTTCAAAGTGTAAGGTTCAATTCAACCATCGAGGTGTTAGGTCAGTTTATAAAAAATCTGATTGTTAATCACACCAAGGAAGAAGAAATTACACAGAAATACATAGATTTGATGAATACAAAGACTCCATCTCAAGACCAGACCATCGGCAATCTTTCTGGTGGAAATCAACAGAAGGTTATGATAGGAAGATGGCTGGCTACAGAGCCAGATATACTCATTTTAGACGAACCTACAAGAGGCGTTGATGTAGGCGCAAAGGCAGAGATATACGCAATAATGAATGAGTTAATTAAAAAGGGAATGTCAATTATTATGATTTCTTCAGAGCTTCCAGAAATCATAAATATGAGTGATCGAATATACGTAATGCGTGATGGTGAAATTTCAGGATGTATCGACCACACAGAGGTTTCGCAGGAATCGATTATGCAGTTGGCGGTCAAGTAATATCTGGAAGAGGAGGAAATAGTAATGTTAGTAAAATGTAAAAAAAGCGTTACCAATTATTTTAAAGAAAATATAGGAATTATAATTGCTCTTGCAGCAATGTGCGTTTTCCTTATAGTGTTCCCAACCACAAGAAATACATTTTTAACTTCAAAAAATGTATTAAATATTTTAAGACAGAATGCTTCAAATCTTTTCCTTGCAACTGGAATGACAATGGTTATCATCCTTGGAGGAATTGACCTTTCTGTTGGTTCGGTTATAGCATTATCAGGTTGCGTTGCGGCAGGATGTGTTGAGTTTTTAGGTTTGCCAGAGATTGTTGGATTTGCAGCAGCCATATTGGTAGGTGGAATAGTAGGTGTATTCAACGGAACTGTCATAAGTAAGACAGATATCCCTCCTTTCATTGTTACTCTAGCATCAATGAATATTGCGAAGGGTATCGCTCTTGTATATACACAGGGTGCACCAATCAGATGTATGACAGATGCATTTAAATTCCCTGGTGCAGGATATGTTGGAAGTATTCCTACTCCTGTAATCCTGATGCTAATTATCTTTATTATTGCAGCACTAATCATCAATCGCACAAAGCTTGGTCGCCACATCTATGCAGTAGGCGGAAATGCACAGGCAGCTAAATTCTCAGGTATCAATGTGGAGAAAGTTAAGTTCCGAGTATATGCCTACACCGGATTGATGGCTGGTATAGCAGGTGTTGTAGTTGCATCAAGACTATACTCAGGTCAGCCAACAGCAGGCGATGGCGCAGAAATGGATGCTATTGCAGCAGTAGTAGTTGGTGGAACATCAATGAGTGGTGGTTCTGGTAAAATTGGAGGAACTCTTATAGGTGTTCTCATAATCGGTGTTCTAAACAATGGCTTGAATCTTATGGGTGTAGATTCAAACTGGCAGTACATCGTAAAAGGTATGGTTATTCTCATGGCAGTATATGTTGATTTCATAAGAAATAAGAAAGCTGCATAAATATATAGACACAGCCATCTATCTCTCCGGGTGGCTGTGTTTTTTTGCCCTAGTTAATTGTGTATACAACTTGTAAATGGTATAATTTCTTTAAGTATTTAGGGAAGGTAATGGGGATGAAAAAACGTATTGAGCGGGTATCTGTAGGCATATTATTTATATGTCTTCTAACAATAAGTGCATGTCGAGGTGCAGACTTTCATAGCACAAAATCACTGGAAAGAAAAACCTACAAATTCGGCGCTACCTACATGCAGATGAACAATCCATATTTTCAGGATATGAATGCTCATTTGGAGGAATTGGTAGAGGTAAATGGTGATGTCTTAATATGTCGAGATCCTTCCCAGGACCAGGAAAAACAGAATCAGCAGATTGAAGAGATGATAGATGAAGGGGTAGATGGAATATTTCTAAACCCTGTAAACTACGAGACAGTAAAGCC
>JAILAV010000025.1 GCA_024681435.1 Pseudobutyrivibrio sp. | reverse complement strand
TATGAAACATAGGATCAATATAATCTGGACCGCACTTAAAAGAACAAGGGCTCAATCCTTTATTTTTCAATGCTTGCAAAATACCACAAGTGATTGTAGTCTTTCCGCTGCCACTCTTAGGAGCAGCTATCATAATTCTTGAATAATCCATAGGTTATCTCTTACTTAGTCAATGATAATTACAAACTAAACGCTACAATAAAGACTGGGTTTTGGCCCTGTAGAATATTATATTCGCCAACGTGTTTTGATTTACTAACGGTGACCTGAGTGATATCAACATCCTGCAAATCATATCTTTTTATGACGTTCATTATTTCCGAAACAGTCTCTATCGTAACCGCATTTATCACTACACGAATAGGTGTATTAAATGCCTGTAAAGTCTTTAGTATCTCGTCTAATCTGCCTCCGCTTCCACCAATAAATACATTAGTTGGAGCTGGCAGACCTTCCAATGCCTCAGGTGCTGTTCCTCTGATAAGCTTTACGTTTTTAAGATTAAACTTATCAATATTAGTTTGAGTAAGAGCACAGGCTTCATCCTTAAGCTCAACGGCATAGACCCTTACACTTGAATCAAGTCGTGCCATTTCAACAGCTACAGAGCCGCTGCCGCTACCAATGTCAAAGCATATGGCATTTTCCGTAACTTTTAGCTTACAAATAGAAAGAGCTCTAATCTCTTCTTTAGACATTGGCACTTTGTCCCTGATAAACTCATCATCTGACAATCCAGGTGCTAGGGGCTTTGGCTCAACCTTATTATTTCTAATTAAGACAGTACTTAGTCCATCTTCATTGTAGTTGGCACATTTATCTGTAGTAAGCTTGCTGATTTTTTCGTCAGCATACAAATTTGTGCCTATATAAATTACAAATCTTCTAGCTCCATCACCCTCCAGATTCTGTAGGATTTCTCCAATGAGTCGAATATCCTTTGCACCGGATGTAAGAGCAAATACCTTTTCATTATGGCTTACAAAATCTATAAGCTGTGGAATCCAGATATCTTCATCTATACCATGGGTGCTAACAAGCTTTGAATCCTGCCAGGTTTCACCGACCTTTGCTGCAAGTGCTGAAATAGAAGAAATACCTGGTAGCACATTTACTTTATATGTGCCCTTTTCCTCCAAAGCCTTTTTTAGCTTTGTAGTGCCGCTGTAAAATCCTGTATCTCCAGAAAAAAGTACTAGAGCTTTCTTAGTTCCTACAGTAATATTTTCAGCTAGCTCATCAAGCTTTGGCAATATATCCTTAGCCAGATAGTAAGGATATTTCTTGCTATCTGTTTCCACTCCAAAAAGCATTCTTGGGGCGCCAAAAATATAATCTGCCTCAGCCATAGCCGATTTAACTTCCTCTGTAACAGAGCCAAAGCCCATACCAAAACCAGCCAAGGTAACATGGATTTTAATATCTGGAGTTATATCACTATAAGGCTCTTCAAGCTTGATTCCCAGTTCTTCAAAAAGCTTTTCTCTAACCATGTATGGGCTGTAACCTTTGATTTTTTCCTCAGGGCGCTTAATTACATAGCATTTAACATTAGCCTTATTTGCCGCAATGATTCTGGCTGCCTCTCCGCTGGACTTGCCACCTTCTTTTAAAACCATTATTTTGGCATCACATTCTCTAAGCATAGCCAGATTCATACCTGCAGAAAATGGTCCTTGCATAGCAATTATCTGCTTGCCCTTTAGACCACTATCCGCGCAGATTTTAAGGCTTTCCTCACTTGGAATAACACGGGCAATAATGCGCTCTTTCAAGCTCTCGTTTTGACAGAATACCTCTAATTCCTTACTTCCTGTGGTAAGGAATATTGTACCTGTAGTATTTGCCAAAGCATCTGCACAATCCTTGGCATTATCAAAAAAAATACAGTTGCTGTAATCTATATCCTCTTCGTCTCTGGTAACTCTAAAAAATGGAACATCGCCATAATCAAAAAGAGCATTTTCAATTTCGGTTTTTACCACCTCAGCAAATGGATGAGTGGCATCAACTATAGCATCGGGATTAACCTCTCTAAAAAGTTTTGCCATTTCCTGCCAATCCATTCTGCCAATTCGAGGTTGGATGAAATCAGACTGTTCTATCTGCTGCTTCCCATATTCAGTAGCAGCACAATAGACAGAGCCCACTCCTGCGCTAGCAAGACTCTCAGCTAGTTGACGTCCCTCTGTAGTTCCTCCGAAAATAATAACCTTCTTCATTAGATTTCGTAGCCTCTTTTTGTTACCAGCTTACCAGCTATAACTTTGCTTTTACTATTTCCAATAAATACTGTTGTAAACATATTAACCTGAGCTTCTCTAAGCTCCTTCAAATTGCATGTAACAGCCTTTGTTCCTTCGCGGCCAATATTTTCCACATAGCCACAGGCTCTACTCTCATCAGCCCCTGCTGCAAGCATAATGTCACAAGCCCTCTGCAAATAATCATGGCGCTTCTTGCTAGAGGGATTATATATAGCAATTGCAAAATCTCCTGCAATGGCAGCCTGCAATCTCTTTTCGATTACCTCCCATGGTGTAAGCAAGTCACTGAGACTGATTACACAAAAGTCATGATTAAGTGGAGCGCCAAGTACTGCTGCACCAGAAATAGCAGCTGTAACACCAGGAATAATCACAATGTTATCTTCGCTTATGCTCCCCTTTTCCTTGTATTCACAAAGAAGCTCAAGCATAGGCGCAGCCATGCCATATACTCCAGCATCACCGCTACAAATGAACGCCACATTCTTTCCTTCGATTGCAAAGTCATAGCAGGCTCTGCATCTTTCGATTTCCTGTCGCATAGGAGTTGTGAAAAATTCCTTGTCAGGAAAATGCTCTCTAACTAAATCAATATAAACTGTATAGCCAACGATAACATCTGCCTGCTCCATTGCCTCGAAAGCATCTGCTGTCATCATTTGCTTTAATCCTGGTCCCATGCCTATGATGTAAATTTGTCCTGACTTATTATTTACCATACAAAACTCCTAATATTTCTAACTGCCTCTGCAAGTGTCATGCCATTTTCGGCACACTTTTCCTTTGTAAGGGTAGCTCCTAAAATCACTGCTGATCTTTCACTTACATTATCCACCCCCACTGTCTTTTTCACAAAATCAGAGGTAGAAAAATCACCTGGTACCTTTTCTAATTCCTCAGCAGAAAAAGTAATTAACCAAGTATCAAGAAAGGCTGCCAAGGTAAGAAGACCTTTCTCCTTTGCCTTTACATCGATAGATGTGATGGCATAAATATCCTTTCGTAAATCATCAATCGCGTAATGCTTTGATACAAAATCTAAAAGCTCTTCAAAAGGCTTATCCTTCTTACAGCCCATACCAAGAATTAGTTTCCTTGGAATTAAAACTAAACAATCCTCGTCTCTTTCTTCATTTGTTATAAGCACATCATAATTATTCGCATCATTACTTAGGATTACATTCTCTGGCTGCTGCCCTTCAAAAACTATATTTTCAAGTTCATTTTTAATGACTATAACTTCATTTCTAAGTAGCTTCGCTGAAACAGATTTGATCTGCTTCTTATCAAGAATTCTTAAGCCATTTTTCTCAGCAAAAGAATCAATAGCAAATACATTATTTAAATCTGTAGCTGTAGTAATAACAGGTGTTGCCCCAAGGGCTTTGGCTAATCTTTCAGCAAGGGCATTGGCTCCTCCTACATGACCTGACAATACAGAAATAACAAATTGACCAAGCTCATCAATTACAATAACTGGACTATCAGTAAGCTTGTTTTCCACATAAGGGCTTATAGCTCGTACTGCAATTCCTGTAGCACAAATAAAAACTATAGGCAGATGTGTATCAAAGCCTGACTTAACCCAGTCATCTAAAGACTGGTCCTTTGATTTTGCAACAAACAAATCCTCAGGACATTCTGTCACCAACCTATCAAATATACTATTGCCATTATCAGTGAAATAAACCACTTGAATTAGCATATATTAATCTCTCCTACTTCTATAGGCTGTTTCAAAATCCGGGTCGTAAAGCTTTGATAGAGCATACCCTGATTTTGATATCACATCTCCAACTAAAACAACTGCCAAATTCTTAATTCCGTGAGCCTCCGCTGTCTGAGCTAATGTGCCTACGGTACAAATATATTTTTCCTCATCTGGCCAGCTTGCTTTGTAAACAATAGCTGCTGGTGTATCACTGCGATATCCACCGTTAATTAAATGTCTCGATAATTCCTTAAGCATTCCGCTGCTAAGATATATAGCCATTGAGGCATTATGGGCAGCCAGCTTTTCAATTGATTCCTTTTCAGGGACACTGGTTCTTCCAGCCATTCTGGTAATTATCAGAGTCTGGCTAACATCTGGAAGCGTATACTCCAGATTAAGACTAGCTGCTGCACCAAAACATGCACTTACACCAGGACAGCTTTCATAGTAGATGCCTTTCTCATCCAAAAGATGCATCTGCTCTTGAATAGCCCCATATATGCTTGGCTCTCCAGTGTGGAGTCTAACAACCATTTTTCCTGATGTCTCTGCTGCAATCATTACTATCATTACCTCATCAAGAGTCATGGTTGCACTGTTATATATTTCGCATTTACGTTTTGAATAATCAAGCAGTTCAGGATTCACAAGTGACCCTGCATAGATAATTACATCTGCCTGCTGAAGTAGCTTCATTCCACGAACAGTTATAAGATCAGCGGCTCCGCAGCCTGCTCCCACAAAGTAAATCATTCTCTCTCCTTTATCATAGCAATTGCCCCTTTAGATTCTGCCAAAAGTCCAAACTCATTTGAGTAAAGAATACACTCAAGCTTTATTCTTCCTCCTGCTCTAAAATCAAGATAGAACAATATCTTTTCTAGGGCAATTTCCATTGTCTTATGTAAAAGTCCTTCATCATCAATAATGTGCAAAGCCTCTTCTGTATTGAGACAATCTAGAATCCTTCTTGCTGCATCGGCATCTACTCCTGCTCTAAGAGCACAGCTTGCCAAAATCTCCATTCTGGAATCTGCCTCATGGGAATGGGTATTCATAATACCTCCGGCCACCTTAATAAGCTTTCCTATGTGACCTGTAATAAGCATTCCCTTAAAGCCTAATGAACATGCCATATCCACAGTCTCACCGATGAAGTTAGAGCATTTTACACTTTGGTCCAAATCATAGTCGTAACTTTCTGCCATGAATTTCAAGCCATAGTTTCCAGGTGAAACAATTGCATTGGCATTTCCTAATGCTTTCTTTTGCTTCAATTCTACATTAATGGTATCAATAAGAGCTTTTGAGCTCATAGGCTCCACTATTCCTGTGGTGCCAAGTATTGAAATACCTCCAACAATTCCAAGTCTTGGATTGAAGGTCTTACCAGCCAGTTCTTCTCCCTCTGGAACTGAAATCACTATGGATAATATGCCATTAAAATCTAATAGATGGCATACCTCCATAACCTCCTTTTCAATCATCTCTCTAGGAACATGATTGATTGCTGCATTCCCTACAGGTTGATCAAGGCCTGGCAATGTAACACGACCTATACCAACACCACCATCAATATTGATAACTGGTTCCTTTGTCACCTCGTCGCTTTCTTTTTCAATAGATACTGTAGCTACTACATGACTTCCTGTGGTGACATCTGGGTCATCGCCTCCATCTTTTATGACAGCGCAGCTAACACTTGTTTCTGACATAAGGATGTCTACAATATCTGCATCAAACATAATACCTGCAGGTGTCTCAATATTCATTTTTTCTTTTTTTACACCAGCAAGCAGCATGTAAGTAGCCGCCTTGGCAGCCGCTGCTGCACAGCTTCCTGTAGTAAATCCTTTGCGCAATTTGTCTCCTTAATAGATTTATTTATCTATATTATAAAGTATCGCATTTACGATTGCCGCTGCAATATTGCTACCACCTTTACGGCCCTCATTTATGATATATGGCACATTGGAATTTAAGAATAATTCCTTTGCTGCCACCACATTTACAAATCCAACTGGAACCCCTATTACAAAATCCGGAGTGTACTTTCCTGCCTCCATCATTTCATAAAGAGATATCAATGCTGTTGGGGCATTTCCTATTGCAAATATAACAGGAAATCCCAATGCTGCTGCACGCTCCATTGATACTGTAGCACGTGTAACCTGACGCTCTTTTGCCTCAGCTGCCACTTCTTCATCTGCCATAAAGCAGTAAACCTGACCGCCGTACTTTGCCAAAGTCTTTTTGTTGATTCCGGCAAGTGCCATATTTGTATCAGTAACAATGCTTGCACCATTTTTTATAAGCTCTTTTGCCTTTGCAATGCTGCCTGTAGAATAACGCATAGTATTTGCATAATCGAAATCAGCACTGGTATGTATGACGCGCTTTGTTATAGGCTCCTGCTCTGGTGGGATAGTTATCCCCATTTCTTCAAGCTCTTTGCCAATGATTTCAAAGCTTCTTTTTTCTATTTCTGTTGGTAAAACGTACTCTATATTCATGTTGCCTCACTTAAGCAAATTGTAAATAAAATCCATGTCCAAATTGTTTCTAACTATATCAGCAAGCTTTTCATATTCCATTTCCTTCTTGCTCATATAATCTGATGCTTGCTTGTCTAGAGATACACCTTTCTTTTTAGCTAATTCCTGGGCCAGGATATAAGCTATATCTCCATTATCGAAGATACCATGGACATAGGTGCCCATTATATTTTCCTTTTGAACAAGAATAATATTGCCCTCATCATCTCGCTCCACAAGATGACTAAAATCTCCATCTATTTCACTGGTACCATTATGAATCTCATATCCTATGAATTCCTCACCGGATAATGCTTCATAAATTCCAGTCATATCATCAAAACAATCCTCAGTCTGACTGCGATGCTTCATACCTACCATCTGGGTTTTGATAGGAAGTAAACCAAGCCCTCTGACACTTGCCACATCTCCTTCAACCCCATCTGGATCAAATATGGTATCTCCCATCATCTGGAACCCACCGCAGATTCCTACCACAGGATTATTAATTACAAATCTTTTTATTGCCGCTTCCATTCCAGATTCTCTCAGCCATATCATATCTGAGATTGTGCTTTTGCTTCCTGGAATGATTACCATGTCAGCCTTTTCAATGTCCCTTGGATTTGTGACAAATCTAACTGATACTCCATCTAGATTTTCAAATGGAGCCACATCGGTGAAATTGGAAATCTTTGGAAGTCTGATAACTGCAATGCTAACCACTGCTTCACAGCTATCTGACATATTATCCAATCTCTCGCTTAGGCTGTCCTCATCATCAATCATAAGACGGGCATAAGGCACTGTTCCAATTACAGGAACATGACCTCTTTCCTCTATCATAGATATTCCTGAATCAAGTAGACTTTTATCTCCTCTAAACTTATTTATAATAAGTCCCTTTACTCTTTGTCTTTCATCAGGCTCTAATAATTCTAAAGTTCCTAGAAGCTGGGCGAAGACACCACCTCTATCTATATCTCCGATTAAAAGCACTGGGGCATCAACAAGCTTTGCCATGCCCATATTGACAATATCATCTGCCTTAAGATTTATCTCAGCCGGGCTGCCTGCCCCCTCAATAACAATTACATCTGCCCATTCAGACAGCTTATTGTATGCTGCCATAATATCTGGTATCAGCTTTTTCTTGTAGGCGAAGTATTCTCTAGCACTCATATTGCCTACAACTTCTCCGTTTACTATAACCTGAGAACCAATATCATTGGTCGGTTTTAAAAGAATAGGATTCATGTAAACGCTAGGAGTCACCTTAGCACATTCTGCCTGCATAGCCTGAGCTCTTCCAAGTTCCAAACCATCTGCTGTGACAAAGGAATTTAAGGCCATATTTTGAGATTTAAAAGGCGCAACTTTATAACCATCCTGTGCAAGGACTCTACAGAGTCCACCTACAAGAAGGCTTTTTCCTACATTTGACATTGTGCCTTGAATCATAATTACTTTTGCCATAATAATTTCTCTAATGCTGCGGCATACTGCCACAATCCATCTGCCATAACCTTTCCTGTGCCACTTGCCATGTGATACATAGCTTCTAAATTTTCACCTGTTAAAATTTCTGAAGGTGTGCCTACTTTAAAGACTTTTCCTTCTGCTACACCAATGACTTTGTCAGCAATGGCCGGAACAAATTCCAACTCATGAATAGACATAATAACTGCCTTTTTGCTTTCCTTTGCAAGGCGCTTTATCACTGATAAAATATCGATTTTGAATTGAATATCAAGAAATGATGTAGGCTCATCTAATATCATAATATCTGTATCCTGACAGATTGCCCTGGCAAGCATAATTCTTTGCCTTTGGCCATCACTTACTTTCATGAAGTCCTTTTTTTCAACCTCTGTCGCCCCTACCATTTCAATGGCTGTATCCACAGCTTTAATATCATCCTCAGATAAAATACCAAGTCGACCTGTGTACGGATATCTTCCTGTGGCAACCACATCAAAGCATGTCATAAGCTCTGGATGAATATGCTCTGTCATTACCATTGACACAGCTTTAGACATGTCCTCTTCTGTCATGTCAGACTCGTTCATTTCGCAAATACGAATCTCTCCTGAAAGCTTTTGTAGCTGCCTTGTTATAGTCTTAAGAACAGTGGATTTTCCGGCACCATTGGCGCCAATTAAAGCCACAATCTCCCCTGGCGCAACATCAAAGGATACGTCATTAACTACACCTATAGACTTGTTGTAGCCTACATCAAGGCCGTCTAAGCTTATCTTATTATCCACGGCTTGATACCCTCCTTGCCACCAAAATGTAAATCACAACAGGTGCAAGAAAAACAGAAGTAACAGCACTGATACTAACCTCAGTTGGTGCAAATGCTGTTCTAGCAATACAATCGCAAAGCAAGGTAATTATGGCACCACCTAAAAAGCAGGCTGGAATCATAATTATCGGTTTTGCGGATTTCATAATTCCACGCATAATATGAGGAACAGCAATACCCACAAAGGAAATTGGTCCTGCAAAGGCTGTTACAGTTGCTGATAAAATGCTTGATAACAAAATTAAAACCACACGAAGTCTCTTAATATTTACTCCCATGTTTCTGGCATAGGACTCACCCATCTGATATGCGCCAATAGGTTTTGATAACATAAAGCAGAAAATAATTGTGACAAAAACTATCACAACTGAAACCAAAACATGCTCCCAGTTAATGCCTGAGAAGCTTCCAAGAGACCAGTTGTGGAGATTTACGATATTAGAATCATTTGCAAATGTGATTACAAACTCTGTTACAGCTGAGCAGATATATCCAATCATGACACCACATACCACAAGCAAAGACATATTCTTTACTTTGCCTGCCAGCACTATAACTATCGCCATAGAAAGAAGTGAGCCTAAAAAGGCTGCCACAACCATAACAAGAGAACTGATATAAATACCTCTTGCCACTAAAAATACCATTGATATGGCAACAAATAGCTTGGCCCCTGAAGATATACCAAGTACATAAGGGCCTGCTATTGGATTTCCGAAGAATATCTGAAGCAAAAATCCAGACACCGAAAGTGCGCCACCTAAAATAATAGCTGCAATGATTCTAGGCAATCTGATAGATATAATAATCTTGCCGAAGAATACCTCTCCTGGCGCGATTAATGATTTGATTATCTCTGATACCTTAATATCTGCACTGCCCACTCCAAGTCCCAGAATAAAACAAAAAGCAAGTATCAGTATCATCGCCACAAAACATACGCTATATCTATTTCTCCCTTGATTCATTTTCACTCCTTAAGTTTATAAAAACATTCTCCCGATTTATAAGAACCATTTAAAATTTCATGTAGCTCTTCTATAAATTCTGCCACACTTGTGCTTTTTTGGAAATAGCCTTCCTTTAAACAATAGACTTCACCATCTTTTATGGCCTTAAAGTCCTCTAATGATTGAAGTTTACCTTGAAGCTCCTGCACGGATTTAAGCTCACCTTCAATAGTGCTGTTATAAATCAAAATATCTGCGTCAGCTGCTACCAAATAAAAGTCCTCTGCTGTCATCTTCATAGTGGATAACGCATTTTCAGAATCATACAAATCCTTAAGCACATAGTTGCCACCAGCCATCTTAATCATGCTTGAAATATAGTCATTAGATTTTCTTACGGTAATTTGACCATTCGAGCTTATTGAAAAGAATGCTACAGTTTTATTAGTGTTTTCCTTTTCTGTCACTTGCAAAACTCTTAACTTTTGCTGGTCAAAAACCTCAGTTGCCAAATCTTCTTTATCGTAGATAGCGCCATATAGCTTTATCCATTCCAAACGACCAAGGGGTGTTGTCTCATAGCTAGAGGTTTCCACCATTACAGGAATTCCAAGCTCCTCAAGCTTTTCTTTTGCCTCTGGATTATGGAAAATCATGGTGTTTTCTATGGCAAAATCACAGCCACTAGAAACAAGAAGCTCGTAATCAGGAGCTGAGTATTTGCCTGCAAATAAGATTAAGCCATCCTCCATTGCTTTCTTTGCTTTTTTTACATACCAATCAGATGCCTTTGTTCCAGAAAAAGCAATTCTATCTAAGCTATCTATTCTTGAAATGTAATCCATCACTGAAGTTGACACTAAATAAGTACTACATGGTTCTGTAATTACAGCCACATTGTCAGAGACTTTAGGATTTGTCCCCACTGGTGCAAATAAAAAGTATTGATTGGTCTTTGAAGAACCAACGCCCTGTATAGTTACAAATTTATATTCATTTTGTTTACTATCTAAATAGTATCCAACAGAAAAACCGCTGGCATATTCTAAATCCATTTCATGATCATAGCTTAGCCCTCCTAAATCATAAGCCTCTTCAACAGGCTCCAAAGGAACATCTTCGCTTGATTTTAAGTCAGCGGTGTCGGTATTATACACCGTAATTTGGTACTCAATTTCATGGGGTTCGCTCATAGCTGTAGTATCAGCTATAACAGAAAACTCCGTGTCATAATTTGAGAATGGTATCGTAAATACGGAATTATCTCCTTCTTTGGCCTCATTCTCATATCTTGTGCCATCTACAATCATGTAGTCATAATATGGGCTGGACCAAACCAATTCTACTGTCTTTTCATCCCCTGCATCTACTACTTTGGCAGGAGATTCCACAGAGGCTCTTCCGCTTCCGCCGGTAAGAAAAACTTGGCAATTGACAGTAACAGATTCAGTTGTGTTATTAAAAAAGCCGCAGCCTATAAGGCAAAACGCCAACGCTGCAGCTAATAATTTCAATCTCTTCATATTTTTTTATTTAGTCTTCAAGAAGTCTTGGATTAGAAACACTTACCTTATGATCATACCATGTACCCTTTGAACCAATAAGAGCTACGTCAAACTCTGTATCAAGTGCTTCAACTGGCACATCAAATCCATAAACAGTTTCTGTAGTACCATCTTCGTATGTTACTTCATCATCTGTATGTTCAAGCCAATTTGCTTCATCACTTTGAGCATCTTCAGCCATTCCAACATAAAGATTTAAAATACCTGTTCCTGCAAGTGTAATATGAACTGTTGCTTCACCATTCTCTACTGTCAATGTTCCATTGCCGTTAAGAGCTTCGTTTACATGGAACATGCTACTATCAGTATTGAAATCTACGATGTAAACTCCATCCTCTAAATCAATACCTGTAGCTTCAGCTGTCTCTTCTGTGTCTTCTGTAGGAGCCTCCTCAGCTACTGTTTCTTCTGCTGCTTCTTCAATCTGTGTATCCTGTGGCTCTGTTGCTGCTTCCTTATTACCGCAAGCTACCATGGCAATTGCCATAACCGAAACAACTAATAAACTTAAAACTTTCTTTTTCATTATAATATCCTACCTAAATAAAAATATAAGGGGAGAGCCAAAATCCCTCCCCCTTAAAAAACTATTTAATTACATCTTTTAAATGTGAAACGTAAACATCCTGAACGTCTGCAATCTCACCAAGTCCATAGATCTGACAATCAATAGATTCAAATGAACCATCTGCTTCAAACATAGACTTCCATGAATCCTCATCATCACCAGCCATATCGTTGTTTGCATGGTCACCTGCAACAACCATAAGTGGACGAAGAACAACCTTTGTATAACCAACTTCCTTAACTGCAGCGATGATGTTCTCGCAAGAGGTCTCTTCTGGCTCACCCTCTACAGTACCGATAAATACGTTATCATAACCAAGCTCATCCATCTGTGTCTGCATCTGACTGTAAGTAACCTTTGCAGTGTGGCTTGTACCGTGACCCATGAATACAAATGCAACACCATCT
>JAILAV010000022.1 GCA_024681435.1 Pseudobutyrivibrio sp. | reverse complement strand
TCTGGGCCAATGAACCTATCTCTTCAGGGGAGCTGGTTAAAATTTGCAAAAAGGAATTGAATTGGAAAAAACCTACTACTTACACTGTACTAAGAAAGCTGTGTGAAAAAGGGGTGTTTCAAAATGTTGATGGAAATGTTTCATCGCTAATAAGTAAAGAGGAGTTCTATTCCGCCAAGAGCGAGCAAGTTGTTGAGGATTCATTTAAAGGATCTCTTCCAGCATTTATAGCAGCATTTACATCTAGGAATAAATTAAACAAAAAAGATATTGATGAAATCCAAAGAATGATAGATACATTTAAGGATGGGGAGGATGAGAAATGAGCTCTATATTTTTGCGGATTTTAAACCTTTCAATTAACTCTTCATGGCTGATTGTAGCAGTTCTTATCACAAGGCGATTACTGAAAAAAGCACCAAAATGGATAATATGTTTGCTTTGGGGGCTGGTGGCAATCCGATTAGTATGTCCATTTTCGTTTGAAAGTACCCTTAGTCTTTTGCCGAGTAATAAAGTAATCCCTGAAAACATTGTCGTTGCACAGCAACCGCAGATAGATTCGGGAATAACAATCATAGATAAAACTGTGAACCCTATTATTACAAATAACTTTTCTCCTGCAGAGGTTGCAAGTGCCAATCCAATGCAGATTTTAGTATCTGTCGCTAGTGACATTTGGGTAGTTGGAATGGCTGTAATGCTGATATATGCGCTTATCAGCTTCATTATGCTTAAGCGTAGAGTTAGGGCGTCAGTTCATTTAAATGGAAGAATATGGGAATGTGATGATGTGGAATCGCCGTTCATTCTTGGGACACTTTGTCCAGCAATATATGTTCCTTCCGGATTGGATGATAGGACTTTGGAATTTGTCGTAGCCCATGAGAAAGCACATCTTAAAAGGTATGATCATTGGTGGAAACCATTAGGATTTATTCTCCTTACGATGTATTGGTTCAATCCGTTATCTTGGGTAGCATATACTCTTCTATGCAGGGATATCGAGGCTGCTTGTGATGAAAGAGTTATCAGAAATAAGAAAAAGGATTATAGAGCTGCATATTCTCAGGCATTACTAGATTGTAGCCTTCAGAGGAGATTCATATCTGTTTGCCCATTAGCTTTTGGCGAAACGGGAGTTAAAGGTAGAGTTAAAGGCGTTTTAAATTACAAGAAGCCATCTTTTTGGATAATAGTTGCTGCTGTCATTACAAGTATGGTTATAGTGGTTTGCTTTATGACAAATCCTACAAACCGTTTAAACGTAGAAGGAAGTGAACCACAGGAAGTATCAGACGTTTCAGATGTTCAACCAGTTGTAGCTGATGCAACGAGCCTGGAAGTAAAGAGTCCGGTTGTCAATCTCGCAGATGACGAAGGCGCTGATTCTACGGAAATACTTTATGCTGATAGTGACAAGATAATTTTCAGTGGATATTATGGATTGTTTGTATATTCAAAGGAGAATAGAGCGATTGTAAATGCTGTAGATCTTGAACCTATTGGATGCAATTACACACAAGGAGATAGTGCTTGTGAGAAATATGTAAGTGCTGATGGAAATGTTGTTTATCTTCATCCAATGGATAATACAGACATGTATATCTACAATATCCGCACTAATAGCTTGAGCAAAGAGAACTTTAATCTTGATGGCATAGATTTACATACAGTATATGAAGACGAGTCATATAGCACAGGTGACTGTGATAAATGGAGTGCAAATGGTCATGATTATTTAACGATGCTTCACCGCGGCGGGGTTATGATCGGAGAAGTATCTTACGCAGATGTGTCATTGGATGTTGACCCTGAAAATATCCAGTGGTATCCACTATTTTCTCCAGAAGGATTATCTGGTGCAGCTGATTTTTCTCCAGAAGAAATTCATGATATTGTAGCAATTGATATATGGATCTCAGGAAATATGTCATATACTCCGGTTGGATTAGAAATTTCAGAAGGTCAGGTCCGCCGCTTACATTGTGAGGACCTTGAAGTTATAAAGGAAATCGAAGATTTACTGTCTAATTCAACAAAGGAAAAAGGTCAGAGTAATTGTCCATTCTATACTGCTTTGTATATGACTAGAAGTGATGGAACCATTGGAACGGTATTTCCTGCTACTGATGATTGTGATATGTATAACTCTGGAACAGGTTGTTATAGTATGTCAGCAGAATCAAATGAAAAATTGTGGACACTTATCAATCAATTTCAAGAGATTAGATAAAACCTTATCATCTGTGGCGAGATAATAGATCCATATGTACTCATAAAAAAGTTGCCACCAGTTGTATACAGTAGTCCTGAGCTTTCTACCGTACACAACAGGTAAACAGCAACTCGACTTGAAAATGCCTAAATACGGCACGTTCGAAGCATTAATCGTTCTCAAAGAGATAATCGTTATACAACGTATTACGTCTCTGGACAATTATATACGACTTATTACACCT
>JAILAV010000008.1 GCA_024681435.1 Pseudobutyrivibrio sp. | reverse complement strand
TCCATCAACCATTTTCTTTGTTGCATCACCTAAAACGTAAACAGAACCAAATCTGTTAATTGAGTACTGGATTTTCTTATTCGTCTCATTTCCAGCTCTATCTGTAATCTTCGCCTCTAATGTATAAAGATCATCATTTGCCTTTTCATGTGGAATATCACTTAATTTGTAATTAAAGCCATCTTTTATGTTGCTTGTCACTTTATTAAGCGCTATTTGACCATTGTTTGACCCTGTGACTGTTATTGAAATATCTGTATCCACAAGGTTCAAATCTGTTGCGTTAATAACTGGCTCAACCGCTCCATTATTAGCAGACATATTTTCAACGCCTGTAATTTCAATCTCTGGTGCAACTGTGTCTATAATGAATTCATCACTTGAAAAACCATCAGATACATTTCCTGCCAAATCTTCACATGTTACTTTGAATGAATATTTTCCATCCTTATCAAAAGTCATTGAAGCGCTGTTACTATTTTCATTGCCGCTGAAACTGTCAAGAGATGGCAATGCGTTATCGCCAGTTTTCTCCACCTTTACAAGAGATTCAGCAAAGCTCAAATCATTGATTGTTACTGTAGCTTTTCGTGCTGCATTAAAGTACTTTTCATTCTTTACATTATTGTTGTTATATGAAACAGAAATCTCTGGTTTCTTTGTATCAATAACAAACTCTTTTACTGTTGTTGTCTCTGTAGAATTTCCTGCTTTATCTTTGCAGCTAAATGCCAAGTCATAGATACCATCTTCATCGAAAGTTATCTTCTTTGAATATGAATCACCTGAACCTTCCCAGGCACCACTTTTTGGCGAACCTACTTTGGAATTGATTGTTAACGATTCAAGTTTATCTTCAGCTCCAAAGTTAGTATCCTTAACAGAAATAGTCGCTGTTCTAGAAGCATTGAAATATTTTTCGTTCTTCACATTGTCGTTATCAAACTTCACTTCTACTTCAGGAACCTTTGTATCTACAGTGAATGAAGTTTTCTCAAAATCTTTATTTTCATTTCCAGCCTTATCTAATTCCTTACCGGAAATACGATATACTCCATCCCCGCTTGTTGTAGCAACAAATTCGTTATCGCTATTTCTACAGAAATCTATTGGATCACCTGTTGTTTCATTTTTAAGTGTTATACCTTCTAGCTTTTCAGGATTGATCAAGTTGTCTTCTTCTACTTTTAATACAACTTTTACTGCTTCTCTGTAATATCCCTCTTCTGCTCCTTCAGAACCTGTAGGCTTGTCGCTTCCGTTATAGGAAACAGGAGTTATTATAGGAGCTACGTTATCTATATATGTAAATAATCTCTTTGTGTACTTAACGTTATCTGCACTGTAATTGATTAAGTATTCGTGAACTCCGTCAAGTTCTGTTGGTAAGTCATACTCAAAATCATATGTCACTTCGTCTCTGTAACATGTCCATGTCCACCATAAAAAATGCTTCTCATAAGGCACCTGATATACTCTTGGTGGCTGACCGCTAGATTGATATACATGGATTGCTTTACCATCTTTAATTTCTTCAAATGAATCTATTTTTAATACCTTATTTCCATAACTTTCCGAAGATATTCTTACTTTTAGATTATCCGTTTTATCCCCTTTATTTGAGTACCAATGCTGGCTCATATCATCAGCATCATAACTAAAATCATCCTTACCATTGACGGTAAATGATGCCTTTTGAATTACCTCTTCTGGATCAGAAATATAAACTGTATAGTTCAATTTATATGTCTCTGTAACATTACGCTTAACATTTGTTGCTACGATACCACCGATTACATAAAATATATTTTTTTCATTTTCATCGGCTGGCACCTTCCATGTATAAGTTAGAGTGTCTCCCTCTAGCTTCACCTCTGGCTTAATATGGATTTCTTCATTGCTTTCAAGCTTTTGAATAGCTAAAGTCACATCATAACTGTTTTTATATGCCTCAAATAATTCTTCACCTGTTGAATTTTCAGAAGCGGCGATTGACCTTCTAACATCTTCACAAGAGATATTAGCTGATACAGTTATTGGCTCATAAAAAACCGAGTTGTTCTCTCCTTCGTCAGGAGATACATCTGTAATCTCTGGCTTTGCACTCCATCTTTCAGAAACATACTGGCAGTCAGGACATTTCAGAACTATTTCATCACCTACTACTTCTTCTACAAATTCGCAATCTTTGGTCTCTGTTTCTGTAGTTTCTTCGCCATTTTCACCTATTACTGTTCGATGTCTTGAATGTGTTCCGTTATTATTTGATTCCCACTCAGACCATTCAGGCTCTTCTGGTGCTTCTGGCAGACTGCAGCCTAAATTTTGCATGTTTGGATTTTCAATGAGAGAGGCTTCTAACATTGATGGGTCCAAAGCTGAATCTTCCTTATTTAATTCAAATCCTACTACTTGTTCTTGCTGATTTTTTTGATTGTCAGTAGACAGAATTTCATCCTTAGATTCTCCTACAGAATCAGATTCTTCCTTAGAATCAGTTTTGTCTGTAAGAGTTGATTCGTCTTCTTGATGTTCTGAAGTTCCGCTTACTTCAGGCTCTTTAGAAATTTCTTCATTTTGATTTTCTGATGGCTGTTCAGCACTATCATCTACTTCCTCTTCTACTTCTGTATCTACGTCTCCCTCGGCGTAAACACTAACCCCAGTAGTAGAGAAAATTAAAGCGCATAACACCATCGCTGCCACAGTTTTCCTGGCAGCACCTCTTAGATACATTTTTCTCACTGCATTCTCCTCCACTTTACAATGTTAATTATTTAACATTAAACCACATTTTATTATTTTAATGGTTTATTTCCCTTATTTCAATAATTTAAGGTAATTTTTGTTAATAGTTCTTAATATTAGCTTAATATTTTGTTAACTTTTAACCTGTTAACCCCTTTTGGTAGTATAGTAATACTATCTATAACACTTGTCAATACCTTTATGATATTTTTATACAAACAAATATAAGTAAATGCACCAAAAAAGCAGCAGAACTTACTCTGCTGCTTACTATTTACATTCTTTAATTATAATTCTGTTCTACCATCTAAGGCTCTAAGCAATGTAACTTCATCTATGTATTCCAGATTTCCACCTACTGGAACACCTGATGCAATTCGGCTTACCCTTATTCCTGTTGGCTTAATCAGCTTACTTATATATGCAGCTGTGGTCTCGCCTTCAAGAGATGAGTTAGTTGCCACGATTACCTCTTGAACATCATTTTGCTGCAATCGAACCATCAATTCCTTCAGCTTAATATCTCCAGGGCCAATACCTGCCATTGGAGATATTGCTCCGTGAAGTACATGGTAAACACCATCAAACTTTCCCGTCTTTTCATATGCTGCCAAATCTCTGGTATCT
>JAILAV010000007.1 GCA_024681435.1 Pseudobutyrivibrio sp. | reverse complement strand
TCCATCAACCATTTTCTTTGTTGCATCACCTAAAACGTAAACAGAACCAAATCTGTTAATTGAGTACTGGATTTTCTTATTCGTCTCATTTCCAGCTCTATCTGTAATCTTCGCCTCTAATGTATAAAGATCATCATTTGCTTTTTCATGTGGAATATCACTTAATTTGTAATTAAAGCCATCTTTTATGTTGCTTGTCACTTTATTAAGCGCTATTTGACCATTGTTTGAGCCTGTGACTGTTATTGAAATATCTGTATCCACCAGATTCAAATCTGTTGCATTAATTACTGGCTCAACCGCTCCATTATTAGCAGACATATTTTCAACGCCTGTAATTTCAATCTCTGGTGCAACTGTGTCTATAATGAATTCATCACTTGAAAAACCATCAGATACATTTCCAGCCAAATCTTCACATGTTACTTTGAATGAATATTTTCCATCCTTATCAAAAGTCATTGAAGCGCTGTTACTATTTTCATTGCCGCTGAAACTGTCAAGCGATGGCAATGCGTTATCGCCAGTTTTCTCCACCTTTACAAGAGATTCAGAAAAGCTCAAATCATTGATTGTTACTGTAGCTTTTCGTGCTGCATTAAAGTACTTTTCATTCTTTACATTATTGTTGTTATATGAAACTGAAATCTCTGGTTTCTTTGTATCAATAACAAACTCTTTTACTGTTGTTGTCTCTGTAGAATTTCCTGCTTTATCTTTGCAACTAAATGTCAAATCGTAGATACCATCTTCATCGAAGGTTATCTTCTTTGAATATGAATCTCCTGAACCTTCCCAGGCACCATTCTTTGGTGAACCTGATTTAGCATTGATTGTTAATGATTCTAATTTGTCTTCAGCTCCAAAGTTTGTATCCTTTACAGTGATTGTGGCTGTTCTAGAAGCGTTGAAGTATTTTTCATTCTTCACATTATCGTTATCAAACTTCACTTCTACTTCAGGAACCTTTGTATCTATTGTGAATGAAGTTCTCTCAAAATCTTCATTTTCATTTCCAGCCTTATCTATTTCCTTACCGGAAATACGATATACTCCATCTCCTTTTGTTGTAGCAACAAATTCGTTATCGCTATTTCTACGAAAGTCTATTGGATCACCTGTTGTTTCATTTTCAAGAGTTATACCTTCTAGTTTTTCAGGATTAACCAAGTTGTCCTCTTCTACTTTTAATACAACTGTTACTGCTTCTCTGTAGTATCCCTCTTCAGCCCCTTCAGATCCTGTAGGCTTGTCACTTCCATTGTAGGAAATAGGTTTGATCACTGGTTTTTTGCTATCAATATAAGTAAATAATCTCTTTGTGCACTTAACGTTATCTGCACTGTAGTTGATTAAGTATTCGTGAACACCGTCTTCGTTTGTTGGCAGGCTTATTTCATAATCATAGGTTGTTTCATTTCTATAACAATGAAATGTGAATATCCAAATATGCTCTTCATACTCAACCTGATATTGTCGCGGTTGACCTGTCACTTTAAAAGTAGGTTTTGGTTCCCCTTCTTTATATTCTTTAATTTCTTCAACCGAATCTATTTTTAATACCTTATTTCCATAACTCTCCGCAGATACTTTTACTTTTAATTCATCTGCACTATCCCCTCCATTTGAGTACCAATGCTCACTCATATCATCAGCATCATAACTAAAATCATCTTTACCATGGACCGTAAATGATGCTCTTTTTACTTCCTCTTCAATATCAGCTAGAAACACTGCATAGTTCAATTCATAGTCTGTTGAAATACCATAATTCTTATTTTTAACTTCAATTCCAGCGATAGCATAATATACGTTCTTTGCATCTTCTTCAGCTGGAATCTTCCATGAATATGTCAGCACATCACCTTCTAACTTAACCTCAGGCTCGATGGTAATATCTTTTTTTGTTCTCAGATCTCTGACAGCAAATATGACTTCATAGCTATTTTTGTATGCGTTTAGCAAATTTTCTTTAGTCACGTTTTCATCTTCTGAAATTTTCTTTGCCACATCTTCGCAAGAGATATCAGCTGACACTGTAATTGGATCATAAAAGACTGACGTATTGTCGCCTCGATCTGGTGATACATTTGTAATTTCTGGCTTTGCACTCCATCTTTCAGAAACATACTGGCAGTCAGGACATTTCAGAACTACTTCATCACCTTCTAATACTTCTTCAAATTCGCAATCTTTGGTCTCTGTTTCTGTAGTTTCTTCCCCATTTTCACCTATTACTGTTCGATGTCTTGAATGTGTTCCGTTATTATTTGATTCCCACTCAGACCATTCAGGCTCCTCTGGCTCCTCTGGCTCCTCTGGCTCCTCTGGCAATTGGCAACCTAATTTTTGAAGGTCTGGATTTTCAATAAGAGAGGCTTCCAACAATGCTGGGTCCAAAGCTAAATCTTCCTGATTTAACTCAAATCCTACTACTTGTTCTTGCTGATTTTTTTGATTGTCTGTAGACAGAATTTCATCCTTAGATTCTCCTACAGAATCTGATTCTTCTTTAGAATTTTGTTTTTCTGTAAGAGTTGACTCGTCTTCTTGATGTTCTGAAGTTCCGCTTACTTCAGGCTCCTTAGAAATTTCTTCATTTTGATTTTCTGATGGCTGTTCAGCACTATCATCTATTTCCTCTTTTACTTCTGTATCTACGTCTCCCTCGGCGTAAACACTAACCCCAGTAGTAGAGAAAATTAAAGCGCATAACACCATCGCTGCCACAGTTTTTCTGGCAGCACCTCTTAGATACATTTTTCTCACTGCATTCTCCTCCACTTTTAAATGTTAATTTTTTAACATTAAACCACATTTTATTATTTTAATGGTTTATTTCACTTATTTCAATAATTTAAGGTAATTTTTGTTAATAGTTCTTAATAATGATTTAATATTTTGGTAACTTTTAACCCATTTCTCTTGTCTTAGTAGTATAGTACTACCCTCTATAACACTTGTCAATACCCTTATGATATTTTTATACAAAAATGTGCACCAAAAAAGCAGCAGAACTTACTCTGCTGCTTACTATTTACATTCTTTAATTATAATTCTGTTCTGCCATCTAAGGCTCTAAGCAATGTAACTTCATCTATGTATTCCAGATTTCCACCTACTGGAACACCTGATGCAATTCGGCTTACCTTTATCCCTGTTGGCTTAATCAGCTTACTTATATATGCAGCTGTGGTCTCGCCTTCAAGAGATGAGTTAGTTGCCACGATTACCTCTTGAACATCATTCTGCTGCAATCGAACCATCAATTCCTTCAGCTTAATATCTCCAGGGCCAATACCTGCCATTGGAGATATTGCTCCGTGAAGTACATGGTAAACACCATCAAACTTTCCCGTCTTTTCATATGCTGCCAAATCTCTGGTATCT
>JAILAV010000004.1 GCA_024681435.1 Pseudobutyrivibrio sp. | reverse complement strand
CGATAAATGAATGCAGTATTATCACAGATAAAATTGCATCGAAGGATTATTTAAATCGCACAGTTGTTAAGACGTGTGCAGAGCAGTAGGAGGAAAACGAATGATTTATACGGTTACATTTAATCCGGCACTTGATTATGTTGTACGAATGGATGGCGATTTGTTACCAGGTATGACAAACCGTTCTTCAAGCGAGGAGTATTACTTCGGAGGAAAGGGAATCAACGTGTCTATGGTTCTTTCAGAGCTTGGGTTAAAGAGCACTGCATTAGGTTTTATCGCAGGCTTTACAGGCAGAGCCATTGATGAAGGAGTAAAGGCAGCTGGTATCGAGACTGATTTCATTGAATTAAAAGAAGGCATTTCAAGAATTAACGTAAAGCTAAAGGCTTCAGAGGAAACTGAGATTAATGCTCAGGGACCAAAGATAGATGAGGCATCTCAGAAGGAGCTTTTCAACAAGCTTTCTAAGCTAGTTGAAGGAGATGTACTTATTCTTGCAGGTTCTATTCCAAATTCACTTCCAGATAATGTATACGAAAAGATTCTTTCTATGCTTCAGGGAAAAGGGATTGAGTTTGTAGTTGATGCAACTAAGGATTTACTTACAAATGTATTAAAGTATCATCCTTTCTTAATTAAGCCAAACAACTTCGAGTTAGGTGAGATTGTTGGCAAGATACTTACAACAGACGACGAAATCTATGAGGGCGCTAGAAAGCTTCAGGAAATGGGTGCAAGAAATGTTCTTATTTCTATGGCAGGAGATGGCGCAATGCTTGTAGACGAGGAAGGCAACAGATATCGTATCGGAGTTCCAAAGGGAACAGTTAGAAATTCTGTAGGTGCAGGAGATTCTATGGTGGCAGGCTTTGTAGCAGGCTACATGAAGACTAAGGACTACGATGTGGCATTAAAGATGGGAACTGCAGCAGGTTCTGCAACAGCCTTTTCTGATGGCCTTGCAAAGGCAGCTGATATCGATGCCTTATTCAAAAACTTGTAATTAGTTGCTGAAGTGGAGAGCAGCAATTGATTTTATAAATTAACTTTTTTTAATATGTAGGAGGGAATATGAGAATTTCAGAGTTCATCGATCCTAAGGGGATCAAACTTCAGGTAGCATTAGCTGACCAGAATGAAGCAATCGACAAGTTGATTGCACTTCATGACGAGGTTGGCAATTTAAAGGATGCAGCAGCATTTAAGGAGGCAATCCTTGCACGTGAGGCAAAGGGTTCTACAGCAATCGGAAATGGTATTGCTGTACCACACGGCAAATCAAGTGCTGTAGCAAAGGCAGGTCTTGTGGCAATCACATGTCCAGAAGGTGTTGATTATAAAGCAGCAGATGGCAATCCAAGCGATTTGTTATTTATGATTGCAGCTCCAGAAGGTGGCGCAGATACTCATCTTGAAGTACTTGCAAAGCTTATGCAGCTTCTTATGGATGCAGCATTCTGCAAGAAGCTTGTTGCAGCTAAGTCTGTAGATGAGTTCCTTTCTCTTATCGACGCTAAGGAAGCAGAGAAGGATGCTCAGAGCGGTGCTTCAGCAGTAAAGGCAGGAGCAAAGAAGATTGTTGCTGTTACAGCATGCCCAACAGGTATTGCTCATACCTTTATGGCAGCTGAGGCTCTTGAGCTTAAGGCTAAGGAGCTTGGCATTGCAATCAGAGTAGAAAAAGATGGTTCAGCTGGAGCAAAGGATGCTCTTACAGCTAGAGAAATCCAAGAGGCAGATGCAGTTATCGTAGCTGCTGATAAGAATATCGATATGGGACAGTTCGATGGCAAGAAGGTAGTACTTGCTTCTACAAAGGAAGCTATCCACGATGCTGGTAAGCTTTTTGAGAAGGTAGACAGCGCTTCTGTATATCATCACTCAGGCGCAGTTACAAAGCGTGATGACAGTGCTAACGAGTCAGTTGGAAGACAGCTTTACAAGCACTTGATGAATGGTGTATCACACATGCTCCCATTCGTTATTGGTGGTGGTATCCTTATCGCTATCGCATTCTTACTTGATGATTATTCAATCGACCCTAGCAACTTTGGTTCAAACACACCAGTAGCTGCTTGGTTCAAGACAGTTGGCGGAGCAGCATTCGGCTTCATGCTTCCAGTACTTGCAGGTTTCATTGCTCAGTCAATCGCTGACAGACCTGGTCTTGCAGTTGGTTTCGTAGGTGGTTTACTTGCTTCAACAGGTGCTACATTTGCGGCTCCTGGCGGAAATATTCCATCAGCATTCCTTGGTGCATTAGTTGCAGGTTTTGCAGCTGGTTACTTTATGAAGTGGCTTGAGGGTGTTTGTGATAAGCTTCCACAGTCTCTCGAAGGAATTAAGCCAGTACTAATTTACCCACTTGTTGGTATTACAGTAATCGGTCTTGTAATGTGCGCAATCAACCCAATCGTTGGTGCACTTAACGCTTGGATTTCTGGTGTACTTAATGGCATGGGAACAACATCACTTGTACCACTTGGTATTGTACTTGGTGCAATGATGGCAACAGATATGGGTGGTCCTCTTAACAAGGCTGCATACGTATTCGGTACAGCTGCTCTTGCAGAAGCAAGCCAGGACAATCCTACAGGTTGGATGATTATGGCAGCAGTTATGGTTGGTGGTATGGTTCCTCCTATCGCAATTGCACTTGCAACAATCGTATTCCCTAAGAAGTTTACAGTAGCTGAGAGAAAGGCTGGTCCAGTTAACTTTATCATGGGCTTCTGCTTCATCACAGAGGGTGCTATCCCTTATGCAGCAGCAGATCCACTTCACGTAATCCCATCACTTATGGTTGGTTCAGGTGTAGCTGGCGCTCTTTCAATGGCATTCAAGTGTACACTTATGGCTCCACACGGCGGAATCTTCGTATTCCCAGTAGTTGGACATTGGGCAATGTACCTTGTAGCACTTGCAGTTGGTTCTGTAGTTAGCTGCTTCCTTCTTGGTGTACTTAAGAAAAATCAAGAGGCTTAATAAAAAAGGCTAGAAAATTGAGATAGAATATTATATAATTACCATTCCGGGAGTTTATTCTCCCGGAATGGGTTTTTATGTTTTTGTACTCTATAGAACCTGGGAAGCTATGGAGTATAGAGATATAAAAATGCTTGTTAATTTGATGAAACGAAAGGAGTTATAGAATGGTTTCACAGAAGGTTACAGTAACAAATGAGCAGGGCTTACATATGCGTCCAGCAACTATGTTTTCAGCAGCAGTTACTCCATTTGATTCTGATGTAAAGATCAATTTCAATGGTAATTCATATGATGGTAAGAGTGTTATGATGCTCATGGCAGCTTGCATTAAGTGCGGTGCTGAAATCGAGATCGTATGTGATGGCGCTGACGAGGAAGCAGCACTTGCAAAGGCTGTTGAGCTTGTAGAGAGCGGATTAGGCGACTAATCAATAGGAAGGAGAATTCATGTACAAGGGCATAGAAGCATCTAGAGGAATTGGTATTGGTAGCATCTGTCTTATTGTAGAGCATGACTTAAGCTTTGAGTCAAAGCACATCGAAGATACAGAGGCAGAGAAGGCTAGATTCAATTCTGCTATTGAGACATTCAAAACTGAAACTGCAGCTATGGCAGATAACATCAGAAAGAATATCGGACCTAAAGAGGCTGAAATCATGGAAGGTCACCTTGCTATGATTGCAGACCCAACTATGGCTGGCGAAATGACTAAGATGATTGAAGCTGGTCAGTGTGCTGAGGCAGCAGTTACAGCTGTTTGTGATATGTTCATCGGTATGTTCTCCAAGATGGAGGATGATATGATGCGCCAGCGTGCATCAGATATTTCTGATATCAAAATCAGCTTACTTAAGTTATTACTTGGTATTGAGGATGTAGATATTAGTACTGTTGCTCCTGGAACAATTTTAGTTGCACATGATCTTACACCATCAATGACATCACAGATCGTGAAGGAGAATGTTGTAGGTATCATTACAGAGGTAGGTGGAAAGACATCTCACTCTGCAATTCTCGCAAGAGCACTTGAGATTCCAGCTGTACTTTCAGTTCCAAACATTACTGAAATCGTTAAAGATAAGGATTCAGCTATTGTTGATGGTACTGAAGGCGAGGTTTACATTAATCCAGACGGAGAAAAGATTTCTCAGTACGTTATTAAGCGTGAGGAGTTCATCAAGGCTCAGGCTGAGCTTAAGAATTTCATGGGTAAGGAAACACTTACAGCTGACGGCACACCTGTAGAGTTGTTCTGCAATATCGGAACACCTAAGGATGCTAAGAAAGCAGTCGAGTGTGACGGCGAAGGTATCGGACTTTTCCGTTCAGAGTTCTTATTTATGGATAGACCACATCTTCCAACAGAGGATGAGCAGTTCGAAGCTTACAAGGAAGCTGTCGAGACTATGGGTGGCAGAACAGTTATCATTCGTACACTTGATATTGGTGGCGATAAGGACATCCCATATTTAGGTCTTGAAAAGGAAGAAAATCCTTTCCTTGGTTACAGAGCAGTTAGATACTGTTTAGCAAATAGAGAGACTTACAAGATGCAGCTTAGAGGTATCCTCAGAGCTAGTGCATTTGGTAAGGTTAAAATCATGGTTCCACTTGTTACTTGCGTGGAAGAAGTTCGTGAAGTTAAGGCTCTTGTAGAAGAGTGCAAGAACGAGCTTAAGGCAGAGGGTGTTGCATTCGATGATAAGATCGAAGTAGGTTGCATGGTTGAGACAGCAGCTGCATCACTTATCGCTGATATCCTTGCAAAGGAAGCTGATTTCTTCTCAATCGGAACTAACGATTTAACTCAGTATACAATGAGTGTTGATAGAGGAAATGCAAACGTTGCATATCTTTACTCAGCATTCCAGCCAGCAGTTCTTCGTTCAATCAAGAATATTATCGAAGCTGGAAATAAGGCAGGTATTACAGTTGGTATGTGTGGTGAGGCAGCAGCAGATCCACTCATGATTCCACTTCTTATTTCATTTGGCCTTAACGAGTATAGTGTTAATCCAGTATTAGTACTTACAGCTCGTTCAATCATTTCTAAGTGGTCAAAGGCTGAGGCTGATGCGTTAGCAGAGAAGGTTCTTTCACTTACAACAGAGAAAGAAATTGTTGCTCTTTTAAAGGCAGAGGCTAAATAATTAAAATAAATTTGAGATGGTCAATCGGCCATCTCTTTTTTTATGCAAATACACATATAAAGATATTTTTATTGTCATACGATACATATGATGATAAAATTAATATGCTGTTAAATTTTTAACGCTTACGTATTGTTATTTACTAGGAGGAGACCCTTAGAGGCTTCTACCAAAAGGAGGAACAAATGCAAAGCAACAATTCTAAGACCTATGAGCTTGTGCTCACAGCGTTATTCGTAGCCATTATTGTCGTAATGGCTTCAACACCACTCGGATTTATTCCACTCGTAGTTATTAATGCAACCACACTTCATATTCCAGTTATCATTGGTTCTTTATTCTTAGGACCAAAGAAGGGCGGATTCCTTGGAGGAGTATTTGGTATTACAAGCTTTATTAAAAGTACATTAGTACCAGCACCTTCAGCGTTTTTATTCTCGCCTGTAGCTGCACTTACAATGCTTCCACACAGCACAATTGGTGAAGCAGTACTTATCGTATTAAAGAGTACATTCATTGCAATCGTACCTAGAATCATGATTGGTATTGTTCCATATTTTGTATATGTTGGAATCAAAAAAGCAATTGGCTCAGAGAAAAAGGCTGTAATTGGAACTATCATCAATGTGGTAATTTCATTCATTCTTGGCTTCGGCGTATTCGCATTCACAAACAAGATGATTGCAGAAGGCAAGATCGGAATGAGCGTATCAGCTGCTCAGATTTTAGGTGTAGTACTTGGTATTGCAGCATTTGCTGCTATTGAGTATCTATTTATGAATAAAGATGCTAAAGCCCTTGGATTCATTACAGCAGGTATTGCTGGAGCAATGACTAACACATTGCTTGTTATGGGTTCTATCTATCTTTTCTATAAAAATCCATATGCTGAACTCTTACAGATTGACCCATCAGCGCTTATGGGCGTTATCGCTGGCGTAATCAGCTTTAATGGTGTCATTGAGGCTGTAGTTGGTGCTATAATAGTATATCTAGTAGGCGTTGTTCTTGATAAGATTAAGCCAGCCGGAGTATATGCTGGTAAAGATATGAAAATCAAGGCAGTAGCCGAAGATGGTACAGTAGCAAAAATGGCACAGTAAGCCATATAAGCAAAATGGAAATTTAGTAAGCGTAACAGACAGCATTAAGATTTATTTACTCGGAGGTAATTATGTTAAAAGGAAAATGCGTTGTACTTGGAGTTACAGGCTCCATTGCAGCATATAAAATTGCGAGTCTTGCATCTGCATTAGTAAAACTAGGAGCAGATGTAAATGTAATCATGACTCAGAACGCGACCAATTTTATAAATCCTATTACTTTCGAGACACTTACATCAAATAAATGTCTTGTAGATACATTCGATAGGAACTTTCAATTCAATGTTGAACACGTGGCCTTGGCAAAGAGAGCAGATGTTTTCATGGTGGCTCCTGCCAGTGCAAATGTAATTGGCAAGATGGCACACGGAATTGCGGATGACATGCTCACAACTACTATCTTTGCTGCAAAATGCAAAAAGATAGTTAGTCCAGCCATGAACACCAACATGTTTGAAAATCCTATCCTACAGGATAATTTACAGATCCTACGTAAATATGGATTTGAAATAATTGAGCCATCAAATGGCTATTTAGCATGTGGCGATACCGGAGCAGGTAAAATGCCAGAACCAGAAGTTTTACTTCAGTACATACTAAGGGAGATTAGTCATGAACATGATTTGGAGGGGAAGAAGGTTTTAGTGACTGCTGGACCTACAGAGGAAGCTATTGACCCAGTTCGTTATATTTCAAATCATAGTACCGGTAAAATGGGGTATGCCATTGCCAAAGCGGCAATGGAGCGTGGTGCAAATGTAACTCTTGTTTCTGGACCTGTTTCAATTGAACCACCTATGTTTGTAGATGTTGTAAAAGTCCTAAGCGCTGCAGAAATGGCAGAGGCAGTAAAAACGAAAGCCGGGGAGTGCGATATTATTATAAAAAGCGCAGCAGTTGCGGATTATCGACCTACAACCGTAGCGAAGGAGAAAATTAAGAAAAAAGATGGTGAAGCTAGCAAAATAGAGCTTGAAAGAACCGAAGATATTTTGTCATATTTAGGAGCCCATAGAAAAGAAGGGCAGTTTATTTGCGGATTTTCAATGGAAACGGAAAACATGCTTGAAAACTCCAAGAAGAAACTTGCAAAGAAAAATGTAGATATGATTGTTGCAAATAATCTCAGGACTGAGGGGGCCGGATTCGGAACAGATACGAATGTTGTAACAATCATTATGGCTGATGAAACATGGCAGCTTCCAATTATGTCAAAGGAAGAAGTGGCAAATGCCATCTTCGATTCTATACTAGGAAAATAGCATGACTTGAAAATGAGACTCGGCGAGTAGCCGGGTCTTATTTTTTTATAAAATAGTTGACTTATAAAATTTTATGTAGTATAAGTGTATTAGAACAGATAATACAGTTAATACAGATACTGTTATTTTGAGTGGGAGGTATTAGATGATCCAACTAAACTACAGGGACTCTAAGCCTATCTATGAGCAGATAAAGGATGGTCTAAGACGACTAGTTGTTACTGGGGCAGTAAAAAGGGACGAGAAGCTACCTAGCGTAAGAGAACTAGCAACTAGCCTGTCTATTAATCCCAATACTATCCAGAAGGCTTATAGAGAGTTGGAGCAGGAAGGTTACATTTACACGATTGCTGGCAAAGGAAGCTACGCGGCAGAGAAGGCTGATGTTGCCTCAGGGAGGAATGAAGAATTGATGAAAGAATTCGATGAGATTGTGAAAGAACTTCTGTATCTGTGTGAAGACAAAGACATTTTGATTAGACGAATCGAAGAACTTGCGAAAGGAGGGCCAAACGATGATAGAAGTAAATAATGTCACAAAAAAATTCGGTGAATTTAAGGCATTGGATGAACTGAATATGCATGTTGAGCGTGGCGCTATTTACGGACTTGTTGGACCTAATGGAGCGGGTAAATCCACAATAATTAGACACCTATGCGGCGACTTTAAACAGGATAGCGGTAGTATTACAATTGACGGCCAGACTGTTTATGAAAATACATTGCTCAAGCAGAGATTTACAGTAATTCCAGACGATATATTCTATTTTACTCAGGCCAACACCATGGATATGATGAAGTTCTATAAGAACATGTATCCTAAGTTTGATGAGGCCTTGTTTAAAAAGATTATGGATTGCTTTCCAGCAGTTCCACCAAAGAAAATGGTGAGATCACTTTCAAAGGGTATGCAAAAGCAGGTTGCGTTCATGTTATCAATTGCTGCTCGTCCAGAGCTAATGATTCTTGATGAGCCTGTTGATGGCCTTGATCCGGTAATGAGACGTCAGATTTGGAGCTTAATCATGTCTGATGTTGCAGAGAATGGTTTGACAGTTCTTGTCAGCTCACATAACCTTCGAGAGCTTGAGGATGTATGTGACCATGTAGGAATCATGAATAATGGCAAGATTCTTATCGAACGTTCTCTTGATGAGCTGCAGACTTCAATTACGAAAATTCAGATTGCCTTTGATGGAGAGATGCCAGCACTTCCAGATAACATAGAAGTACTTAAAAAGATATCCACAGGAAGAGTGCACACATTAATAGTAAAGGGCGAGCCAAGAGCTGCAGAGCAGGCTTTAAGCGCCATGAATCCATTACTTATGGATGTGCTCCCTCTTACATTGGAAGAAATCTTTATTTATGAGTTGGGAGGTGAGAACTATGCAGTCAAAGACATCATTTTTTAATCTTGCTTTGTTCAAGAAAAATATTAGTAGAACTTGGATAGTCGGCTTGCTATATTTCGTCGTCCTACTTATATTCATGCCAATAAGTATGGTTATCTCTTTATCGAACTTCGACCAGAGTTGGTACGTTGATAGCGGTTATACAAAGTCATTGTTAATGATAGAAAACTTTTCAACTACCTGGGTTGCTGAATGGGGATTTGTAGTTTCCATGGTGGTAGCAGCTATCACATTCTGGTATCTATTTAGCAAGAGAGATAATTACATGATGCATGCTTTTCCTGTTAGCAGAACAAGCTTATATTTTACAGGAATTATTTCAAGTTCGATAATAGCGCTCGTGCCAGTTATATTAAATGCGGTGATTTTGACAATTGTGGCAGCAGCTGAGCATGCATACATATTTGATGTAATTTGGTATTTTACTTTTGGTGTGTGTGTATCCACAATATTGTTTTTATCTATAGCGATGTTTTCATTGATGGCATCAGGACAGATAGTTCCAGGAATTGTTTTCTATATCATATTTAACGTTCTTTATTTGTTGATGGACGTTGCTTTTAGAATTACATCTGGAATCCTTTTGTTTGGAATGACAGAGGCTACTAGCTATAGAAAAGCTTCGGTTTTTACTCCAGTGGAGTTTATTACCAATAATTGTGGTGTAGTTCTCAATAAGTACTACGATAATGTTGGTAACGTAAAAAGCTACACTTACACTATGGGTGGAGCAGGATATTTAATTGCTTATCTTGTAGCTGCCGTAGTAATTTTTGCTATTACATATTTCATTTATAAAGCAAAGAAGCTTGAAACAGTGCAGGATTTCATTGCTGTACCATTCTTAAAGCCAGTATTTACAATAGGAATGTCATTCTTCATTTCTATGGTAGCAGGCGCTCTTATAGCAGGTATGGTAGATGCGGTCAAGGTACAGATGTATTCCGTTAGATTTGCAATAGCAATCGTAGCAGCACTTATTATTGGCGCTATTGTTTTCTACGCATCAATAATGCTGATTGAAAAGACAGTTAGAGTATTCTCAGGCAAGACATTCTCATTCTTCCTTGGATATTCAGCTTTAGCACTTGTGATTCTCATTGGAATGAGATGTGATGTTCTTAAAATCGAAAACAAGGTGCCAAAGGCACAGGATATCGCCTGGGTGGGCATTAGCTCTAGCTACACTATGGTATTTACTGACGAAGAAGAAATACAGTCTATTAGGGAGTTACATAAGAACTTTATAGATGATAAGAAAGAGCTTAGAGATGTAAGTGTATTGTATAAGGATCTTCCTGGTTCATACCTTACATTCAAATACAAGCTAAATAACGGTAAGGTCATAGCTCGTACTTATGAAGTTGTAGATACTGAGTCAGAGCTTGTAAGTGCAACATATTTGGCTGCTACAGAGCCTATATTAGATTACCTTAACAATCCAAGCCGAATTAAGCAGCATGTTATCGGAAATATTTGGGATAACTGTGATGTTACAGAAATGAGCTTCAGTACTTATACATATGATAAGGAACACAATGATTTCTTTTCAAATAACGAGACTTTTGATTATTTAACAGATAAAGAGAAACAGGAGAAATTTGGTAAGGTATATGAAGCCTTCCTTAAAGATATTGATGAAGGTAGTGTATATACCACTTCATTCGGCTTGAAAGATTATTATGGCAGAGACAGTGAGTATTTGTATAATGACTTTAATTTCACTGTTTTCAACAAAAATATACCTTATTTCTCAGACGAACAGCGTTTCTGGGAATGGGATGATGATTCTCAGTATTACCAGAATATATATGCTCAGATGACTCGTCAGTGCGTAAATACATTAAAAGCACTTAAAGACGAGGGATTCTATACAGATGAATCGCAGATTATCACTTACAAAGAGTATTCAGACACAGTAGGTGATAGCGAAGGCGGTTATATTTATTAATTTGCTTACTTCTTAATTCTCTATCCGATATATTCTCTAACAGACCTGAGATCCTCTCAATCTTGGGTCAAAAAAAGACCAGCCAAATGGCTGGTCTTAAATTTTGAATAAAATTACGAATCTAAAACGTCTGCTTTGACTCTTTCGATGTGCATTGCCAGATATCCTATCTCCATCTCATCAGTAGGAGCACCTAAGCTCTTGCTAAGTTCGTGGCAAATCTCTGAAGCAATACGGAAAGAATCAGGAAATGTTTGAGAAACATATTCATTCATATTAATTTTTAACGGTTCTTGTTTTTGAATTCTAGCGACCATGTATCGTATATGATTCATCATTCGATTATAAGAGAATGAATCATTAGGAATGGCGCGTCCAGTAACTTCTTCTATTTTAGTAATGCAATTTCTAACCGCATGTGCTGTCTCTACAGTCTGAGAAAGCTTGTCCTGGGAAGTAGCGGAGTGAATGTGCATAGCTACATAACCGATTTCATCATCCGAAATGTCTAATCCTAAATTGTCATGAAGCAAATCTCTAACAATCTCAGCAGCCCTATATTCATTATGAAAGAGAAGTTTAATGTCGTTCAATAGAGGGTTGGAAATCTGATCATTGCTAGAAATTCGGGATGCTGCATACTCTAAGTGATCAGCCATAGGGAACACAATGTTGTGATCTACATTTTCAAATGTTTCTTCAGCGTGCTGTAATACAGCTTCTGCAATATCTAAAAATACAGGATCAACATGCTTGATGATATCCTTAATGTCGCCGCGCTCCGAAGATTCTGCTAAAGAAAAGACTTTAGCGTCTGGACCGATAACAAGCTCTTGAGTAGGCTTCATACCGAAGCCTACCCCTTTGCCCATAACCAAGTATTCAATTAATTCATTAGTCTCAACGGCTATAACCGAATTATGATTTAATACTTTTTTTACTTTATACATAATCATTCATTATAATATTTTATTCAAAGAAATCAACTTCAAATAATGGCTCACCAGCCTTGATGTCGCCAGATTTAACAAGACGAACATCAATCTTATCCTCATCAACGTCTGTGCAAAGTACAGGTGTTGCGATTGAAGGAACGTTCTCCTTGATGTAATTGAGGTCAAGCTTAAGAAGTGGATCACCCTTCTTTACTTCCTGTCCCATTTCTACAAGTGTTTCAAATCCCTGACCGCCAAGCTTAACTGTGTCGATACCAACGTGAACAAGAAGGTTAAGACCATCATTGCCAATAAAGCCGATAGCGTGCTTTGTATCGAAGATAAATCCTATTTTACCATCAAATGGTGCATATATTGTGTCTGACTCTGGAGTAACAACTGCACCGTGACCCATCATTCCGCTTGCGAAAGCTTCATCTGGAGTAGTAGATAAGTCATCAGCCTTACCGTTTGCTGGGCTGTAGATTGTAATTGTCTTAACAACCTTCTTAGGTGTGTTATCAACTGCCTTTGTCTCAGCTGCTGTATCAGCAACAGAGTTATCTGCTGTGTAAAGCTCGTTTGGAGCTGTCTCAAGGTAATCCTCAAGGTTTGACTTAATAACTGTAACGTGTGGTCCGTAGATAATCTGAACACCGTTACCCTTGTGTACAACACCTGAAGCGCCTGTGCTCTTAAGAAGAGCATCATTTACAAGGTCTGAATTGTGTACTGTACAACGAAGTCTTGTAGCACAGCAATCAACGTCAGAGATGTTAGCCTTTCCGCCAAGGCCCTGTGTAATCTTCTCAGAAGTCTCGTCTCCCATAGACTCCTTCTTTGCGTTGTAATCAGAACGTCTGTAAAGCTTAACTTCTTCCTCAGCATCACGACCTGGTGTCTTAAGGTCGAACTTCTTAATAAGGAAGCTGAATAAGAAATAGTAAACTACGAAATAACCGATACCTACGATTGGTACCCATACCCATGATGTCATTGCATTACCTGGAAGAATACCGAAAAGTGTTAAGTCGATAAGACCACCTGAGAAAGTCATACCAACACCAACGCCTAACATGTGCATGAACATGTAAGCTGCACCTGCGAATACGCAGTGGATACCGTAAAGAGCTGGAGCTACAAATAAGAATGTGAACTCGATTGGCTCAGTGATACCTGTAAGCATAGAAGTAAGGGCTGCTGAAAGAAGAAGACCACCAACTTCTTTTCTCTTCTCTGGAAGAGCGCATCTGTACATAGCAAGAGCTGCTCCAGGAAGACCAAAGATCATGAGTGGGAACTTACCAGACATGAATCTTGTAGCTGCTACGTTAAAGTGTGTAATTGTGTTCTGTGCACCAAGCTCTGCGAAGAAGCAGTTCTGTGCACCTTCGATCATCTGGCCAGCAACTTCGAAAGTACCACCAACAGATGTCTGCCAGAATGGAAGATAGAATACGTGGTGAAGACCAAATGGAATAAGAAGTCTTTCCATTAAACCGTATACCCATGTTCCAGCGTAACCAGAAGCCTGTACAACATCACCTACAGCGTAGATACCCTGCTGTACGAATGGCCATACGAAGAACATAACGATACCAACTAGTGTATAAACCAAACCAGAGATGATAGGAACGAATCTTGTACCACCGAAGAATGATAATACCTGTGGAAGCTGAATCTTATAGTACTTGTTGTGAAGTGAAGCAACACCAAGACCAACGATCATACCACCGAATACACCCATCTGGAGTGA
>JAILAV010000111.1 GCA_024681435.1 Pseudobutyrivibrio sp. | reverse complement strand
ACAGTTGAATCTGATGCAAAAACGCAACATGCTACTGCAATGCATATCACGGGCTTAAGTAATTTCTTGTATTTCATAAACACTATCTCCAAACTTCAGGTAAAACCCAATATCTAGTGCAAATTCTCATAATCTCTCAATATTATGATACAAGTTATGGCTCCCATTTTCAATAAAGAATACTAAGTTACTATTCACAGTGTATGTAATTTAAATGGCGCCCGCCCTCATGGGCCTCCCACTAGCTGCCGGGATAACTTCGCAAGAATATTATGTTTTTCATATATGCAAAGTAGCGCATCTTTTATTAACAAGTGTCTTTTGAATGTCTGTACAATTTTGTTGAATGTTATTGTCATGCGGACACACATAATTTGTATTAATATGGATTTTCAACTCAAGGAATACTTGGTTGATTTTGGAATGCGCTTAGAAAAATAAAAAGTAGATTTTGAAATATATAAATACGAGGCGCCAAGGACGGCGCCGAGAGCCCGACAACGAAACGGACTGAGTTTAAGGACGGTATTTATATATACAAAATCTACTTTTATTTATTTTTCTTAGCAAATGAAGTATGAAACCAAGTATCCTTGAGATTGAAAATCCATAATATTGGACCCATAAAATGTCCGTATGACAACTAACATTCATACAAAATGGTTCATCCAACAAAAGACACTTGTAAGATGCTCACTACTTGCATATTGAAAAACTATAATATTCGCGAGATTGTTATCCCGGCAGCCAGCGGGAGGCCCATGAGGGCGGGCGCCATGTATTATAGGGGACACCGTGAATAGTAACAGAAAATAAAGAAACCATCGGGATATCCGATGGCTCTAAATTCTCAATATTCAATTTTATTTGTCATAACTAGTCTGCTTGATTAGCAAAGTTTCATGCGTATTTCTTTTGTAATGATGTCTGTATAGCTAAAAGAAAGTAACTGTGAAGGGCTAGTCTCTGTGTCGTCAACTAAGATAGTGAAGACACTAGGGTAAGCCTCCTGGATAACACCTTGTTGGATGTCAACCTTGTTACGGCCTCTGTCTAACTGAATAACAACTCTACTACCGCACTGTGATCTAACTGATTCACGTACTTTGTCAAAATCTTCGCGCTCCATGATGTCTCCCCCTTTTCTAGCATTTGAATACTTATGAGTATTCTTATGTCGTTGCAGGCATTTTATCACTTTTTGTGTATTTTGTCAAAATTTAACTTCCAATTTTTGAATATTTATAATAATAACTCACCATAGTTGTTACTATATCAGCCTTTATTACTTAAGTTAAATTTAAATATAACTGTATCATTATTAAGAACATTCAATTTCTATGATTATTTATTCAGCTCTGGCGCAATTGCGAAATATATCCTGCTAATTTATAATGGTTGTGTTCAGAAATATTCTGAATAGTTATAATAATTCATTCGGAGGAACATATGATTAGATCCATATTAGCTTTCACTTTTGTATTTGTATTTTTAATTGTAAGTATCCCTATTTGGCTAATTCTTCTTTTAATAGGTTTATTAAACAAGAATCTAAGGGATAAACTTGCTTATAATATCGTAGCTTGGGCACTTGGTGTTGTTGCTTTTATTGCAGGTGCAAAATACGAAGTCCAGGGATATGAAAACATCCCTAAGGATAAAGCAGTTCTCTTTATTGGAAATCATCAAAGCTTTTTCGATGTTGTTCTTGCTTATCATCTTTGCCCAGCCGTTACAGGTTTTATGTCAAAGCAGACATTTGCAAAAGTACCTCTTCTTAATGTTTGGATGTACATGAATTACTGTTTATTCCTTACAAGAACTGATCCCAGAAAGGATTTAAAACTTATTATCAAAGCTCAGGAATTTATTAAATCAGGTATTTCAATGTTTATCTTTCCTGAAGGTACTCGTTCAAAAACAGGTGAGGTTGCTGAATTTCACGAGGCTTCATTTAAAATTGCCACAAAAACAGGTTGTCCTATTATTCCAGTTTGCTTCACAAATACAAGAGAGGTTTTTGAGACACATCTACCTTTCTTGAAAAAGACAAAAGTAGTCGTTACCTTCTGTCCTCCTGTTAATCCTACAGAATTAGAGGGCGAAAACAAAAAACGCATCGGAGCTTATGTAAGATCAATTATTACAACGCAGCTTGAAGATGATGCAAAATTAATCTAATTACAAAAGCCAGTATGTAACTTAGTTACACACTGGCTCTTCTTTTATCCTAATCTAGTTTTTAATGTCTCCACAACCTTTGTGAAATTCATAAAGTGTGATGCCTTAACCAAAATTGTGTCGCCTCCGCGAACAATTGGAAGCAAATCCTCCAACATTTCATCCACTGTTGAATAGTGGTGGGCCATGCAAGAGCTATTCTTCTGAGATAATGATTTGTTTATTTCCTCTGAAAGCTCTCCCACAGTAAAGACATATCCAATATGATTTGTCTCAAGGGCTTCTCCAATTTCATAGTGAAGTTCTCTTTCATCAGCACCTAATTCGCCCATATCTCCTAGTACAGCAATTGTACGGCCTGTTGCTTTTCCTAAAACTTCGATAGAAGCCTTCATTGAAACCGGGTTAGCATTGTAGCAATCATCGATTATAGTAACATCTCTGATAACAATAAGATTATTTCTTCCTGAGATGGTCTCTGCTTTGCCAAGTCCCTTTGCGATTTCCTCATTTGTAAGGCCAAGCTCAACACCTACGGCAGTAGCTGCCAGGGCATTCATCACATTATGTGTTCCTGGGAGAGGAATGGTAACATCAATAGCCTCTCCAGCAATATGGATTGTTGCAGATGTCTCAGATAAGCCCTTTGGCATAACATCTGTTGCGCTAATCTGTTGATTGTTTAGTCCGTAGAAAATCTTGCGTCTTCCTAATGTATCAGCGTTTACTAATTTATCATCATCTCCATTAAGAATAACTAATCCATTTGATGGCATATGCTCAAAGACCTCTGTTTTAGCCTTGAGAATACCATCACGATTCTTTAGAAATTCCAAATGGCACTGTCCGATATTAGTCATTACAACAATATCAGGCTTTGCAATATCACCTAGACGATGCATCTCACCAAAATCAGAAATACCCATCTCTACAATAGCTACCTGATGCTCATCTTTAATACGGCAAATGGTAAGTGGTAAACCAATCTCGTTATTGAAATTACCTTCTGTTTTAAGAACATTGAATTTTGTCTGTAATACAGAAGCAATCATTTCTTTTGTACTTGTCTTACCAACACTACCGATAACACCAACTACCGGAATGTTCAACTGCTGTCTATACTCTGTGGCAATCTGTTTTAATGCAAGCTTAGTATCTTTAACCAAAATATATGGTCCCTTCGGGTCATCAAGCTCTCTTTCTGAAAGACTTGCCAATGCACCTTTAGCAAATATATCTTGTATAAAATCATGTCCGTCAACTCTGGCACCTACCATAGGAATGAACAAGAAATCCTTTTCAATCTTACGATTGTCGTTAACGGCTCCTGCAATTATTTTATTCTCAAATCCTTCAAATCCCGCTGGCAAAAACAGCTTGCCTGAAGTTACCTTGGCAATATTTGCCAATGTCATGTTCTTCATATAATTTCTCTCTTAATTCTCTAACTCTATTTATCTTATTGATACTTTTTCATTGAAACCTGAATCAGGTGCTCACACAAGTCCTCAAAGTTCATTCCGACAACAGCTGCTTCCTGTGGAAGAAGACTTGTTGGTGTCATTCCTGGAAGGGTGTTTGCTTCAAGGCAATAAATGTTTTCTCCAGCATCCATCATAAAGTCCATACGGGCATAAGTTGTAAGACCTAATGCCTTAAATGCCATCTCAGCATATTTCTGCATCTTCTTAGTAGCAGAATCACTAATCTCGGCTGGGCATGTTTCAATTGCCGAACCTGCTGCATATTTATTCTTATAATCATAGAAGCCCTGCTTAGGTGCAATCTCTATTACAGGAAGAGCCTTCCCTTCGATAACTCCATCTGAAAACTCTCTACCTTCAATAAACTGCTCAATAACAACTTCATCTTCCCACTCAAAAGCTGCATCTAGTGCTGCATCAAGCTCTGAGTCAGAACGAACAATTGTTACACCTATAGATGAACCGCCGCAATTTGGCTTTACGATACATGGATACTTTTCGAATTTAAAGCCTTCTCTATCAGCTTTTTTCAATGAAGTTCCAACTGGTGTAGGAACTCCCACTCTGTTAAAGAAGTCCTTTGTCATTTGCTTATCCATAGCAACTGCACTGGAAATATAATCATTGCCAGTATACTTAATTCCATATAAATCAAAAGCCGCCTGAACTTTACCGCTTTCTCCATCGCCACCGTGAAGAGCCATGAAAACAATATCTGCCTTCTGGCAGATTTTAATTACATTTGGCCCGAAAAAGCTTGGGCTTTGGTCTGGTCTGCTGGCAATAATTGCCTTGATATCTGGCGCTTCTGTTGGAATATTATTAATTTTCACAGAAGCTTCTTCACTATTTTCGAAGATATCATCGATATCGCATTCCTTATCTTTATATCCCATAAAGACATCCAATACTAAAGCCTTGTGTCCTCTTGAACGAAGGGCCTGAGCCACCATTGTTCCTGATTTAAATGAAACATCTCTTTCTGAACTAAGTCCACCTGACAAAACTACTATATTCATAATACAATCCCTCTTTTTGTCCTTTTATACCATGTGTACTATAGTATTTTTCAAAAAAAAATACAATAGCCCCTATATGATATTCTTGTTTATTCCATATAACTTATACAGGAATGGTACAAGTTTATCTGTGGCCATCAAAAATGAATCTATAAGCTCGGCTCCCTTTTCGTCGCCAGCCTGCACACATACTTCAGATAAAAGCATAAGCGATTTATAGACCAGTCTTGTGTCCTTTTCATAAATATATTTGCCAAATATATACTCCAAGCAATCAGTAGATGTTTTGTAATCATTTTTTATCAAACCTATCTTAGCCATAGCTGCCGATAGTTCTATATATTTATCCTTAACAAAAACACTATGCTTGTTGGTTGTATTTGCCATTAAACCTTTAAATATAGCTTCTGCTTTATCTATATCGCCTTCCCTTAAGTGAGCTCTTCCAATTGAATATAAAATCTCATATTCAATATTAGAAAGCTTTATAATTTCTATATCCTCGTATTTAGGAAACTTTTTTCTGATTTCAAATACAGCTATTGCCTCCTCTAAAAACTCTTTTGATGATAGACATTGCTTCTTTACTGATATTAGATGAGCAAATACATAATACTGCCTGTCTTCCAAACATCTTTCTTTATCGCTTTTCTCAACAAAATCCATTTCTGCATACTCATTTTCAACGCATTCTTTGAATTTCTCTAACTTCTTTTCTATATCTTCTAATCTTCCATTTTTGATTGCTAAAAGCAAATCATTTCTTGCCTGCCTCATAGAGAATATTGGTTCCATAAACACTTCATCATATTGAACTCCAAATCCCTCAAACACAACATTTAAGCTTCTGAATGTCTTTAAGCTCGGACAATTCTTTCCTGTTTCAATTCGTGAAATAGTTGAAAAGGCGCAATCTATAATTTCCGCTAATTCCTGTTGGGTCATATCAACCGCTTCACGTGCCCACTTTAAATAGCTTCCAAATGTCATCAAATCCATACAAAAAACCTCCTGTTGATAAAATAATATTTCGCGATTATATCAACAGGAGGTTAAAAAACATTGTCTATTCTGTTTTCAAATTATAAAATTTTAAAATTCTGGTTCAATCAATCCGTATGCTCCATTTTTTCTCTTGTATACAACATTGATTTCATCAGTATCTGCATTTCTAAACATGAAGAAATCATGCCCAAGCATTTCCATTTCCAAGCAAGCATCTTCTGCATACATTGGCTTCATATCAAATGTCTTTTTACGGATGATTTGAATCTTCTCTTCATCTGCAACCTTCTCCTCGATGAAATCCTGGGCGAAGATTGTTCTAGAATCTGACTGCTTTTTATCTATTATTTTATTTCTGTGTTTCTTTAATTGAGCTTCAAGTGTGTTTGTAACGGCTTCGATTGAAGCGTACATATCAGAAGTAACTTCCTCTGCTCTAAGATAAGAGCCCTTCATTGGAATTGTAACTTCGATTTTCTGACGTCCTTTTTCAACGTCAAGTGTAACGATTGCTTCTGTATCCTTATTAAAATATTTGTCTAATTTTTTGAAACGCTCCTCCACAGCGTCCTTTAATCCAGCGGTTAATTCGATGTTCTTTCCTGTAATTGTTGTTTTCATGATGTCTACCACCTTTGCGAAGTATTTGAAAAACTGTGAAACAGATTAGTAACTTGTACTAATTTTATATTTGCCAAGAAGTTTTTCATGTAAAAATTATACCAATACTAATATCTTTTCTCAAGGCTTTTATCAGAAATCTTTATTAATTATTTATTAATTGTATACACAACAACACCTCTAACATTATGTTATAATATGACCCAAAAGAAGGATTTTATTGAAAGGTTTATATATGAAAAAGACAGCTCTAATTACAGGCGCAAGCCGTGGAATAGGAAAAAGCATTACAAGTCTTCTTGCTAAAAACGGTTATCACCTTGCCCTGTTTGGCCATAATAATATAGATAAGCTTAATGCTTTTGCTGAAGAGCTTAGAAGCGAATACAAGGTTGAAGTTTATACCTATGGCGGAGATATTTCCGATAGCGGTTTTACCATTCCAGCCTGTGACGATGCTCTTTCAAAACTTGGACAGATTGATGTTCTTGTTAATAACGCAGGAATAGCTCATATTGGTTTGTTGACAGATATGACATTAGAACAGTGGGATGCTATGATTAATACAAATCTCTCACCACTTTTTTATACAGCAAAAGCCATCGTTCCATCTATGGTTAATCGCAAATCTGGCAACATTATTAATATCAGCTCAATGTGGGGCACTGTAGGTGCCAGCTGCGAGGTCGCATATTCTGCTTCCAAGGGAGGAGTAAATTCATTTACAAAGGCCCTTGCCAAGGAATTAGCTCCAAATAATATAGCGGTAAATGCTATTGCCTGTGGCGTTGTAGATACTGATATGAACGGAATGCTTTCCACAGAAGAGAAAGCTGAATTGTCTGAGGAAATTCCAGTTGGAAAGTTTTGCTCTCCCGATGAAATAGCAGAAATTGTTTTAAATATAATAAATGCCCCATCATATATGACAGGGCAGGTTATTGGTGTAGATGGTGGATATATTTAAAATATCCCCATTACATATTCTTTAAATTTATCTGATTCAGCCTCTGGGTAAGCTATTGTTGCTCCTATGCCCACCAGCCAGCCATAAAGCTGAGGTGACACCGCAACAGCAATTCTAGCTTTAATATAAGCATCCCCATCAGCGCGTACATCAATGTCTGTTCCAAATTTATCTATTACTACGCCAATTAAGTTTTTGGCAAAACGAATAGTAACAACTCGCTCTTCTCCTGCAAACATAGAAATATGCTGTTTGGCATATTCTTGCGGGTTAAGGGCGTTTAATATATCCTTTCCACCTCGTTCTTCCGTAAGCTCACTGGCAGATGTTATCTTATCCACTCTGTAATGTCTAATCTGGCCACTTTCTTCATCAAAGGCAACTAGATAATAATTTTCATCATTTCTTAGAAGAAACGCCGGGCTGACTTTGTAGGTCTTGCCTCCATGCTTAGGTTGCATCTCTTTATCCAGAGTCCATTCCTGATATTTAAAGGACATCTTTTTATCATAATCTAAGCATTGATAAATGACGTCGATGGTGTAAAAAATCTTTTCATTTCCAGAACTGATTTTGTCGGGAACAACCACCTGTCTTTTTAGCTGTGCTGCTTCTTCTACACTTGCAAGCTCAGTTATCTTTTCCACAAGTTCTTTTGTTTTCTTGCGAGATATAAACTTTGATGCACCCACAGCATCCACAAGTAGCTTCAACTCTGCCAACTCGAATACTCTAGATCCTATGTAATAGCCTTTATCACCTTTTATTACATCTATTCCAGCATCGATTAAAGTATTAATGTCCTTATAGACTGTTTTTCTTTCTGCTGGAATTCCTTTTGCCTCCAGGCGTCTGGTCATCTCCACCGCATTTATCTGGTGATTCTCATCGCTCTCCTGCATCAAAATCTGATATTCCGTTAATATTTTATACTTTTGTCCTCCAACGTGTGGCATAAGTGCTCCTTACTGTTTTTGGTTGCCAATATGTGTTACAATATGACCCGAAAGGATGATTGTAAATTCAATCCTTACATATATATTTTATTTTAAAAGGAATGTTATGAGTAGACAAGATTTTTATGAAAACTGTAGACAGAATTATCCTACTTTTACTTACCAGGGATATTCGTATAATTTAACAGATTCTGGCATAGATATTACCTTCGATTTTTCAATTGATGGTCTTTCTGAATTCCATCCTACATGGAGTATTCCACGCATCAATGAGATTTCTGATTTGAATCAGGACTTAATCGATGAAATGGTATTCTCGCTAGGTATGGTTGAGCTTGTCAGCTACTGGAAAATCGCTTGCCCTCCAACAGTTGTAATCAATGACAGATTACTTTCTGCCGAGCAGATTGGCTGGTGGAAGAAACTATATTTCAATGGTCTTGGCGAGTTCTACTATACAAATGGTATCGAAGAGGATTTTGACGACTTCATGCAAATCACATGTAATAGTCAAAAACCATATGCAGGACCTGTATTTGAAACTACTAATACTGTCAGAATTAATGGCAAGCCAAAGGTTATGGTGCCAGTTGGCGGCGGTAAAGATTCCGTAGTTTCTATCGAATTACTAAAAGATAAATCAGATATTAATTGTTATGTAATCAATTCTAGAGGAGCCACTGATGCCACCGTTCAGGTTGCAGGATTAGAGGATAAGACAATTTATGCTTCCCGCACACTTGATAAAAATATGCTTGACCTTAACAAGCAAGGCTTTTTGAATGGTCACACACCATTCTCTGCTTTAGTTGCTTTTTCGAGCATCATTGCAGGATATCTAAATGGAATTAACTACGTAGCTTTATCTAACGAATCAAGCGCAAACGAATCAACTGTGGCTGACAGCTACGTTAATCATCAATACTCTAAGAGCTTTGAATTTGAAGCTGACTTCAGACATTACGAGCGCGCATTTATTGGCTCTGGTGTATTTTACTTCAGTTTCTTAAGACCTTTATCAGAGCTTCAAATTGCCATGCTATTTTCAAACTTCAAGCAGTATCATGGCATATTCAAAAGCTGTAATGTAGGAAGCAAGCAAGATATTTGGTGTGGACACTGTCCAAAATGCCTATTTGTTTATATTATTCTTTCTCCATTTCTTTCACCTGAAGAGCTGGATGCCATCTTTGGCAAGCGTCTTTTCGAGGATGAGACATTAATGGAGGACTTTGATAAGCTTTGCGGCATCTTACCAGAAAAGCCATTTGAATGCGTTGGAAGTCGTGATGAGGTAAATGCTTCAATTACTGAGACCATTCGTAAGTTTGCTTCTAATCACATGATGCTTCCAAAGCTACTTATGCATTATCAGGATCAGACTGTCGTACCCGACATTTCATTTGAAAAATATTGCCAGGGTTATTCAACAGAACACGGATTAAATGAATACTTTGAAAATATTATAAAGGACGCTTTAAATCAAAATGAAAGAGACAATTAGAAATTTAGTTAAAGATAAAAAGGTATTAATTTTAGGTTTTGGAAGGGAAGGCCAATCTAGCTTCCGCATGATTTCATCAGTGGGTGGTTATAGCTGTCTTGATATTGCTGATGCCAATGCAGTCAGTGCAGATCTTACAGCTATGCATAATGTCATTACTGGTGCAAATTATCTGGACTGTTTAGAAGACTATGATGTCGTTTTGAAAAGTCCTGGCATCGTGCTTCCAAAGGACATCAAAGAATATAAGTGCTATATCACCTGTCAGGCAGATTTATTTTTACAGGTTTATGGTGCACAGACAATAGGAATTACAGGAACTAAAGGCAAATCCACAACATCTTCACTTTTATATCATATACTAAAGGCGTGTGGTAAAGATGTACTCTTTGGTGGAAACATCGGTATTCCTATTTTTGATATTACTGATCAGATTCATCCACGTACGATTATCGTATTCGAGCTTTCTTGTCATCAGCTTGAATATGCAAGATACGCACCATCCAAGGCTATCTTGTTAAATCTATACGAGGATCACCTAGACCACTACGGCACAGTTGAAAAATACTGGAATGCTAAAAAGAATATTTATCGTAACCAAGGTTATTGTGATTTCCTTTTCTGCAACCCAGAGTTTTTGCCAACACCAGGTGAGTGCAAGGCAACTGTTATTAAGGTTAAAGCTGCAGATTTGCCATTTAACTCCTTTGAAGAGATTAAAGATGTCACTTTAAGAGGAACTCACAACCTGTTTAATTGTGCATTTGTATATGATGTTTGTAGAAGATACGATATCACTGATGAAGAATTTATTGAGGCTTTAGCTTCTTTTAAAACTTTAGCCCACAGATTACAGTTCATCGGAAAGAAAGATGACATCGACTACTATGACGATTCAATTTCAACAACTGTAGAATCTGCTATCAGCGCCATTAAGGCTATTCCAAATGCAGGAACTATTCTTTTAGGCGGAATGGATAGAGGTATTGATTACGATCCATTGGTAGAATATTTACCAACTACTAGATTAGAGCATATTATTTTAATGTATGATAGTGGTAAGGTGATTTTAGATAAATTAAAAACTACTACAACTGGGGATTTTATGAATAAAGTGCATTACATTGAAGAATTGGCAGATGCATGCGCTTTTGCCAAAGAAAATGCAACAAAAGGCACTGCAGTTATTCTTTCTCCAGCTGCTGCAAGTTATGGTCACTTTAAGAATTTTGAGCAGCGAGGAGACTTCTTTAAGGAACAAATAGGTCTGTGATAGAGGTATTTATATGAGTTATTCACATTTAACCTTTTTAAATGAAGATGGTCCAGTAGTAAAGCATTGTTCTAAGTGTGGCTGCAGAATACCTGTAAGCTCACATTATGATCAATGCAAAGAATGTATGAAAAAAGAACTCTTTCCAAAAGTGAAAGAGTTCATAAATGAAAACTATGATGTTAACGAAATGATTGTTGCCCAAGAATTTGGCATCGACCGTAGTATCATACATGAATGGGTACGTGAAGGCCATCTTGAATATAAAATGCTGCCTAAGTTTTAAAGGCGGCTATCATGACATGTGAAATATACGGTTTGGCGTTCATCCGCTATTGAATGAAGGAGTTTTAATGACTCCTTTATTTTTTTGTCATCAAGGTTTGTGAATGGATCATCCAATATTAAAATTGGCTTCTCCTCTGAATATAAAACATCTACCAGGGCTAGACGAGAGCATAATGCCACTAAGTCCTGATATCCCTGTGATAAATAATCTGCAGACTTTGTGCTGCCGGAGTAAGAAAGCTTAATATTCAAGTCCATATCAAGCTCAAAATCATTGATAGAATAGCCAGAGTTTGTTCCTTCTGGTCCATCTATGAGGCTGAGATATTTGTGTAAGCCATCCTGTAGTGGCTGCATGTATTTCGATTGGAAGCTCTCTCTCGCTCGCTGCAAAAAGTCCTCAGTCTTGGCAAGAATATCTGCCTGCTTTCTGTATTCCTTTTCTTTGATATCCAGTCGCTCAAGCTGCTCAGCAATATCGCTAAGTCGTTCGACCTCTTCAAGTGCTTGAGACAAATTATCCTTTTCCTGGATAATCTGCTTATTGATTTCCATTATCTGTTCATCCAGCGCACTTTGTTTTTGTTGTAAATCATCTACAGACTGTACCTGCTCATTTACATCATATTCTGCCTCGAATTTAGTGATTTCAGCCTTAAGACCAGCAATACGTTCCTGAATATCTTGATACTCACGTTTTTTGATGCTAATGCTTTGAATCTGTTCCAAGCGTTCAAGGCTTTTATCCACGGGATATCTCTGTAGAATATTCTGGATATCGGCTGTCATAGTCTTAATTGAGTTCTCATGACGAGCAATCTCTTCTTGAGTCTCAAGATACTTTGAATAGCGCTCAGAATCCTTTTTAAGTTGAGCAAGGAATTCATATTCCCCACCCATATCATATAGATTAATACCATAACAGCTGGCAAATGGTTGAATCTTGGTATATAGCTCCAACTGCAAATCTGCCAACTCATCTAGTGTGCCCTCAGATTCCTGATGACGGGAAGCCTCTTCCTCTTGAAGATGTCTAAACTGATCGAGCTTTCTTCTGATTTCATAGACATTTTCCTGCATGCTATCAGCTCTAGTCAGTAGGAAGTTTGACAAGAATTCATTACATTCCTCCTGAATCTCCCTAAGCTCCAGCTTACTCATTTCAAGGGCATCTTCTTCCTCAGAAAGTCTGTCATCCATGTCAGTGTTTCGCTTAACTTTAATTGCATGAGCTCTAATTCCACCGACTATCAGTAATATAACATCAAGAACTATTGCCACAAAGCTGGCAATCTCAACGATTCGACCAACTTCATCTGTCAAATAGTTGCTAAATATTACTCCTGTCAAAATCAAAATAACAAGTAAGCTTGCACCTAAAACATGCCAAACAGTAATGGTATTTCTCTTATTTAGTTTTTCATTAAATTCTTTTTCAGCCCTAAGAGAAATAAGTCTCTCATTACTTTGCTCTATTTTTGCTTCAAGACCTGTAATAAGTGTAGTCTGCTTTTCGATGTTGGAAAGCTGCTCATCACTAGGTACCAACTTGTCAAAGAAAAACTTAAGCTCAGTAAGCTGTTTTGATGATTCTTCAGAAAGCTTTGAATGCTCAGCCTTAGCTCTAAGTTCAGACAAGTTAGAGGCCATCTTATTCCATATTGCAAATTCGCTTTCATCAGGAATGTGTTCCTCAAATGGCTTTGCAAAAATTGGAGGCTCCTTTGATAAATCCTCTTTTATTCCATGAAGAGCTCTTTCATGAACAGCCAAATCTCTTTCAGTCTGCTCCAACATAACTACTTCATCATCAGAAGGCACTCCTGCCAAAAAGAACTGCTGAAGTTCCTGACTCTTTTGCTCTTCGCTGGCAAGATTTTCCATGTGAATCTTGTAAGCGCCAAGCTCCTGCTCTTTCTTACTTTGAAGCTGAATAGTCTCAGCCAGCTTTGCTTTTTCAGAGTTTAACGCCTCAAGAGCGTCCTGCTTTTCCTCCACAAGGCAGCTCATAGCCTCAACACTTTCTTCAATAGCAGGAAGTCTCTCGTGCTCTTCTTTTAATTTATTAATTTCAGTCTTGATACCGTAAAGCTTTCCAGGATTGATTTTACTATTTCGAGTGTAATCTACTCTGGCTTCCTTAACACTCTTAAGAGCTGAGTCAAAATTGCTAATGTCATCTCTTGCTGCGGTGAGATTACCCATCTTTGCATTGATGGAATCTGTCATGGCTGTTCCAAGAGACAACTGTGGAATATAGACACTTTTTTCAAAAGAATCTCTATCCACTCTAAAAAGCTCTTCACCAATATCCTCAGAATAATCTGTGGATAATAAGCCTGTGACAGCATCATAAAGTGTAAAAGTATCGTCCTTATCAGTCTTACCAAAAGTACGCTCAATTCTGTATTGTCTATTCTTTGTGGCAAACACAATATTTCCTCCACAAAGACTTCCGTCCCATGGAAGATAGTGATTGCGCTCTAACAGCTTTTTCTTTGTATTTGGGGAATATTCAAGGCCATAAAACATAGCCTTAATGAATACAGAAAAGGTAGTCTTTCCCCATCCGTTTTCCTGAAGGATAGAATTATATCCCTCATTAAAATCATATGAAAATTCTTTTATCTTGCCAAAATGGGCAATATAACATGAAATCAGTCTCAACTATATATCCTCCCCCATAATGGCTCTAATTCCTATTTCGATAATCTTTGCTTTCTCGTCCTCGTCCATATCCTGCGACTGAACTAATCTGACAAACTCACCTTTTAGACTCTTGTCATATTTGTAGCTGTCATAATCAACTAAGGTCTTTGTTCTGTCATAGCATTTTACGAAGAAATAATTATTCTCAAACAATCTAACAAATCGGATAGTATCCAACTCGTCATCAAGCTCACGTTCGCCTACTAAAATGAACTTAATCATATCCTGCTTATCAACGTCTAAAAGCTGCTCTTTGGCCGCTGTAACTGCTGCCTGTAAATCCATTTCCGGAGTAACTGAAACAGTAATTTCATGCAGTCTCCGATATGCAAATGGAATGAATTCAGAGGTTATTACACCATCTTCTATTTCCATTAAAACAAAGCCCTTATCACCAGTCTCATCAAAGCCTCTTCCTTCCAGGCAACCTGGATAGCAATATACGCCTCGTTCATCCAGTTGCTCGAAGATATACTTATGAACATGACCAAGAGCTAAATAATCAATAAATTTACCTTTTAAAGCTGTGGTATTGATGATTTCAGCACCATCCTTGCCATCGTAATCTGCCTGCTGACCGTGTAGCATGACAATATTAGTGCTGGCAGAATCCAACACCAAACGCTGAGCCATAGTTGATACATTTGTAGAATTCAATTCCATGCCTGTAATCACTATGTCCTCTAGCTTATAGCTGGTCCAACCATCATCTGTAAACATGTGAAAATTAGAAGGAATATCATCGAACCCTTCATCAATAAAATCACATCTATCATGATTACCCTTAAGGTAATAAAAATCTATATCCGGACTATTAACAATTTGCTCAATAACTCGCTTTTTAACTTCCTTGCGAATGTGAGTCTTATCAAACAAATCTCCCGCAATAAGAATAGCCCTGACATCATTGTCATGGGCATACTTCACCATACGTTCGTAAGTTTCAATTAACTCCAAACGTCTAAGATTGGCTTGATCTTTATCTAAATTGCTTTCCATTTTGGAATCTAAGTGCAGGTCTGCACAGTGAATTATTCTCATAAAATAGTCTCCCAATTTTATGTATATCTTACCACAAAAATTAAAGTGGGACTACCTATGATACACATAAATAATCCCACCTTCAAACCTTAATATGGACCTACATATTAAGATTATTAAGCTTTTTTTGACATCTATTGTTCTTCCTGTTTTAGGAATATATTTTCAATAGCATTAATGATTTTAGTCTGCATAGGAGGTTTTACAAAATAACCAGCAGGCTTCAAATCAAGAACCGCATCAACATGTTCCTTATCTGCTATACCGGTAAGGAAGATAACTGGAACCCCCTTGTAGTCTTCCTCTGCTCTAATCATCTCTAGAGTCTGGCGGCCATCCACAACTGGCATTTCATAATCAAGAATTATCAAATCAGGTCTATCCTGGCCCATAACCTTCATACACTGAGCTGCAGAAGTTGCAAGAGTTACTCTGTATTTATCCTGCAACATATTTCTCATGTTTCTAAGCAATACAGGATTATCATCAACCACAATAATATGGCGCTTGTCAGTTTCAACCACTGCGTTTAAAATCGCATCTGCATTCATGCTAAATGCTTTACATATTTCTCTAATGATAACTTCTCGACTTGGCTGAGGAATATGTTTGCATTGACCTGAATAATAATACGAAATAAACATCTGCTTTTTTAACTCTTTTCCATAAGTTATAACAGGCAGCTCGTCATTAAAATCCTGAATAGCCTCAAATATATCTGCATGGATTGTTTCAAAATCATCTATGTCCATCAATACCAAATCAGGAGTATACAATTTCAGCATACTCTTGACGATTTTAGCACTGCTAGTACACAACTGAGTGTGAAAATGCTGGGCTAAAAATGAAATTACATCTGCTGGTGAATCGTTACTAAAATCACCAACTATAAGTATTTTACGCATTCTGTTCTCCTTAGCTTTGTAATTCTTCAATTTCAGCAAGAGCTTCTTCTACTTCAAAATTGAGAATTAGTAAGTTTAGATGCTCTATCTTTGCTTGTATATCATCATCATATCTAAAAGACATGATTTGTTTCATGTTATTGTCAGCCTGTTCTGAATCGCGAGTCATTATAGCCATTTTTAGCATCTCTAACAATCCGAACAAATCGTCCATATCTTCCATCTTTGGCTTTTCAACCTCAGATGATAGAACGGAAAGTCGCTCCTTCATTGTATCCAATTCCTCTAATAAAATCGGAGTAAGGACTTTAATCCTATCTATATCACCATCTCTTGCGGCATATTCACAAAGCTTGGCTAAGCCACCAAGGCTTGTAGCACCAATAGTATTTGACATACTCTTAACTCCGTGAACCTTTATACGATAGTCTTCCAATGTGGATTCATCGATGTTGTCATAGTATCTAAGGATTTCGTCCCTTTCAAATCCAACGGATTCATAGAAATCCACCGCAGTTTGAAATACCATATTTGAATCAGGGAAATGTAGTAGAGCATAATCCCAATCAACGCCTTCAACTTCAGGCAATTCTATCTTTTTAACTCTGCTCTTTCTAGCCTCGTCCTTAGCATCTGGTTCATGATATTCCAACAAATTCTCTGGTAGAAAATCTCTTATCATCTTCTCAAGCTGCGCTGGAACAATAGGCTTAGACAAGAATCCATGGAAGCCCATTGTCATATATCTATCCTTAGCACCTGCTATAGCATTGGCTGTAAGAGCAATAACTGGTGTACCCAAGCACTTATTTCCCTCCAAAGTAGCCATGGCTTTAAAGGTCTCTACACCATCCATTCCAGGCATCATATGATCTAAAAATATCATGTCAAAGTGCTTATTCTTTATAAGCTGTAAGCATTCCGCACCACTTTCGGCCTCAGAAATCTTTACCTTTGAATCCTTTAACAATGCCACGAAAACCTTACGGTTCATTGAATTATCATCCACTACCAAAAACTCTGCATTAGGTGCTTCAAAGCTAGTACTGTATTCATAATTAGATGTGAGCTGCTTTAGCTTTTGATTAAAGTCACCTATTGGCTCTCCATTAACCACCTCTTGAGCTATTGTAAACGAAAAAGTAGAACCTTCTCCGTAAACACTTTCTACATGAAGGGAGCTTCCCATCATCTTTAAGAGATTTTGGGTGATTGTCATACCAAGGCCAGCACCCTCGATATTTCTGTTTCTATTAACCTCTAATCTTTCAAAGGACTCAAACATACGCTTAATGTCCTCTGTCTTAATACCAATTCCTGTATCTCTTACAGCAAAGGTCAAATCAACGAATTTGCCAAAGCCTCTATTGCAGCTAACTGCGATTTCAATATAGCCTTCCTGAGTGTACTTTACTGCGTTGGTAATGATATTTGTAAGAATCTGCTTAATTCGAATATCATCGCCAATCATATTACAAGGAATGTCTCCTGCAATATCCAGCTTCACCTCAAGATTCTTTTCTTTAGCTCTTATAGTTACGTTATTTAAGACATCATGCATAAGGCTCATAAATGCATACTCGCCTTTTACTATCCCCATTTTACCTGACTCGATTTTGGTGATATCAAGTATGTCATTTATAAGAGATAACAGGTTTTGAGATGCAGTTTTTATATCTAGCGCATATTCTTCTACAATCTTTTCAGAAGTCTCCCTCAAAATCATTTCATCCATACCCATAATGGTATTGATAGGTGTTCTGATTTCATGAGACATATTTGCAAGGAAATTACTCTTAGCCTCTGTGGCTGTCTGTGCTTGCTTTTGAGCCTTCTTAGCTTGAAGGGTTTTCTCCATTAAATCATCATTATTTATTGCCGCCTGCTTATATAAATTATCATAAATATTTCTCTGGAACTTTATGATTAATCCAATCGCAAAGGCACTGACCATCAAAGATTGTATAACATCAAAAAATACGTTTTCCCTTGAGCCTAAATCAACTACATACTCAGGGTGATAATAGGACACAACATAGCATCCAATAATAATGGCCACATCGGTCAGTAGCATAAACAAGAAATCCAAGCCATCCAATAGCATGAAAATAAAGATTATTCCCATGGAAAACCAGCAAACCATTCCACTGCTGATACCACCTGTCACAAAAAACATAACTGGAAATAATGCAATAGCAACCACGAAACAAACAGCAATAGTGCTATTTTTTAAGCGGTTCCTGAAATTAGCCATATAGATACAAATAACATCAATAACAATTGAGACAATAATAACGGCTGTCAAAATACCAGACATACCGTTAAGAATGTTAAATGGTATCGTTATAACTCCGCCCAAAACACCTACTATTGTAATTATGTTGAATAACACCAAATCTATAGGCAAATCTTGGCCGAAAAAACATTTTCTAAAAGCTTTAATTCTTTCCAAAATCTACTTGCTCCAAGTCCTAGATATAGTCAATCAATAAATACTCGATTTCTCACTGAATGTGCAGAAATTCCCTAACTTAAATATAATTGAATATTTTCCCATAAACAAGGCGCTTCTGTGAACAATTAATGAATTTTATTCTAGATGTCTTCAATTTGCCAATCTATAGGCTCTAATCCATGTTCTTTTAAGAATGAGTTGGTCTGACTGAAATGCTTGCAACCAAAGAAGCCTCTGTATGCAGAAAGAGGCGATGGATGTGGTGCTTTTAAAATTAAATGATTTGGATTGTTGAGTTTTGCGCATTTTTTAGCAGCTGGTGAGCCCCAAAGTAAAAATACAATTGGTCTGTCCTGCTGATTTAAAATGTCTATTACTGCATCTGTAAACTTCTCCCAACCAATGCCGGCATGGCTGGCTGCCTGATGAGCGCGCACTGTCAAAACATTGTTTAACATAAGCACTCCCTGTCTGGCCCATTTTTCCAAATAGCCATTGTTTGGGATTTCACAGCCCAAATCCTCGTGAAGTTCTTTGTAGATATTTACAAGAGATGGTGGAGTTTTAACTCCTGGCTTAACTGAAAAGCAAAGTCCATGAGCCTGACCTGGCTCATGATATGGATCCTGCCCAATAATTACAACTTTAACCTCAGAAAGAGGAGTAAAATCAAAAGCATTAAATATATCATCTGCTGGTGGATACACTGGATGCTCATGATACTCCTTCTTTACTGTTTCATATAAACTTTTATAATAAGGCTTTTTAAATTCTGGAGTTAATGGCTCCAACCAATCATTGGAAATTGCTGACATGTTAATAACCTTTCTGGTTTATTCTAAAATCCAGCTGTCTAGTGGTAACCAATACCCCTTAGCCTTTAGCTCCTCTTCAATTAAATCGAGAGTATCTTCGCTGTCGGCGCTGATGGTGTGGTAATGATATCCACTTGTGGCTGAACTAAGTGACCTTGATTTTCCAGATAAAATAGCCTCCATAAATTCTTTGGCTTCTCGTCTGGAACTAACCTTCAATGGTGCCTCTAAGCGATTATAAAATCTGTGATTAATTATAATGTTTTCAGCACATCCTCCATTATCTACGATTGTAAACAATTCGTCTAGTATCTGCTCGTCATTATGATGACTCTTAATGATTCGTTTGCATTTACTGTCAGAGGAAATCACATATCCTCGATTGGTAGATATAATATCAACGCCATTTGCTCTAATTAGGGCTATATCTGTGACAACAACCTGGCGGCTAACGTCAAGGGCTCCTGCCAACGCTGTGCCAGATACGGGCTTGGCTGATTTCTGTAATATCTCTATTAATTTTTTTCGTCTTGCCTGTCCGTCCATTTGCTATCCTCCAGAATAATTATATTGCGTGAAGATTTTTCATTGATATATCAAGGATTGGTGCTGAATGTGTAAGGGCACCACTTGAAACATAATCTACGCCGCTATCAATAATATTATTGATATTTTCCTTTGTAACATTTCCTGAGCACTCTGTCTTAGCTCGTCCATCAATTATTTTAACAGCTTCCTTCATTGTTGCCACATCCATGTTGTCTAGCATAATGATATCAGCCCCTGCCTCAACAGCCTCTTTTACCTGCTCAAGTGTCTCTGTCTCAATTTCTATTTTTCTAACGAATGGTGCATATGCCTTTGCCATTTCGATGGCTTTTGTAATAGAGCCTGCTGCACCGATGTGATTATCCTTTAATAATATTCCATCAGAAAGATTATATCTATGATTTTGACCACCACCACATTTTACCGCATATTTCTCAAAAATTCTCATGTTTGGTGTGGTTTTTCTAGTATCTAATAAAACAGTCTTGCTACCTTTTAAAAGTCCAGCCACTTCATTTGTATATGTGGCAATTCCACTCATTCGCTGAAGATAGTTAAGAGCTACGCGCTCGCCAGAAAGAAGGACTCTAATATCGCCCTTTACTTTAGCCATAAGCTGTCCCTTTTTAACCTTATCTCCATCTGCCACGAACTTTTCAACCTCTGTGTTCTCATCAAGAAGCTTGAATACTCGCTCGTAAACTTCCATTCCACAGATTACACCATCCTGCTTACAGATAAGCTCTACCTCTCCTGCTTGAGCAGTTGGCATTACAGAATTTGTAGTAACATCCTCGCTTGATATATCTTCTCTAAGAGCCATTTTAATTAGCTCATCAGCATTTAACTTCATTGTAATATCATTCATTTTATATAGCCTCCCTTGAACGCATGCTTGCTTCTTTTTCTATTTCTCCTACTACCATGGCATGATAATTTTCCATGATACTTGGCAAATCCTCATAACCATCCATGTTTAATAGATTATCAAAATCTGCCGCTGTTTTATAGTGATTTTTTGCTGCAATGTCGGCGGCAGCACGTTTAGCAAATACCAGGCTCTCCAACAGTGAATTACTAGCTAATCTATTTCTTCCATGAACTCCGTTGCAACTAGTTTCACCTACAGCATATAGCTGCTCCATAGTGGTCTTGCTGTCCTTATCAACATATATTCCCCCCATGAAATAATGCTGCGCTGGCACAACAGGAACCCACTGTTTTAGAGGATCATAGCCTGCTTCTTTGCACTTGTTATAAATATTTGGAAAATGATTTAGTATTTCTTCTTCTGGAATAGGCGAAAAATCCAACCATACATGGTCAGTTCCCTGTTCCTTCATCTTCTCAAAAATTGCTTTGCTAACCACATCTCGCGGCTGCAATTCATCTGTAAATCTCTCGCCATTTTTGTCTCTAAGCAATGCTCCTTCGCCGCGAACAGACTCTGAAATCAAAAAGCTTCTACCACCCATATTTGTATAAAGTGTAGTTGGATGAATCTGGACATAATCACAATTTTCTAGCTTCACATTGTGATACATGGCAAGAGCTAAAGCATCTCCTGATATGTGGCGATAGTTTGTTGAATGAGGATAAACACCACCCAGGCCTCCGCAGGCAAGCACTGTTACACCTGCCTCAATTGCTGTTGTCCTTCCATCCATATCTGCTACAACTATTCCATAACACACATTGTTGTGACATACCCAATCTACCATTGTGGTATGGGCCATTAGCGTGATGTTGTCTCGTTCTTTGGCTCTGGCTAATAGCTTGCTTGTGATCTCTCGCCCTGTAATATCTGCATGGAAAAGAATTCTATTATTTGAATGGGCACCTTCCTTCGTAAATACGAATTCCCCATTCTTCTTTTCAAACTCCACTCCATAGCCTTCAAGGTCTGCTATGATTTCCTGAGAACTGCGAATCATTATTTCCACAGATTCTTTTCTGTTCTCATAATGACCTGCTCGCATTGTATCATTAAAATATGCCTCGTAATCTGCTTCATCTCTAAGCATGCATATTCCACCCTGGGCCAAAAAGCTATCACAGCCGTCTAGGGCATCTTTTGAAATACATAATATCTTTTTATCCTTTGGAAGGCTTAAGGCGCAAAACAAACCTGCAACGCCTGTGCCAACTATTACTACATCATATTTCCTATCCATGACCGAACCTCTATTTTGCAAGCTCCAACATTCTCTTTAATGGAATGAGAGACTTCTGTCGTTTTTCATCACTTACTTCTACTACACCGCTACCATCACGAAGACAATTGCGAACCTTTTCTAAAGTAACCTTTTTCATGTTAGGGCAAATCTGTACTGATCCGGCAGAATAAAATGTTTTCTCCGGATTATTCTGCTTCAGCTGATATAAAACTCCAAGCTCAGTAGAAATAATGAACTCCTTTTTATCAGATGCTGTTGCATAATCGATAATTCCAGATGTGCTTCCGATATAATCTGCCAGTTCCAAAACTTCTAGTGTACATTCTGGGTGAATTAAAACCTCCGCATCAGGATGTGATTCCTTTGCACGCTTTATCATATCTGCTGTTACCGCCTTATGAACGTGACAATATCCATCGTTAAATATGAAATTCTTCTCAGGCACTTTACTTGCAATGTATCGTCCTAGATTTTCATCTGGTATAAAGAAAATGTTTTTATTAGGCAATGACTTGACTATCTTCATGGCATTGGAAGATGTTACACACACATCGGAATGCATCTTCAACTCTGCTGTGGAGTTGATATAGCACACCACAGCAAGGTCTTCGTACTCTTCTCTTACTTGCTGAATTCTCTCAACTTCCGCCATGTGAGCCATTGGGCAGTCTGCCTTTTCATCGGGCATAAGAACTGTCTTTTCAGGATTAAGAATCTTTGCAGATTCTCCCATGAATTTAACTCCGGCAAATACAATAGTGCTTTCCTTCAAATCAACAGCTACCTTTGCCAGATAGTAACTGTCACCAATATAATCAGCTATTGCCTGAACCTCATCGTTAACATAATAGTGGGCAAGAATTACAGCATTCTTTTCCTTCTTTAACCTGAGTATTTCCTCTACAATTTCATTCATAAAATTACTATTCTCCTTTTAGCAAACCACAATTGGTTGACAGAAAGTATATCATATGTCTTTTCTACTGACAAGACAGTTGTACACCTGTCTGTAATATTACTTATTTTGATTTTTCTGTGAAAATGTACACAATCCGCCTTCTATGTGTTTTAATAAAATTAATAGTGCACAACTCATTAATATGGAGGTTTTATGGTTCAAAAAACTTTCTACTTTAATAATCAAAATGAATTAGAAACTCTCCTTAGAGATATCAAAGGAGAGACTATATACAAATCTGCCTCTGGCATTTTGATGCAATTATATAATCCTCGAATAGATATAGATGAGGATTTGATGGTAAAAACAATAAATAAGGCATGTCCTGAAGCTTGCTTAACTGGACTAACATCCGCAAACCTTGCAGGCAATGCTCTTGATATAAGCCAGTATCCTGTTTTGCTTTCTATATCTTTCTTCAAAGATACAAAACTCTATCAATATGAATTTGATATGGATACAACTACAGCCTTTGTAGCAGGTCGAGTTATGAATGAGGCCCTTGATGGAATAGAGAATCTTAAATGTATGCAGATTTTCTATGCCACCACATCTATTGCTGTAGATAACTTTATGTTTGAATTTAATCATCACAGCGTCGCTAAATTTGGTGCCAAAGCCGGCAGAAGCGTTGATAAAAATAATACAGCCCACGTATATGGAAAAAAGGTGTACACTAACGCATTCGTTGTTGTAGCATTTGCTAGCAAATCATTAAGAATATACATGGATAACAATCTAGGCTGGCAACCAATAGGAGTCGAAATGGTTGCAACAGAAACTCACGGTGATTACATCCTTTCGAAAATAGACGGCAGACCTGCCACTGATATATATTCAAAATATTTAAAGGTAAAACCTGATAAATATTTCTTTGAAAATGTTTGCGAATTCCCAATTATCATTGAAAGGGATTGTCTCAAGATAGCCAGAGTTCCTGCCTCTTACAGAGAAGACGGCAGTATAGTTTTTACTTCTGGTATAAAAAAGGGAGATAGGTTTAAACTTTCATTTGGAGATAAAGACGTTCTTTGTTCGTTATCTAAACAATCTGCGTCAGATTTATCCACTTTCAACCCACAGGCCGTTTATGTTTTTGAGTGTGGAAACAGAATGCGTTTTTTAATGCATGACTTTCTAAAGGAACTTGCTCTATTTTCAGATATATATCCAAACCTTTCATCCGTTACAGGCTATGCAGAAATCTTTATTACGCCTGAAGGAAAAGGTGCAGATTTAAATAGTTCCCTTGTTACTATAGGTTTAACTGAAGACAGTGATGCAGATGATAGAATTATTGAATGCAGAACTTTTGAGCCAACCGAAGAAGATTCATCATATGATGAAAATAAGCCTATACCGTTTGTCGAACGAATATTGGCATTTTTGGAAAGCACTTCTCAGGAGCTTGATAAATTAAATCATGAACTGGAGAATATCGCATTTACGGATCAGCTCACCAAAATATATAATCGTTGGGAGTTGGAGCGAAAACTTGAAGAACACATTGATTTTCAAGATCAAGAGAAACCTTTTGGTTTGCTGTTTATTGATATAGATCATTTCAAAAATGTTAATGATACTTATGGTCATGATATTGGAGATAATGTGCTACTTGCTGTGGTTAATCTTATTCGCGAAAAACTCAAACCAGGACATGTCTTCGGTAGATGGGGCGGCGAAGAATTCATCTATCTTGCTCCAGCAGACAATGAAAATGAGCTTTTTGAATTTGCTGAATCCATTAGAAAAACAGTTGACGAAGTTTGTTTTCTCACAGTAAAACACCTTACAATCAGTATAGGTGCCACAATGGCAAGACCTGAAGATACATTAGAATCTTTAGTAAAACGAGCTGATGATAATCTCTACACAGCTAAAGAAACCGGACGAAATAAAGTAGTTTTGAAATAAGAGAATTTAGAAAAGGGACTAAAGCCAATTGACTTTAGTCCCTTTAATTTTATTCAACAATTTCGTTTTCTGTCTCTGGTAATTCAACTCTAAAGAATCGAACATTTTCTGTAAGCGCTCCAGCAATCTGCTGTAATTCATTTGCTTGTTCAACAACTGTGTTCATGTTGGTATCAAGCTGTGTTAATGATGCGCTTGTCTCCTGTGTAGAAGCTGCATTCTGCTGAGAGATAGCTGACAATGAATCAACTGAACGAAGAATATTATTCTTTCCAGTATTAACATTATTAACCAGTTCAACAATCTGCTTATTCCCTGATTCTGAATCCTGAAGAAGCTTGAGCATCTCATCAAATGTATCGCTCATATCTTCTAAAGCTGTAGCCTCATTTGCAGTTGCAGTTTTGATTTCTTCTGCAAGCTTTTTATTCTTGTCAGAGTACTGGGTGATAGTTGCAAGCATACCAGTAATTTCTCCAGCAAGATTATTTGTTTCTTCAGCAAGGTTTTTGATATTATCAGCAACTACTGCAAATCCCTTTCCTGCTTCTCCTGCGCGCGCAGCTTCGATAGAAGCGTTAAGGGCAAGCAAGTTAGTCTGGCTAGAAATATTAATAATTCCTTCAGCAGCCGCAGAAATCTGAGATACAACATTAGCTGTTTCGCCAACTGAATTTGCCACCTCACCAGCAATTGAATCTGTATTCTGATCCTGAATCTTAATCTGCTCAAGCTGTTCTTTAAGCTTAGCCGATTCTTTATAGACAGCCTGGCCATTGTCCAAGTTCTTATTAGCTGACTCTAAAACATTATCAACAGCATCTCCGATTGTTGCAGTAATAGAAGATGTGGTTGAAACATCCTGTGCCATAGCCGTTGCACCTTCTGCAATTTCATAAACTGCAGAACTAATATCGTTTGTAGTATGGTGTGATGCAGATAAGCTATCTTTTGCAATTTCCGCTTTATTATTTACATCATTTGCATGGTCAATAACCTGCACTAAAGCATTTCGAAGGTTGTGACGCATTGTCTCAAGAGATGTACCAATTGCCTCAAAATCAGAAATGAATGTGTTTGGTTTTATCTTAGTTACGAAATCACCATCAGTAATTTTGTAAATAGACTCTTTAATTTGCTTAAGGTCTTTATTTATATTTTTGATGATGAAAATTGCAAATGCCAAAAGCAATAAAGCTACTGCCAAAATCACTGTGCTAGAAACCATAATAGATGATTTAACACTATTAAAGTTTGCTGTGCTTTGTTCATCGGCCCATTTTTCAACTATCTGATTCATCTCTGCCAAGATTGAACGAGCTGTTGTAAAATCATTAATCCATTTAATGAAATTTCCGGCATCGTCTTTTACATCATAATCACCCTGCCATTCGGTATAACAAACCATGAAATCGTCATATAGCTGTGAAAATGTTTTGCCGCTTTCCCCAGTGAGCTGCCCCCATAAATAAGCATCCTTCTGCGCCATAGAAGCTGCTTCATTAAGTTCCTCGATAACTTGCTGTGAATTTGTCTCAACATCATCAAGATAGTCTGACATTGATTGTGCACTCAAGTATGCGGAATAAGATGTGTACTGAGTTGCTGCAAGTTGTGCCTGGTAAAAATCCCTGTCTGCATTGATGAGAGTAGTACTAATTTTGTAAAGCATGTTGTAGTACACTTCCTCATCGTTTCTCATAATTTTGTCTTGCCTGAAAGCGTTAAAACTATTGGTGGCAATTATAGCAACAATAAGTGGAACGACAATCGCAAGAAGCAAAGCGTTGAGATTACATTTTTTTCTACTTCTCCTTTTCATTCGCGTACTCCTTTGTAAGTAAGACTATATTAAGTTTTTCTTTATTTTACTATTATTAAAGCCATGATAAAACCCCTTTTTTCTTTTGATTTTAAGAAAAGTGACAATACTTGTTATATTGTGTAAATAATACTACAATACTTCTGTGCTTTGAATTTTGAGGTCACAAGGAGAAGATGATATGAATAATGAATATGATGAAATTCGACGCAAGCGAGCCAGCAGCAGAGCCCGCAGGCGTAGAAGAATGATAATAAAAAGAAGAATAATACTGGCATCATCGGCTTTATGCCTAGTGCTTATAATTACTGGTGCGGTTTTGATTGTTAAGCATTTTACAAAAGATGATGACGGTGCTGTTGCTTCCGAAGTAGAAGTATCCGAAGAAGTAGGGGCTAATTTAGAAGATACGACCGCAAATGATAATCCAGAGGCAAATATAGATGTTGAATCTGAAGACGGCGAATCATCATCTACGGACCCACAAGCAACAGTCACTGTTGAAAGTGGTGCTGCTATTGATGTTGCAGATTTAGTATCAGCCAGCAATGTTGGTGAGAACTCATCCATAACATATGGTATTGATGTTTCTAAATTTCAGGGAACAATTGATTGGTCACAGGTTGCCAATGCAGGTATTAACTTTGTAATGGTACGTGTAGGTTATCGTGATTCTACCACAGGAGAAATCAAAGCCGACACCAATGCAAAATTCAACATGCAAGAGGCCGAGAAGTACGGAATTAAAATAGGGGCATATTTCTTTTCAACTGCCGTTACAAATGAAGAAGCAGTGGAGGAAGCAAACTGGGTTACAAACTATATAGCTAAGTACCCAATAACATATCCTGTAGGATATAACTGTGAGGGCTTTGAAAATAACACAAGCCGTCAGTTCGGTCTTTCAAAGGATGATAGAAGCAATATTGCAATGGCCTTCTTGAATCAGATTTATAATTCAGGCTACACTCCTATTTTCTATGCCTCAAGAAATGAGCTTGTCAGTGATACAAAGTGGAATACATCCTCAATCGAAAAGAAATATAAGATTTGGATGGCTTGGTATAATCAAGATACTTCAAATATTGCAAATGGGCCTGCTTATGATGGCCAGTGTGCAATGTGGCAATATACAAATCAGGGTACTGTTGCTGGAATCAGCAAAAAGGTAGATGTTGATGTGGCATACTTTGGATATAATGGCACAGAATCAGCAAAAGACACATCAGCTCGTGAAACAGCATCTGCAGATGTGGAAGCATTAATGAAATTCACTGATACAAATGAGACCGTCACTGCAAAAAGTAAGACAAATCTCAGAGATAAGCCAAGTCAGGGTGCTGACAGTACTGTAAAGGCTACTCTTGAAAATGGTCAAACAGCCACAAGAACAGGTACAAGTTCCAGCGGATGGTCAAGGGTTTCCTATAATGGTGCTACATACTATGCTGTTTCTAGCTACTTAACAACAGACCTAAGTGCTCCTGCTCAGACTCAGGCACAAGCCCCTGTAGCTGAGGAGCCTCACCAACCAGAAGTACCTGCTGGATTTAAGACTAAATTCATCGATGTAAATGAAACTGTTACCGCAAAAGAGTTGGTAAATCTACGTTCTAAGCCAAGTGTTACTGATGCAGATTCAACTGTTGTTGCAACTCTTTCGGCTGGTCAAAATGCAATCAGAACCGGAGTTAACAACGAATACGGCTGGTCTCGTGTTGAATACAATGGACAAATATTATATTGTGTAAGTAGTTATATAAAAGTTGTGGAATAAATTAAAGGAACTGTCGCCAGTCGGCTTCAGTTCCTTTCTTTTTAATATCCAAGATGCTTCAATAATCCCTCGCATCCTCTTAACACATCCTCGTAGCATACATCAAACTTTCTTGTATACCATGGGTCATCAATATCTCGAGGTCTATCGGTAAAATCTAAAAGTCTGTAAATCTTATCATCTTTGTCTTTTCCAAACTCGTATGCCAAGTCCCTCATGTTCTCAGCATCCATTCCAATAATATAGTCGAAATCTCTATATTCATCTTTTTTGATATGTCTAGCTCCATACCCGCTACAATCAATACCTTTACTGTTTAAAAGCTCTCTTACTGGTGGATAAACAGGATTGCCTATCTCCTCATAAGTCATAGCTGCACAATCAATATAGAAATCCTTAGAAATCCCTCTTTTATCAACTATATCCTGTAATACATATTTAGCCATAGGCGAGCGGCATATTGAACCATGGCAAACAAATAATATTTTCTTCATTATTTAGCCCCTATTGCCTGCTCTATTCCAAGAGCCAACTGGTCTGCGCAACTTGTTCCCTTAAATCCACAAAGGTTTCCTTTGAGAACCTCAACTGTGTGAGCTGCATCGGCTCCTTCGAGAAGTTTGCTAATTGCTGCTGTGTTGCCAGCGCATCCGCCTGTAAACTTCACGTTGTAAAGCTTGCCATCCTCCATCTCAAAGTCAATCTTACGAGCGCATACGCCCTTTGGAATATAACTGTACTTTTCCATTTTAACTCCTTATTACATTGTATCTATTGAATTCAGTAAATCCAAATTCTTTACTTCTGTCTCTGTAAATATTTCTTCACTAAAATCTGCTGGCATAACAGATGGTGTATACCAAATCTGTCCCATGAAGTAATTATAGATTTCTGCGTCCTTGAATGAATATCCATGTCTTGCATAAATTTCATTCTTAGCAACGTGAATTACTTCTGCAGGGACACCATTAAATTCATCTGCTGTGTATACCTTACCTGCTGTATCAAAAAGGTAAGAGCAATAGCAGGAGTTATCAGTAACACCTCTTGAACTCTCCCAATATGAAGATACTGCTGGCCAATATTTATTATTTTCAAGATATCCTTTTCTCTCAGAAATTGCTGCATCAATTTCCTCAGCCGACCAATCAGAAACACCGGCTGCATAGCTGGTAGGATCTGTAACTGTGATTACTACATTTGAATAGTCTTCCTCAGTATCACCTGTCTGCTCTTCTTCAGTACTAGCTTCCCCTGTGCTTGCCACTTGCTCGTCTTCTATAGTCTCTTCACTTTTACTGCTAATCTTAAGGCTCTTATCGCCTTTGCTCATAACATTAAATGTGATTGAACCAGCCAAAATACCAACCACAAGTGCTACCGATAATTCAATAACCCATCTTTTAAAATTTGGATTCTTAACTAAATCCTTTACTGCACATTTCACATTGTCCAGTATTTCTAAAAAAGCTCCCATTATTCCACCCTTTCATTTTTTTGTATAAAATTATCCCTTCGACACATATTCTATCATATATCCAAAGAAATGTTACAATTTTATTACAAAACACCTTCTATTTGTGTGCGGGTGGCTAAAATACTGCCCTGCGCCATTTGTTTGCTTCCGCCACCTTTGGCTCCTAGCAGTTCTCTAAGGCCAGTTGCAATGGCAGCACAATCTCTTGTTGAGCTTCCTATTACAAAGTTATAGCCTGCTTCATCATCCCCTGAGAAAATAGCACATAATCCGCTGTGCTTTTCAACCAGCGCATTAACACCATCTCTCATGGTCTTTGCATCTAAATCCTCTGAGAATATAGTTACATCAGCTATATCTGGCGAAATAGTCTCAAGCTGATTTTTTAGCATGCCAGCTTTTATTTCGGATATACGATATTTAAGCTGTTTATTATCCTCTAAAAGTCCTGATATCTTATCAGGAACTTCATCTTCTTTACAGTTAAGAGTCTGATATGAGGATTCTAATAGTCTCATTCTTCGATTGTAATCCTCTAAAGCTCTCATGCCGCACAAAATATAAACTCTTGTGCCGCCCTTATATTTTCCAAAGGAAACAACCTTAAGCAAACCTACCTGACCTGTGGATTTCACATGAGGCGCACAGCAAGCGCAAAGGTCTACGCCTTCGATTTCTACCAATCTGACAGGTCCCTCAATAGCTTTCTTGCTTCTATAGCTGATAGCTCCAATTAAATCCTGATTTGGATAGTAAGCCTTCACTGCCACATCCTTGGCTATAATTTCATTGGCTTTTCGCTCCAGCAATTCAATCTGGTCTTTATCAAGCTCCACATTTAAATCCAAGGTAACTGTGTTATCACTTAGATGAAAGCCTACATTGTCAGCGCCATATATATTGTGAGCAAGGCCTGTAAATATGTGCTCTCCAGTGTGCTGCTGCATATTGTTAAATCTATGTTCCCAATCAATTACGCCATGAACCTCTTCACCAATAAGAAATCCCGACTGGCAGAAATGATATATAACATCGCTTTCAATTTGCACATCATATACAGATATATTATCAAGGGTACCAATATCACTTGTCTGGCCACCCTGCTCTGGGAAAAATAGAGTCTTATCAAGCACCACTATATAAAGTTTTTTCTCATCTTTCAGGATTTCTTCGCAAGAAATTACTCTGGCAGTGAAATCCTTTGCAAATGCATCATTATCATATAAAGCAATTGTTTTCATATTCTAATTCTTTCCAATTGGGATTCCAAAAATTTTCATTTGAAATCCATCTCTTAAAGTTTCATAATCTGTATAGTTTATGTTGCTTTTAAAATGATTATTCCATGTATCCTTTATGATATCGCATATACGATTTCCATCTTCTTTGTCTGAAAGAATTGATGGAAATACGTAGTAAATCATAAAGTAATTAAGATTCATCAAATCCGAACCTCTAACTTTTCCAAACTTTTTAAATGCGTTTGTAACATCATCGCAAAATACATCGGCTTCTGCCTGAACATCATCAGCCTCCACCAATCCATTTAATAATTCATAACGTTGCTCTTTAAAAAGATTCATCTGAATTTCATAATCCTTTTTAGTATGAACCTTACTTAAATAAGCAACATCCTCAAATATTTTTTCCACATTATATCCCATAGTCATTCTCCTTTATGCTATAACTTGATCTAATTCTTTGATGTCATCAATCTTTGCCACATAGCTATCTATTGACTTACCATAACCATAAGCCGCCCAAATAAAGTCAACTCCAGCCTGCTTGCATGCATCCTTGTCGCTTTGGATATCCCCTAGGTATACAGGCGATTTGATATTATTCTTTTCCACTAAACCTTTGATATTATCAGCCTTTCCAAGTCCATTATCACCGTAGCAAATAAAATCTGTAAATAGATATCCCAATCCACTTCTTCTGATGAAGGTCTCGATATATCCTGCCTGACAATTGCTTACAATATAAAGCTTTGTTCTTTTGCTGAGCTTCTCTAATGTCTCTACCAAGCCAGGATATGTGGTATCTATATCAGTCTTTTCCAAATCCTCCATCTCATACTCTTCACAAAGCTTTAAAGTGGCATATCTCTTTTCTGGATCCTCATCTGGAATGCAGGCATCCGCGATATCAGTCATTGTCTTTCCAAATAATCCCTTTAATTTATCAGTGCTAAATTTCACATCATACCCCATATCTTTGCACGCTCTTTCCCAGCTGGCTGCAAATACAGGAGTGTTGTCCCAAATGGTTCCATCCATGTCGAAAATAATTCCGTCAGTACTAATCTTATTCATTTCTTACCTATCTTTCTATTTCTAACTAGGTGCTATTTTAACCTATTTTCAGTATAATTAACAGAGATATTATCCAAGGAGACTTGCCATGACAGATGATGAACAGCTTTTATACAAAAGGCTTTTAGAGCTTGCAAATAGAGCCTATCAAAACAACATATATACCTTTAGTGATTTCCTAAGTCTGAGTCAACAGGACGTAATGTACCAAGCCTCTAGAGATAAGGATTTTTCACCTATCAAATTTGATTTATTTGGCGGATATGAAAACTGCGAAAGAAAAATGGTCCGCTTTGGAAGCGAAGCTGATTTTGGATATCAGGTAGAATACCCCATCAAGTGTATTAAGGTGGAACCTCTTGCTAAGAAATTCGCTAAGGAATACACTCACCGTGACTATCTCGGCTCATTGATGAGTTTAGGTATAGACAGAAAGAAATTTGGAGATATTTTTGTGGATGGTATGGATGCTTATATATATGCAGACGAATCTACAGCAGATTATCTTCTTGAAAACTTTGTATCCGTAGGTCGCAATTCTGTTAAATGTTCTATTTCAGAGTTACCTGAATCCTATAAAAAAGCAGCCCTTAAAGAAACAACTATCCAAGTCGCATCCCCTAGAGCTGACGCTGTTATTTCTAAAGTTTATAACCTAAGCCGCAAAGATACTATTCCATACTTCACTGAAAAGAAAGTTTCTGTAAACGGACACATTGTCGAAAACAATGATAAAACTCTGGGTGCTGGAGATTCTGTCTCCGTTAGAGGCTTCGGAAAGTTTAACATTGTAGAAGAAGGCGGCTTATCCCGTAAGGGAAAGCTCAACCTGGTAGTAGAAATCTTTGGTAAATAAAAAAGTCCAGTCTTTAACAAGATTTGTTTCATTTAAGGAGCCAATCTCGCGACGAAATGAAACAGAGCCTGTTAAAGTAACTGGGCTTTTTTTATTATCTTTTATATGCAGGCATAAGCTGTAGCTTGTGAAGGTTTGCTACATGCTTACGGTCAATTGATTCTTTCACATCTGCAGGTATATCTGCATTCTTATCTGAGATATATTCATCAAGCTGAGCATATTTAAAGCCTAGCTTGTCTTCATCAGACATTCCTGAAAGTCCATCAGATGGTACCTTGTGAACTAACTGCTCTGGAAGTCCAAGATATTCTCCAATTTGAAGAACCTCTGTAACTGTGAAATCCTGAAGTAAAGAAACATCACCTGCTGCATCGCCGAACTTTGTTGAATAACCAACATAATCCTCTGATGCATTACATGTATTTACTACAAAAGATGTAACACCCTGCCCCTGGGCTACAGCATAAAGTGTTGCCATTCTAAGACGTGGAGCTAAATTGATTTTCAAATCCTTTGTAACATCAAAAGATTTAGCCTTTTCAAATGTGGCAATCGCTGCATCATAGTAATCAGTGATAGGAACAATCTCATTTGGTATTCCTAAGAAATCCACAAGAAGCTTTGCGTCATCTAAATCACTCATTACACCATTTGGCATGATGATTCCAAGCACTCTCTCTTTGCCAAGAGCCTCTTTAAGGACTGCTGCAGTAACTGATGAATCCTTTCCTCCAGAAATACCAACAATAGCTCTTGTATTGTCACCAAACTTATTGAACCATTCTCTTGTATACTCAATTAACTTCTTTGTTTGTTCTTCAACGTTAAAGTCTCTCATGTAATCTCCTATTTCAAGCGATATAGTTCAGACATTCTACGTCCAACTACAGATTTCGCCTTTTTGCCAGTGGCCTCGATTCTGTCAGAAACCATTATTCTGAAGTTTGCCTTATAGAGGCTGTGGCCAAGCAAAAGCTCGTAAATAACCTGCAAATCAGGTAATGTAAATTCTTCGTTTGCCATACTGAAAGGCAAATCAGTGTATTCTATTTCTCTCCTCAACTTAATCATTGATTCAAGAATAATTTCAACATGATCAAATGCTAACTGTGCCTTACTCTTTAATACTGGCACGAGATTTGCATACTTAACATTTCCATTCTTGAAACGCTTTGTAGAGAGCTGATAATTAATCTCTACACCTATATCATCATTGTGAATTCTTATCATATTTTCAGAGAACTCAAAATCAAACCAAGCTGCTGCAACAGCATCATCTCCACCTCTAACTGGAGGTGCCACTGGAGAAAGAGCCATATACGCTACGCTCATAACACGTGTTCTAGGGTCTCTGTCTGGCTTAGAGAATGTGTAAACCTGCTCCAAGAAAACATTCTTAAGACCTGTTTCCTCATTAAGCTCTCTGCCTGCTGCCTGATAACAAGATTCATCTTCGTGTACAAATCCTCCTGGAAGCGCCCAACAATTGATAAATGGGTGACCACCTCTCTTGATGAGAAGAATTTTTAAACCTGAATAATCTTTCTTTGGGCCAAGAACCATCATATCAACTGTAACTGATGGTCTAGCATAATCTCCTGGGTTATACTGGGCTAAAAATTCTTTTTCTGTTAATCCGTCTTGATCCTTATATTCCATTTTCCCCTCCTATCCAACGTTCTTAGTAGTAGAATAATACTCTGACTGTATTTTGTCAACATCAAAAATTACAATACAGCTATTAAATGTTGTGCAATCGCTGCGAAACCTGCATCGTTTGGATGGCCGGATAAAAATGAACCGATATTATATACTCTTCCATCTAAAGTTGTGAAGGTATCCCCTTCATGCAACTGATAATCTGATACCCCTTGGATATCTGACAAGCTAACAAATGTACAGCCCATCTCTGAAGCAACTGCTTTCTTTGTGCTAATGATGCTATCATACTTCCAGAAGTTATCCATAATTACTATTCTGGAATTAGGATTATATGTTCTAATGTAAGTAATCATATCTGATAAATCTTCTTTAAAGTGAGTCTCATGGCCCTTAACATTTTCGCCAAGCTCTATAACAATAGTGCCATACTGATAATTTGTAATATATGGATCCAAATCATCTAGTTCGTAATTACGTGTGCTAGAGTATTCCCATGCTCTAAGTGACATATAATCATAAGAACCATATCCCTTTGCAGCAACTGTTAAATGAACATAATCGTTTTCTGGTGCAGTGGCTCCGCATCCCCAGCCTGAACCCCACCAATCGCTTGTTGCAGGGTAAAGTGTGATAGAGTTACCGATGAACAAAATGTCCTTTGATGCGCTAGGAACAGATTTTGTGCTAGACGTTGGTAGTGGAATATCAACGTATTCTTCTGATACATCCTCAAAAGAAACATATCCAAAATCACCATTTATCTTAATCTTGTAGTAATCTGTCTCGTTACACTTTGCCACGATTGAAACTCTTTGGTCTAATGTAAGGGTTCCAATTATTTCTGCTGTGTCATATGGCTCCTCACGAATAGTAGCGTTAGCATAAGCAAAATATGTTTCCTCGAAATCTTCAAAGGTGTACTCTTCTTCCTCTGGGGATTCCTCAACTTCATCCTGCTCCGGTTCTTCTAAAGCTTTCTTTGCCTCTAATTCCTTAGCCGCCTCAATCCTTGCTTCCTCAGCTTCACGAGCGGCTTTCTGCTTGTTCTGATATACCACAAGTGAACCAAAAGCTATCACTAATAGCACAAGTGAAATCCATAAAAAAACTAATAATTTTTTTCTCAAAATACAACTCCTATCTATTACTCATTTAGAGTGTTTATAACTCGCTGAATACATGAAAACGCCTCATAATCATATCTTTCAACGGCTTCTATCACTATCACATCAGCATTTTTTATATCTGGCTTTACCTCTGTAAGATAATCTCGATGTGCGAAAGTGCAATTTGTAAAATCCTTTGACAAATATGGCAACATATTGATTCTAAAGCTATCGCCAATTAAGCAAAGCTTCTTATCTACCATTCCATCAGAGGTGGTGTGATTAACCATGGCTTCTGTGTTTAAGCCGTTAACTGTAATTTCTGGCTTATAGTCCACAGACCATTCCACATCATCATGGGTCACCATGTCATCAGGTATTCCCATGTATGTGTACAGCTCGTATTTGTCAGCATCCTGGGTATCTGTAACCCATGTACCCGGGTCAACGTGCTCAAGCCCCATGGCATCATACAAAGCATTGACTCCGAAGAGGGCCCCTAAATGATTCCAGTGACTGTCGTATTTGTAGTACACCTGATAACGACCTGATGCAACCAATTCATCCTCTATTGGATATAAGAACGGGGTCTCACAGTTATCAGAAATATACTGATATAACTGCTGTATCCTGCGGTAGGAATTAACAATCTCTACTGTAGGCATGTACTTGTAATAAATCTGGGACTTATTAGGCGCTATATAGATATATAGCTCTTTTCCCTTTGCATTGCAAATTCTTTGTAGCTCATTAACCTTATTTGCATATTCTAGCATCTGCTCCTGAGATAATACATTAGTACCTTGATAGCACTCGATTTCATTCTCTCCGTATAGGAACAGCCAGCCTTCACGGCCTATAATAACGTCTTGATAAACATGAAGTGGGAAGTAATTGTCAGTGACCTCTCCTGCTTCCTGCTGAATCTCATTAATTACTTCTTCCCCTGGAACTATTGGCTTGTTTGTCTCACCTCTATCCACCTCTGTTTCTTCTGGTGGCGTATAAAATAAGGAGCCAACATAGGTTTCCAATATCTGATATTTTTCTTCAATGCCATCATTTAAACTCTTATACATTGATATTAGAGAATATCTAAAAGGAATCCTGTCATCCACAAAGTTTGATATGCTCTCTCCGGTATTCAAAAGGTTGCTCCACTCAATCTTTGCCATCTCTCTCTTTTCAGTTTCCACCACTGAGACTATTTCATAGGTGGAAGGGCTAATTAAGCGCAAAAATCCACCAAACAGCCATGGAAATACAAGGATGCCTAAAAATATCATTATGAAAATCTTATTTTTGATATTCGTTAAACTCATTTTCTTTTCCTAAAACTGGTAGTAAATAAATGGATTGTAAGTTCCGTTTACAAGGAATAATAGGCTAAGTAACAAAATCAATAAGCACACTAGCTTATTTCCCTTTACAGCTTTTACGCTGATATGAGATTGAACAAAGCCTCCAAAAAGTCCGCCGCATATTAGTGCTATCAATGTCATTCCTGAAAGATAAGACAATAGATTTAAAACTCTTATGCCACCTACAAACATTCTGGATAAATATGTAAAGGCAACCATAATGTTATCTGCTCTAAACACTACCCAAAGGAAATTGACAATTATAAATGTACCAACCCTGTTTACAAACTTTATTGGATTCTTCTCTAATATCTTTCCAAACCAAACTCTCTCATTGATTAGTAGAAGGCCGTAAACTAATCCCCACACAAGGAATGTCCAGTTGGCGCCATGCCAAATACCTGTTAAAAGAAATACTATAAAAATATTTGCACAGGTTTTCTTTAATGTGCAGCGACTTCCTCCTAAAGGAATGTATACGTAATCTCTAAACCAGGTTGAAAGTGATATATGCCATCTTCTCCAGAATTCTCTGACGGAATCTGCTCTGTATGGATGATTGAAGTTTTCTTTAAAGTCAAACCCAAACATCTTACCAAGGCCTATGGCCATATCAGAATAACCACTGAAGTCATAATAAATCTGAAAGGTGTAGCATATACTTCCAAGCCATGCCACTGTGGCATCCAATTGGGTTATATCAGTGGCCCAAATTTTATCTGCTGTAGCAGCTAACGTATTTGCGATAATAACCTTTTTGCCAAGACCAAAGCAGAATCTTTTTATTCCCTCAGAAAACTCATAGGAGCCTACGGTTC
>JAILAV010000222.1 GCA_024681435.1 Pseudobutyrivibrio sp. | reverse complement strand
TGAAAAAATATTAGTTATATACCAACTAGCATCTATAAAGTCGTTACTATCTCCTGTAACGGTTTTTCTATACACATTGATATTAAGAATAATTTCTTTCGTATTTTCAGCCAAAAAGGTTATGCCTCGGCCTGAATCTTTTTCATAAAGAATCAGACCAATCTTTTCCTTCCTACGCTGCTTTTCAAATATAATACTAGTGATTTGTTCATTGGTGAGTGATTCCTCTTTCCAATCGTAATCATCTATATCGCCTATAGGCAAATAATCAACTTTACCGTTAGCATTATAATAATACCATCCTATATCATGAAAAAGATTGACTACGTCGACAAGTTCATCGGAATACTCACCACAACTGAATTTGTAATATGATTCTCTTGACATAATAATTACTTAAGTATCTCTGTAAACTTTATTCCTTTCTTTTTAAGCCACTTCTTAATATCTTTAGGTATAGGTGAATTTGAGAATAGTTCAATATGACACATGTACCTGGTACATGTGTCATTTACTCTGTATCAATTTTATGCATTATTTTCTTAACGCTGTTTTTGCATTTGTCTGACAGGTAGAACTTATTAAGATTTTTCTTTGTATATTGATGATCTGTATTTTGTGTGTACTCGTGTAACTTATCTGTATAAAACTGTTCCCAGCTTTTATACACAGAACTATCAGCATAATCATAAGTCCTATTCAGTTCATTTTCGTCACATGGGACTGTCTTCCTTGATTCCGTATATTTCTTCTATACTATAAGCGAGAGCAGGAAGGCTGTCACGATAAATGATGACAAAATAATTATCTGAATGATTAACTACCTCAGCAAATTCTTTTGATCTTAAGAATGGCATATTTTCATCAACAAAGATAATTCTTTCAGACGAATTCTCAATAAACTCCCGCCACATGACTGCAGGCAAAACCACGCATTCTTTCTCACATATCAGAGTTATTCCTGAACCTGTGCCAAGCCTCTCATAATTTGCAATTAGATTAACCAGCGTTGTCTTGCCGGTAGCACTATTCCCCTGAATGATAGTAATATTTCGCTTTACCACCAAACTATAATGAAGCTTGTTATTGTAAATTTCTATACTATATTTTCCTACCATCTTGTCCTGCCTATATCAAATCATTCTCAATCACTTCACGATCAAGTTCTTCTCCGGAATAAACAATTTTACCCGTATTGACCACCTTTATCTCTAGCGGGCTCTTACCAAAATCCATAAAATAACCAAGTCGAACAGTGATATTCTTGTTTTTTCCTATCTCAAGTAACCATTTTGCGCAATTATCGCCACATGCGGATGCATTAAACACGTGCTTGCTGTCATTGTTGATCAAAATAAGCGTCTTTACGCCACCCGACAATTCTTTTTGAGATATGGGTCCAAGAACAGGACTATCAATAAGATGCGGTCCCACAACTACAGACTTATCAATATCCTCAATCATTTTTCTTGAAAGATCATCTGTGATCCACTCATCCTCATAAGTATTATCAAAAAAGGTATCCGGATCAAATATGTAATTTTTAGAATTAAGGTCGCCGTAAAAAATACTAAGCATATATCCACCTATAAGTCCTTTCTATCAATATATTATATCTTAGAAAAGAGAACTATACAATATGGTCATAAACATCAAAGAATCACTATATATGCCAGTGAAATATTTCTTTGAAATCATTAAAACATTGTGGACAAATCCAATAATACTCATCCTCAGAGCAATATCCTTCTTTTAAGTCAAAGTCAGAATCTCCAAACTTTTCAAGGCAAAACTCACAATGATCATGGTCCGTTTTACTATTCCTGTCTTTATACTTTTTATGTAGTAATGCTTTGCCACTTAAATAATCTGTTTGATTCGTCAATCGCCAATCTATCATGTTTTTCTCCTACTTGGGCTGGATTTCACCATTAGGGAAAAGTCTATACCATTTGCCACCTGGAGGTTTATAATCCCAGTAAGGCCCTATTCCACGTCAGATCTGTATAAGTCATATGTGTAGCTTATTGTAAAACTATCAAGTGTATCAGACAGCTGAGCCGAAGAAGGAACGAGGACGTTTCCATTCTCATCAGCTTCTTCGATCAGCATGTTACCTGTAGTCTCAGTTACCATATCTGCATTAGTCTTTTTAGCAGATCTGGTAACTATTACGGTATTTTCCGTGCAGTAGAATTACATTAACTGTGTTATATTATTCTAAGCTAAAAAAATTTGTTCGCGGATATCTTTAGCAAAATTTTTTCAGCTATTAATAGACATTCATTCATACCCCTCCCATAAACATCAGCCCCAAATTTCGTTGTAAATACCAGATTTATCTCTTTTGCGAGTTCTAGAGAAGAAATATTCTCATTTTTATAAATGAAGTCTGTTATT
>JAILAV010000213.1 GCA_024681435.1 Pseudobutyrivibrio sp. | reverse complement strand
AGTTTTTGCTCCATAGATGAATATTACAATCTTACATCCAATATCACATTATCAAACTATGTGAGACTGGCAAATTCAGACTATGTGAAAATCTATGGACAGTCTTTGCTGATTGCTTTTCTTACAACAATCCTTTGTATTTTGATAGGTTATCCATTTTCATATTTCATAGCCAGATCCAAAAGTAAGATGAGAAAGATATTGTACATGCTAGTCATTATTCCATTTTGGACAAATTCGTTAATTCGAATCTATGGCTGGAGATCATTTCTTGGAACCAGTGGATGGTTAAATAGTAGCTTGATGGCTATGGGGATTATCGCTGAACCATTAGATTTTCTATACAAAAATGGAACAACAATACTAGGTATGGTTTATTGTTTAATTCCTTTTATGATTTTGCCCTTATATACGTCTATTGAAAAGCTAGATGGCACTTTGTTAGAGGCTTCAGCGGACTTAGGAGCAAAACCTGTATCTACATTTTTAAAAGTCATTTTACCACTTACAGCTAGCGGAATTTTTTCCGGAAGTTTGATGGTATTTATTCCTTGTCTAGGATACTTCTTCGTGGCAGACATCTTAGGTGGAGGCAATTCAGATGTAATAGGAAATCTTATCGAAAGACAATTCCAAAGTGGAAATAACTGGCCACTTGGCGCAGCGCTATCAATCATCTTGATTCTAGTTACTTTAGTACTTGTAAAGATATATCAAAAACTTGGCGGAGATATGGATGCGCTTGGTGTATAAAGGGAGTTTTATATGAAGAAAAGAAAGAAAAATTTTAAAAGTTTTAGAATAGTATTTTGCACCTTGGTGTATCTGTTCTTGTTTTTGCCTATTTCAGTAATAGTAGTGAATTCTTTTAATTCTACAACCACAAAACCATATATGAGTTGGAAAGGATTTACCTTTGATTGGTACATAAAGCTTTGGGAAAACACCTCACTTTTGGATGCTTTTTCAAACACCATGATTATTGCCATAACAAGCACAGTGCTTGCCACAATAATAGGTACACTGGGAGCTATTGGAATGTACAGATATAAGTTTAAAGGGAAGGGATTGATTGACGGTCTTTTATATATCCCAGTTGTAATCCCTGAAATTGTTCTTGGTATTTCATTACTTACTATATTTTCCAACATAAATATTCCAAGGGGAATGCTTACACTCATTCTCGCTCATGTCACATTTTGCATTCCCTTTGTAATATTTAATGTAAGAGCAAGGCTTGCTGGATATGACAATTCCATCGAGGAAGCATCCCTGGATCTTGGGGCAAATCGTTTCAGAACTTTTTTTGAAATTACATTGCCAATTCTCGCGCCAGGTATTCTAGGCGGTGCACTTCTTGCTTTTACATTATCAATAGATGATGTAATTATAAGTTATTTTGTTTATGGACAGACGAAGACATATCCCCTCAAGGTTATGGAAAGTGTAAAAAGTGGTGTTTCACCAGACGTTAATGCATTATCGACAATTATATTACTGGCAACAATCCTATTTGTTGTATTAACTCAGGGGAACATTTTCAAAAGAAGAAAAGGAGGATACGGTATATGAAAAGAAAGGTAGCATTATCATTAACATCGGCACTTATTATCAGTTCATTTGTAGGCTGTGGCAGCAGTAAGACTGCAGAAAACGGTGAGGTAAACGTATTTGTATGGACAGAGTACGTTTCAGAAACTGCAATCAAGAATTTCGAGGATGAAGCAGGAATTAAGGTAAATGTATCCACATATTCTTCTAATGAGGATTTGCTTGCGAAGCTTAAGTCGGAATCAGAAGGCACCTATGATGTAATTCTTCCTAGCGATTATGCTGTAGAGTATTTGATTGCCCAGGATAAGCTAGAAGAGCTTGATAAAGATGCACTTCCAAATCTTTCAAATATTGATGATGCATATTTGGACGAATCTTTTGATCCAGGAAATGTTTATTCAGCGCCATATGAAGGTGGTGTTGCATGTATCGCAGTAAACACATCAAAGGTCGATAAGGATATTAAGTCATATGCAGATTTATTTGATCCTAGCTTAGAAGGTCAGCTTGTTGTTTTGGATGATTACAGAGCTGTCATTGGTATTACAGAAAGAGCCATGGGACTTTCTATGAATGAAACAGACCCTGAAACCCTTTCAGAAGTTGAAGATAAGCTCCTCAGCCTAAAGAATAACATTAAGCTATATGATTCTGATTCACCAAAATCAGCTCTTATTTCAGGGGATTGCTCAGTTGGTATGATTTGGTCTGCAGAGGTAGCCCTTTCAATGGATGAAAATCCTGATATCGAAATTGTATATCCTACAGAAGGTTCGTATGTATTCTTAGATAACTGGTGCGTTCCAAAGGGTGCGAAGAATTATGACAATGCAATGAAGTTCATTGATTACATGCTTTCTGCTGATGCAGCAAAGATTAATATCGAAGATTTTCCATACCTTTGCCCAAACAAGGCAGCTCTTGAATTAATGGGAGAGGACTATATTGCAAATGAGGCAAAGAATGTTCCAGCAGAAGTAATCTCAGGTGGTGAATTTGTAAAATATTTAGATACAGACACAATGGCAATCTATGATGACATGTGGACAAAATTAAAGGAATAGGGAGGAAAGCAATGAGTTACCCTAAAATAGATTTTTTGTATTTGAATGAAGAAGATATGATTAAAGCTGGAGTATTAGATGCTAAGAAATGCATTGATACTATGCGAGACACCATGTATCTTTTCGGAAAGCATGATTTTTTACTTGGCGGTCCAAAGGCAAATGAACATGGTCTTCAAATGAATTTTCCTCAGAAATCCGATATAGAAGGATTTCCTTTAGACGATGGTCCGGACAGAAGATTTATGGCAATGCCAGCTTATTTGGGCGGTAGATTTCATATCGCAGGGCAGAAATACTATGGCTCCAATAGTCACAATTCTTCCCTTGGATTGCCAAGATCTATATTGACTGTAACATTATCTGACGTTGATACAGGAGCGCCAAAGGCTATTATGTCGGCAAATTTACTTTCCTCCATGAGAACAGGAGCTATGCCAGCCATGGCAGCCACTTATTTAGCTAACAAGGATTCTAAAGTATTATCATTTATCGGACCTGGCGTAATCAATAAATGCGCCCTGATGTGCTACATGGAAGTGCTACCAGAAATCACTACAGTAAAGCTTAGAGGTAGTTCAAAGAATTCTAAAACTGCTTTAGCTATGAAAAAGTTTATTGAGGAAAATTATCCTCAAGTAAAAGAGATAATTCTTTGCGACAGCCTAGAGGAAGCCTGCAGGGATGCAGATGTGGTTTCTGAGGCTATGTCTGTTACAAAAGAAAACATGGAAGAGTTTAAGCTTGAATGGTTCAAAAAAGGAGCCACTGTATTCAGCTTAGGTTCATTCCTATATCGTAAATACGAAGATTTCTTAAATACAACTATGGTGGTGGATAACTATGGTATGTATGAAAAGTATATGAGCAACTTCAAGGCCAGAGGACCTGTTGACGAGTTTGGTAACAAACGAGAATGGGTGATAATGGGAATCCACTTTGTACACCTTGTGGAGACAGGAGCGGTTCCTAGAGAAAAGGTATTAAATCTCAGCGATATCGTCATGAATAAGGTGGATGGCCGAAAGGATAAAGATGAGATTGTAATGTGTTCAATCGGTGGTATGGCATTGGAGGATTTATCCTGGGGATATGATTGCTATCAAAGGGCGATAGGTTTAGGAATTGGACAGGAATTAAATCTTTGGGAAAAACCCTATATGAATTAGTTAATAATTAAATGGTAGGTTGCAATGGCGCAGTTTCATTTTGGAAGCTGCGCTTTTTTTTATTTTACCAAGGAGGGACAAGAATATGAAAAAAATGTGGAAAAGAATTGTAAGTCTAGTTATTTTGGCAAATTGTGCAATAGCTCTTTTGGCAGGTTGCGGTGGTGCGCAAGACGCATCAAAAGAAGAAGTTAATCTCATGATTTGGACAGAATATATTCCTGATAGTGTCATAGAAGGTTTTGAAAAGGAAACGGGCGTTGTAGTAAATATGACTACTTATGCGTCACCAGATGAAATGTTGGCAAAATTAAAATCTTCCAAAGAAGGTACATATGACATGATTATTTGTCCTGAAAACTATGTTCCAATTTTTAGTGGTGATGGCACAATTGAAGAACTAGATAAATCAAAACTTTCAAATATGGAAAACTTGGATCCTTCATTGTTAGGTCGTGAAAACGATCCTGAAAATACATTTTCATTACCTTATATGTTTGCTACAGCTGTAATTGCAGTTGATACTGATGTGATTAGTGAAGAGATTGATTCATATGATAAGTTATTGAATGAGGCATATAAAGATCAGATTGTTGCAATAGAAGATTCTAGAGCAATGTATGCTATGGCTGCCATGGCAAAAGGATTTGATGCAAATGATACTTCAGACGAGGCTCTTGCAGCAGTTGAGGATTATTGGTCTAAGCTATTCCCAAATATCCATGTGTTTGATGGTACTAGTCCTAAAACAGAGATGATTAATGGGGAATGTCCTATTGGATTAATGTATGGTGCAGAAGCTCTTTTAGCTCAGAAAGAAGTACCTTCAATTAAATGTTATTACCCAAAGGAAGGAACTTATATGGGCGCAGATGCCATGATGATTACCTCGGCAAGTGGAAACAAGGAAAATGCTTATACATTGATGAATTACATCATGGATGGTGATGTTAGTGCAGCTATTTCAGCAGAATTTCCATATGTAAATCCAAACCTTAAAGCCTTGAATGTGTTGGGAAGTGATTACGCAGATAATATTTTGACTAATCCTCCTACAGAGGCGAAGGAGAATTCATGTACTTTAAAAGATATTGGAGATGAAACATCCAAGATTGTTAATCTATGGACAAAGCTAAAGGGATAACAATATGAAGAAAAAATTCAAATCTAATCTTGCAAAGTTTGCAATGATTACACCTATATCTTTATGGATGTACATAATGGTAGCATTGCCATTTTTGTATATCATTCTAATTAGCTTCATGCATCCAGGCACTTATGGAGGTGTGGAGCTGGGGGTGACCCTAGATAACTATAAAGAGCTACTGAATCCTTTATATCTCGTTACTTTTGGACGTTCTATTGTGATGTCGACGGCGGTGACATGTGTTTGTCTTTTGTTAGCATATCCATTTTGTTATTTTGTGGCGAAGAAAAATGATATTCAAAAGAAGATATTGATGTCATGTATTATGATTACATTTTGCGTAAGTATGATTATTCGTCTCTTTATGTGGATAAATTTATTGCGAAGTGAAGGTGCTGTGAATCATTTCTTTATAAATATTGGATGGATTCAAGTTCCATTAAAACTTGTTTATAGCAATATGGGAGCTATGATTGGATTAATCTATATGTTATTGCCATTTATGATTCTGCCTTTATTTAATTCGATTGAAAAGATAGATTATACGATTCTAGAAGCAGCATGTGATTTGGGAGCAAAACCATTCCAGTCATTTATTAATATCACGATACCTTTAACCAAACCTGGAATATTTGCAGGAAGTGTAATGGTATTTATTCCGTCTATGGGATTGTATTTTGTAACGGATCTTATGGGAGGTAGTAAAACTCTTGTAATAGGTAATCTAATTAAAAACCAATTTATTACTGCTAGAAACTGGCCATTGGGTGCTGCAATGTCTGTGATACTTATGTTAATTACATATTTATTATTGAAAGCTTATCAGATGGCTGGTGGAAGCATGGATGATTTAAGTGGAATGTAAAAGGAGGGCTCATGATAAAACAAAAAAAGAAGAAAACAGTAGGGGCGCTTCGTAATCTCTATATTATGCTTTTGATTCTATTTTTATATGTGCCAATTGCCATGGTGGTGTTATTTTCTTTTAACACTTCAGAAATGAATATTGTGTTTGAAGGATTCACATTGAAGTGGTATGGAAGTTTTTATGAAAATCGTACTCTTATGGAGTCCTTAGAAAACACCCTAATCATTGCTGTAGCATCAACGTTTATTTCAGTGGTTATAGGTACTATCGGAGCGGTAGGACTAGGAAAATATGATTTCTTTGGAAAAAAGATGGTGGATGCATTGTTGTATGTTCCAATTGTCATTCCAGAAATTGTACTTGGCGTAGCGTTGCTTTCGCTATTTACGTTGATGGATTTGTATATGGGATTAGGTACCATGATTCTTGGGCACGTAACCTTTTGCATCCCCTTTGTGGTTATTTCGGTAAGGGCAAGATTGGCGGGATTTGATAAGAGTCTCGAAGAGGCATCGATGGATTTAGGAGGTAATCATTTAGCCACATTTTGTAATGTAACCCTACCGTTGATTATGCCTGGTGTTGTTTCTGGTGCCATGCTTTCAATGTCATTATCGTTGGATGATATAGTGATAAGCTTTTTCTGCAGTGGACCTGGTTCTACTACATTGCCATTAAAGATATTGGATATGGTAAAGCATGGTGTGTCTCCGGAAGTAAATGCATTATCTTCGATTATTACTTTTATCATTATTATCTGCATTAGTTTAGATGCAGGTGCTCAATTGAAAAAGGTAAAATTAGGAACCATATAAAAAAGGAGTCAGCTATGGATTATTGTATTATGGCCAAGAACTTGTTTATTGGAAACAAGGAAACACTTGTGAGCAAATGTATTTTGATAAAAGATGACAGAATCATAAAGGTTGTAGATATTGGAGAAGAAGTTGATTTTATTGATGACAATACATCGATTATTGATGCTGGAGATAGTTTGGTTATGCCAGGTTTGATTGATGCACATACACATTTTTTTAATGGTGCATTAGCTCACAGTGAACATGTCTGTTGCGATATCGAATCTTCGACTTCAGAAGAAGATTGTGTCCGCATTATTTCTGATTATGCAAAAAAGCATCCAAATGAAAAACGTATTCGTGGAAGAGGGTGGTTTGTAACTAATTGGAATGATGCGCCATTGCCAACTAAAGAAAGCCTAGATGCAGCTTTTCCAAATATTCCGGTGTACTTAGCAGCTGCGGACTGTCATAGTTATTGGTTGAATTCTAAGGCACTAGAGGAGTGCGGCATTACAAAAGAGACAGAAGTGGAAACTGGTTATATCGGGAAACTTCCAACTGGTGAATTGTCGGGCATGCTAGTTGAGATGGAGGCGTGCGAATATGCTGATAGGATGTTTAGAGATTTCTCTACGGAAGAGCAGAAAGAGATTTTTCTATCTTTTATGGACTATGCAGCTTCTTTTGGAATAACTTCTCTTTCAGAGATGATGCCGGGAGAATATGATGAAGAGTACTTAAAAAAATATAAAGTAATACAGCAACTAGGGGAAGATGGTATCGCAAAGTGTCGATTGCACTTATTTACTAAGCTGTTTGATGTAGATAATTATGATACTCCTAAACAATGGAAAAAAGAGTTGGAGAATGATTGGCTTAAACTCAGCGGATTAAAGGGGTTTATTGATGGTGTAGCAGAAACCTATACAGGCCTGTTGCTTGAGCCGTATACAGATAGACCAGATACAACAGGAATTGGTGTGCCTGCTATTTCTCTTGAAGAATTAAAACAAAGAATTTATTTGGCGAATAAAGCGGGACTTCCAGTAAGAATTCATTGTATTGCAGACGGATCGGTACGAATGGCACTAGACGCTTTTGAATATGCCATAAATAAACTGGGTAGGAAACTTCCTAATACCATAGAGCATATTGAAAACATACATCCTGATGATATCTGTAGATTTTCTGCGTTAGGGGTTATTCCTTCAATGCAACCTATGCATGTTATTTTGGATTGTGACGGTAAGATAAATCGAATAGGTGAGGAAAGAATAAAATATGAGTTTCCATGGAAGTCATTGTGGGATTCTTTTGGTGGTGTTGCATTGGGCACAGATTATCCTGTGGTTTCATTAAATCCATTTGATAATATCTATGCGGCAGTTACCAGAAAGAATTTTGATGGAAGTGAAGCTAGCCATAATCCAAAGGAAGCATTAACCATTGGCCAAACTCTAATGGGATATACCTATTGGGGCGCAAAGTGTTATGGAAGAGAAGATGAGATTGGAACCATAGCTGAGGGAAAGTTGGCTGATGTGGTTATTCTAAATCAAAATTTATTTGAAATTCCTTTTGATAAAATCCGAGATACAAAGGTACAACTTACAATGGTTGGAGGAAAAATTATATACGAAGCATGAGGTGACTTATGAGAAATGTGAAAGTTGCTGCAGTTCAAATGACTTGCAGTTGGGATAGAGAAGAAACACTTAAAAAAGCCGATTATCTAGTTCGACAAGCGGCGGAGGAGGGAGCTAATATTATTTTGCTCCAGGAGCTATTTGAAACCCCTTATTTTTGTCAAAAACATGTATTTGAGTATTTGCAGTTGGCTATGCCTATGGAGGAAAATCCAGCAGTAATTCATTTTTCAAAACTGGCAAAAGAATTAGGAGTGGTACTTCCTATTAGTTTTTTTGAAAAGGTGGGTAACACCCAGTTTAATTCTGTATCAATGATTGATGCCTCAGGTGAGATTCTTGGTATATATCGTAAAACTCATATTCCGGATGGACTTCCTTATGGCGAAAAATTTTATTTCACTCCCGGTGATACAGGCTTTCGCGTATGGGATACAGCTTTTGGAAAAATTGGAGTTGGAATTTGTTGGGATCAATGGTTTCCTGAGGCAGCGAGATGCATGGCTCTTATGGGAGCTGAGATTTTATTTTATCCCACGGCTATTGGTTCGGAGCCGACATTAGAAAAGGATTCACGCATCCATTGGCGAAATACCATGGCAGGGCATGGGGCAGCAAATATGGTTCCTGTGATTGCAAGTAATCGCATTGGAACGGAAGAGGAAGGCGATTCGTCAATCTCATTTTATGGTTCAAGTTTTATCGCAAATCAGCATGGAGAAATTGTGGCTCAGCTCGATGATTACACTGAGGGATTAATAGTTCACGAATTTGATTTAGATGAATTGGAAAAAGAACGAAGAGAATGGGGGATTTTTAGGGATAGAAGACCTGAAATGTATGCCGGTTTACTTACTCATGGTGGGAGAAGATAGAATATGGTTAAAGTGATTAATAATTCCACCCCTATAGAAGATGGATTCTTTATGCCTGCTGAATATGAACCTCAGGATAGAATATACATGATTTGGCCAGAACGAAAAGATAATTGGAGAAAAGATGCTCTTCCAGCTCAGGAGGCATATAAAGAGGTTGCATTTGCTATTAGTGAATTTACGCCTGTTACTATGCTGGCGAATTTTAAAGAATATGAACATGCAAGAAAGATGTTAGAGCCAAAAGTGAGAGTGGTGGAAATGCCCTCTAATGATGCATGGTGCAGAGATAGCGGACCAACAGTTTTGGTGAATGGTTCGGGACAAAGAAGAGGATGTGACTGGAGATTCAATGCATGGGGCGGATTAGTAGACGGACTATACAATCCATGGGATGAAGATGATGAAATTGCAAAAAATATCTGCAGGCTAGAAGATATTGAATACTACTCTCTTGATAATTTTGTGTTAGAAGGTGGAAGTATTCATGTGGATGGTATAGGTACAGTTCTTACCACTGAAATGTGTTTGCTTTCAGCGGGAAGAAATCCTCATCTCTCAAAAATGGAAATCGAGCAAATTTTAAAGGACTATTTAGGTGCTACAAAGGTTCTTTGGTTAAAAAGAGGAATTGATCCAATGGAAACTAATGGTCATATTGATGATGTTGCATGTTTTGTAAGACCAGGTGAAGTAGCTTGCATTTACACGGAAGATGTTAATAATCCTTTTTATGAAGTTGCAATGGATAATTATAGGACACTTTGCAATATGACTGATTGTAGAGGGGAACAATTCACTGTACATAAAATTTGCTTACCAAAGAATCCTGTTTATCTTAAAGGGGCAGAAACCATTGAAGATGTTCCAGGAACTATACCTAGGAAAGACGGTGACATTTGTATTGCATCCTATTTGAATTTTTTGATTACTAATGATGGTGTCATTGTGCCTCAGTATGGTGATGAAAATGATGAATTGGCATTGCGACAGTTAGAAGAGATATTTCCGGATAAAAAGATTGTTGGAGTTTTTACAAAAGAAATTGTTTATGGCGGTGGAAATATTCATTGTATCACTCAACAAATTCCATCACCAAGATATAATAGCTTATAGAAAATGGATTACAAGAAATAAAGAAAAATACTTATTTTTAAGTAGATATGCCTATTTTGGAGTAGAAAATAGGTACATAGGAGTAATTGTCACAGGGTACTAATGGGAGTACATTAAGTACATGAAAGGCAAAGGGGCCAACGCAAATGCGTTGGTCCTTTTTTGATTATAAGGAGGAAGCATTATGAGTTATCCAGAAATTAATTTTATTTTTTTGAATGAAGAAGAAATGATTAAGGCTGGGGTAAAAAATATGCCAGCATGTATAGATACTATGGAAGATGTTATTAAATGCTTAAATGCAGGGGATTATGTAATGGGTGGTGAGAATCATAACTCCCATGGCTCCCAGGTATCATTCCCAACAGAATCGCCATTTCCCAATATGCCATTAGACGAGGGTGATGATCGAAGATTCATGGCAATGCCAGCATACATCGGAGGCCCTTTTGATATGGCGGGTATGAAGTGGTATGGAAGTAATTCCAATAATCGAAAGAAAGGTCTTCCACGTTCGATTCTTACTGTCATGTTAAATGATAAAGACACAGGCGCACCATTGGCATTGATGTCTGCAAATATTTTAAGTGCAATGAGAACTGGAGCAATCCCGGGAGTGGGAGCCAGATATCTGGCAAAGAAAGATGCGAAAGTTTGCGGTATATGTGGACCAGGAGTTATGGGAAAAACTTCATTGGAGGCTATCTTAACAAGTTGTCCTAATATAGAGGAAATCAAAGTAAAAGGAAGAGGACAAGCATCACTACAAGCTTTTGTGGAATATGCGAAAGAAAAATATCCTGAAATCAAAAGCATTCATGCAGTAGATTCCATAGAAGAACTTGTAAGAGACACAGATGTTATAAGTTTTACAAATTCCGGAAACACGGATCCATCTACTTATCCTTTTGTAAAACTTGAATGGGTGAAAAAAGGAGCGCTAATCATTGGACTTAGTTGCTTTGATATGGACACAGAAGAAATGGCTAAGTGCAAGCTGGTAGTTGATAATACTGCTCTATATGAGGCTTGGGCAGAAGAATTTCCTTATCCTTCCTTTGGAATGAATAACATCATTGGTTCTAAATTTACAGATATGATTCACGATGGATATATATCAAAAGAACATATGGTGGATTTGGGAGACATAATGAATGGAAAAAAAGAAGTTAGAGATTTTTCCGACCAAGTGGTGATTTTTTCTGTGGGAGGAATGCCAGTTGAAGACGTAGCTTGGGGAAAATATTGTTATGAAAATGCTAAAAAGCTTGGCTTAGGAACAACCTTGAAGCTCTGGGACAAACCGGATATGGCTTAACACTAATGAAAGAATTTTATAGGCAAAAGAAAGGAGTCATTGTTATGGTGGACGCAAGAATTGAGAAACATCCGATATTGGGTGAACAGGAAAAAGGTGAGGCTGTTACATTCTTTTTCGACGGAAAAGAAGTTGAAGGATATGAGGGCGAGCCAATTGCAGCAGCTTTGAAGGCGGCTGGTCTTATGGTACACAGGTACACAGCAAAGGAACACAAACCAAGAGGCATTTTTTGCGCCATTGGACGATGCACTGACTGTGTAATGGTTGTAGATGGAGTTCCAAATGTAAGAACATGTATCACGCCTTTAAAGGCAGGTATGGATGTAAAAACACAATATGGTGTAAGCGATAAACCCTTTTAGGAAAATCTAAAGGTAAAAGGAGATAGGCTATGAGAAGATACGATTTGATAGTGGTTGGCGCTGGTCCTTCAGGATTGTCAGCAGCAATCGAGGCAGCAAAAAGAGGTCTTAAGGTAGTTGTTTTTGATGAAAATGAAAAGCCTGGTGGACAGCTTTTTAAACAGATACATAAATTTTTCGGTTCAAAGGAGCACAGAGCTAAGGTTAGAGGTTTTGTGATAGGACAGCAGCTCCTTGATGAGGCAGATAAGGTTGGGGTTCAGGTAGTACTTAATGCTACAGTTATTGGACTATATCAGGACAAGGAAGTTGTTGTGAAAATAGGAGAGGAAGTAAACCATTATAAAGGTGATTCGATCATTATTGCAACAGGTGCAGCAGAAAATATGGTTACCTTTAAGGGGTGGACTCTTCCAGGAGTAATTGGTGCCGGTGCAGCTCAGACAATGATGAATCTACATGGAATCAAACCTGGAAAAAAGATTTTAATGCTAGGTTCAGGAAATGTAGGACTTGTTGTTTCTTTCCAGCTTATGCAGTGCGGATGTGATGTTGTGGCTCTTGTAGATGCCGCACCTAGAGTTGGTGGCTATGGTGTTCATGCTTCGAAGGTGGCTAGATGCGGAGTC
>JAILAV010000179.1 GCA_024681435.1 Pseudobutyrivibrio sp. | reverse complement strand
CTGAACAGCATCAGTAATTTTGTTATATCTAACAATAGTAGTTCCCGCATCATCTCCCTCGTAATCTGATGCATAAATATCTCCTATTGTACCAAGCTGAACACCAATAGTTGCTCCTTCAAGGTCATCAATAGTAGAAATTATTTTTGTTTCTTCTTGTTTAGTTCCACAGCCTACTAAAAAGAGCGCTGCAACTAAACATAGTAATAATGTTAGTTTCTTCTTCATTGGATATTTATTCCTTTTCGATGTATTTTTATACATAATACCACATTTTAAGAAAATTAAAAGTACCTATAATGATTTTTTATAGGTACTTTTAATTATTTTTTACTAAGTCGTCTAACACGCTTAATTCTAGTGGTTTTTTTCGGTCCTCTTCTCCTTGGCGAATGAAGCTTTCGATACTCTGCAATTTCGGCCAACATCTTTTCATAATCTCGTTCAAATAATAATTCACTAATTTCTTTATTCAAATCATCGGGATTAATTCTTGATTCAGGAATTACAGGTTCTATTCCTTCTGCCTTAGCTGATCTTTTAATCCTGGTAATATTAGCTTGGGTAAGAGGCATCTTTGTCCATTCTATTAGTTTTTTCCTAACAAATATTTTACTTTTCGCCTCATAAGCAGGCATATTAAATTTATTAAGAAGAATCGATAACTCTGGCCTCCACAGCAATTCCAGCTTGCGATTAAGTTTCATTTTCTTATTTATAGCTGGTCTTCTAAGAAAATAAAAATCAGGCTTATCATCAATTTCATCTACGGTGATAATTCCCCAATGTTCTGGCACATGCTCTTCTACATGCATAGCGTGACTACTTCCTACTACAACAATATTGTAATCAAAGTATTTGTCATAGTCCTTCACCTGGCTTTCCAGTCTAGTGTATGTGTCAGCATCTGATTTAATCTCTAACCCAACCAGGGCAGAGGTGATAACCATGATCACATCTGCCCTTGACTGTCCCATCATTTTTTCTTCAATTATTCTAGTTTTACCGTACTCTATCTCTAAGAATTCAAAAAGCGGCTCTCTAATATCTTTATCTTTTAGCATATTTACTATACTCCATCTCATAACTCTTAAAGAGTCTGATTAAGATAAAAATATTATACAACATTATTCATTATATGCGTACTTAACCTTTTTCTTTTGAATAATTAAATAGAAAGTTGGCAAAAGGAAAAATGTAAGTATTGTTGATGCTGTTAAACCTCCAATAATAACAATTGCCATGCCCTTCATTGAGTCTTCGCTTCCGCCTCGGGAAATACACATTGGCAGCATTGATAAAATCGTTGTCATTGTAGTCATAAGAATCGGTCTTAATCGAGATTTTCCAGCCAAAATTACTGCATCCTCCATTGGCATAGACTTTGCATTTTCATTTGATGTATCCAAAAGCAAAATACCATTATTAACAACGATACCTGCCAACATCAAAAATCCCATTAATGAAGTCATACTCAACTTAGTATTAGTAATAAATAGCAATGGAATAGATCCAATTGCGCTAAATGGTATACAGAACATAACAAGAAGTGAATTACGTATAGACTCAAACTGTATAGCCATTACCATAAATACTAAGAAAACAGCAGAAAAAATTGCTTTTCCTATGCCAGAGAACTCTTCTTCCATGCTTTCTTCAGCTCTTGTTTCTCCTAAGCTAACATTATCAGGTAAACTAATTTCCTTAACTTCTTTCTTAATTTCTTCAGATAATTTTTGAACTTTATTGGCCGGAAGTGTTACCTTAATACTTCCTTCATATTGGCCATTAGTTCTAATGATATTCTGAGGAATATCCTTGTACTCAACATGGGCTATTTCGCTAAATGGAACGAAATCACCGTTTTCGTTCATAAAGCTCATATTTTCTAATGCCCCTATATCGCCTCTCAGTTCTTTTGGCTCTTCCACCATAACATCAAATTTTCTATCATCAACTGTGACATCTATAGCCTTTTTACCAGATACCTTTTGGCGTAAAAGATCACCTAATTGAGATGTTGTAAACCCACGGCTAAGTGCAAGCTCTGGGTCAATAACAACCTCGGCTTTAAATCCACCTTGCAATAAAGTATTTTGTACCGTTAATACTCCTGGCTTTTTAGATACTAGTTCTTGGATTTGTTTAGAAGCGTCTTTTAAATTATCTAAATTACTACTCTTCAACGCAATTTCTACAACATTTCCTCCGCCCATATCTCCCATTCCTTCTGGGTCAGCCAAACTTACTTTGAATTCACATCTGTCATCAAAATGCGCAAGGTCTTTATTCCATCTATCAATAATTTGCTGAGTAGAATGTCTTGTTTTCTTGTTAATATAGGCATTAATAGTAGATTTAGCTTCTTCCTTAGAAACCATTGCACTATAGTTTTCAACTTCCTTATCAGCTGAAACAAATTGTTCAAAGTGCTTAGTAATTTCGTCCATGATCTTAAGATCCAGCCCCGGCTTAAATGTAAGTTCCACAGAAACCTGCTTTTCATCTGATGCAGCCATAAGCTCCATTTGCAATCTTGTAGCTATAAGCGCTGAAGTAACCATTAAAGAAAGAGATACGACGATTACTACAATTCTGTGCTTTAATACTATTGGCATTCCTCGTTGGTATAAATTACCAAGCTTTTCTAATAATTCATTAATTCGAAGCTCTTTCTTTTCCACAGGCTTGTATTTTGAGAAACACAAAGGAATAAGTGTAATAGCTGATATTAAAGATGCCATTAACGCAAATACGATAGTGTATCCCAGAGGACTATACATTTGTCCAGACATTCCCTGCAAACCAGCAAGTGGTAAGTATACTACAACTGATGTCAATGTGGATGCTAAAACGGAATTTACAATAAGGGATGTTCCTTCATAGGCTGCTTCTTTAAAACTAAATCCTTCATCGCGCTTTCTGAAACACATTTCTATGACAACGATTGCATTATCAACCATCATACCTATACCAATAACTAGCGCACTCATAGTTATAAGATTTAGAGTAAATCCCATTTTATTCATCAAAATAAATGTCGCCAACAATGATATAGGCATCGAACTTCCTACTATCAAACTTGCTTTTAAATCTCCAAAGAATATGAATAGTACAAGCATTGATAACCCTACACCAAGGAACAGTGTCTGCCCGATAGATTTGATGGATTTTACAATAGTTTCACTTGAATCAAATATTACCTCAATATTCAAATCAGGATTTTTCTCTTTAATTCTCTCAAGGACATTTTTAACATCCTTAGATAGCGAAATAACATTAGCTTTTTGTTTTTTTGTTATATCAACAGATATGTTGTCCTTACCATTAAATCGGCTATAACTATCTGGCTCCATATCTCCATAATGGACATTTGCAATATCTCTTAAATGAATTACTTCTCCTGTTTTTAAAGATATAGGTATATTTTTCAAAGCGTCGACATCTGCATATTTAACCTTAGCACTTACATTAAGATTTTGATTACCATATGCAACTTGTCCTGCTGCAGCTTCCATGTTCGCAGCAGCTATCATATCTGAAATACTACCAATATCAAGATTGTATTGTCCAACCAATTCAGGATGTAACTCTACCGAAATATATCTTTCATTACCACCATACCATTTTACAGCTGCTGCATCATTTATCTTCTTGAGTTCAGGAACAACCTGTTGCTTAACTAATGAACGTACATCAACATTCTTCTTGCTAGATTCAATTGATATTGATATAGCCGCATCTGCTGTATTATTCATTGATACAATACTAGGAGATTGAACTCCTTCAGGAAATTCCATTTTTGCATCTTCAAGAGCTTCCTGTAATTGAGTTCGAGCCGTTCCTAAATCCGTGCCATAGGCAAATTGAAATGTAACCTCAGACATTCCTGCACTTGATGTAGAGGACATTTCTTTTAGTCCAGATAAAGTTCCACAAGACTCTTCAATTTTTTGTGTAATAAGTCTTTCTATTTCCTCAGGGCCTGCCTGAGGATACATCGTACTAACAAATAGCATTGGATAACTTGTCTGGGGATATAATTCCAAAGACATACCAGTCATGGAACTAACACCGAATAGAATAAGCGCGACTACACTAACAACTACAGCAACTGGGCGTTCCAAAACTGTTTTTATAAACTTTCTCATGATTTTTCTACTTTCTTCTTAACATTAACATCTGATTGATCCTTTAACTGAGATGACCAGTTAGAAATTACCTTGTCCTTTTGTGTCAAGCCCGAAATAACTTCTGCATCATTTTTATCCACAATACCAACTTCTATATCCTTCTTTATAGCCTTATTCTTTTCAACTGTATAAACATAGGCTTTGCCTTCACTATAATAAACTGCACCAACAGGTATAGTTGTGGCATCGTTATCAGTTTTAATACTTGTAGAAAGCTTTACATTCTGACCAGTATCAAATGCAGCTTGCGCATCTGCAGATAATGTAGCGCTAACTTTATACAATTTCTTTTGTTCATCAAGCGTATTTGCTACATTAGCAACCTGAGCATCATACTCTGTGTCATTTTTTGTTATGAGAACCTTCTGGCCTACTTTTACATTGTTCTTTACTTCCTCTGTAACATAGAACACCGCTTTTTTTGCTGCAGGATTTGAAATAACAACTGCAACAGACTGATCAGATGCCACCTCAAACTGCTTTACATTTATTTCTTGTATAATTCCACTTATAGGAGCTTTTATTACTGTGTTCTCTATTTTTAAATTTGCAGCTTCAAGTTCTGATGTTGATGTTGTAACAGCAGACTCATTTGTGATTTTAGTTGCATTTCCTTCTGCAACTTTAGCCTGCGCATCTGAAATCAATGATTTCTTTGTATAATTCTCATAATCCTGACTAGCTCTATTTGCAAGCTTTTTAGCCTCCTGGGCTGATGTCATATTGGAGCTTTCTATATTTGCATTAGCTTCAGCCTCAACTCGTGATACAACTGCATTATTGTAAGAACTTTCCAATTCTTTCTTTTCATTCTCAGCTGTTTTTACTTCTTCCGCAGCACTATCTATAGCTGATGTAATTTCATCCACAGAGCTATATTGTGTTTTTTTGCTTAAATATATATTTGCTATCTCTGATGCATCTGTTGATGAACCTATATCACTTTCATCAACTCCATTATTTTTTGCAACTGTCGCAGGGTCATCTGAGGAAGATATTTCATCGTATACACTTTTAATAGAATTTAATTCACTAATTTTAGAATTAGCGCTGTTAATACGATTGTCAGCCTCACCTTTCATTTTACTAATTCTATTCTCTTCATCCTTGTAAGAATTAGCTGCGCTATTGTAGCTATCACGTTTTCTACGAGAGTTTTCCTCCTCTCTTGCCGAATTATTAATTGAATTCTTTAGTTCAATTGATTTTGCATCAGCAGAACCTATTGCCTCATTAGCTGCAACCTGAACTTCTCGATTTCTTATATTTTGTGCATCTAAAGTGGCGCTTGCAGCTCTTACGTTAGCTTCAGCAGTTCTCTTTTCTATCTGATATTCACGATCATCTAAGGTAAACAAAACATCTCCAGCATTAACATGATCTCCAACCTTATAATTTAATGCAGTTACCTTTCCCGAAAGATTTGGTATAACAGATATTTTTTCTTCAGTCTCTATGGTACCTATAAAGCTTCCCATTTGAGATATGCTCTTTACTGTAGGACTTTCTGCTTCGACATCTATCTTTGTTTCTTCAACATTCTCTTCTTCACTTCCACATCCAGATAAAAGAATAGTGGCTAATAATAAAACAGAAGATATTCGTTTTAAATATTTATAATTCTTCACTTTTTCAGCTCCTTTCTGTATATCCTTGTGTATGATAATAGGGCAACCTTAAAATAACCTTGAAAAAAGAGCATTGTAACAAGTGATTTTTCACTAGCTACAATGCCCTTGTAAAACCTATTCTTAAATTGTTTTAAAGCTTGCGGTAAACTCTGTATATTGATTTTGTATACTGCTAACTTGAAGCTTACCATTGTGTTCTTTTACTATAGCATTTGCAATGGCAAGTCCCAGCCCAAAGCTTTTATTACTCCTTGATGTATCAGAAGTATAAAAACGCTCAAATACATGAGGCAAATCCTCTTCACTTATACCTACACCTGTATTTTTTACAACCAGCTCAACTTCACCATTAACACTTTTGCAACATATCTCTATAGAACCGTTTTCATTGGTGTTCTTAATAGCATTATCCACAAGTATTGTCATTAACTGCCTTATTTCATCCGCGTTTCCAATAATATCTATATCATTTTCAATTTCGTAGTTGTATGTAAAGCCCTTTTCAAATGCCAAACTTTCATATGTAAGAAATATTTCATAAGCCAAATTAGATAAAGATATTTTTTCTTGAGAAGATATATTACCCTCATCAAATTTTGAAAGAGTAAGTAACTTTTCGATCAATCTTGCCATCCTATTTGATTCATTGATTATATTTCTTGTATATATGTTCTCTGGCATATTTGCACTCAATGCCTGTGCATTAATGCTAATAGCTCCAAGAGGAGTTTTCAATTCGTGACTGGCATCTGAGATGAATTGTTTTTCTCTAAGTAAAGCTGCCTTAGCTGGCTCCGTTACAAATCTTGAAAGATAAAATGTAATTAATACTAATATGATAATTCCACAAATAGCTATTCCAATTGTGCTAATCAATTTCGTAGTGAAATTATCATCAATAGATGTATCCGTAATTACGATAAGTGTCTTCTCATCTTCTAGTTGTCTTCTTGCATAAACATAACTGTTTATCCTATATTCTTTAGTATCAGCTTTTAATATATTAGCTATAGTAGTCTGTGAAATTGTAGGCCTTGCCGAATTTCCAACAGTCTTGGAAGATAACATATTTCCAGCTTTATCCACTATAATTCCAAAGATTGGATTATCTTCCTCTATAATAGTTTCTATAGTATCCTCCACAGAACCATCAATATCTGTAAGAAAGAAATCGCTATACGCAAGAGTATATAAAAAGTCTGCTGTGTCAACCTTGGTCCAATATAAGTTAGCTATTTGAGTCACTATAAAAAAAGCACCAAAAATAACAATCATCAGTGTGGTCGTGACTATAACAAATTTTTTTCTTAAATCAGAAACCATTTATCACACTCCTGCATTCAAACTATATCCCACGCCTTTTTGCGTTACTATGCAAGCACTGGCACCAACAAACTTCAATTTCTTACGCAAGAAAGAAACATATACTTCAAGATTATTATAATCACCAGATTCATCAAATCCCCATACTTTATTAATTATGGTATTCTTTGGCAAAATCTGGCCTTTATTCATCATCAGACATTCCAACATTTGATACTCAGTTTTAGAAAGTTTGATAGCTTTATCCCCTTTCTTTAACTGATATGTAGAAGTATCAATGCTGATATCGTATGCCGATAAAACATTTTCTGAAAGATCAGCGGTATTCCTTATTCTAGCTCGTATTCTAGCAAGTAACTCCCCAGCATCAAAAGGCTTTGTTAAATAATCATCAGCGCCAAGATTTAGCCCCTGGATTTTATCTTCCACTTGGGACTTTGCAGTTAACATAATTACAGGTGTGCTTATTCCCTTATCTCTGATTTTTTTCAAAATATCAAAACCATTAAGACCTGGCAACATTACATCTAAAAGAATAATATCGTAAAAGCCATAAAGAATATAGTCCAGTCCATCTTCTCCATCATAGACAGCATCGGTATTATATCCCTCTCCATTCAATATCCCCGCTACACCATCTGCAATTTCTTTTTCATCCTCAACTATTAATACTCTCATAATAGCCTCCTGACCTCATTTTACTTTAACTCCTTGGTTGAAGTCTACTCCTAGGTATATTGCTAGCACTACTTTTATTTCTTTACTGCTTTGTTATATTGCTGCCTACTAATTTGTCCTGCTGCCAATAATTGTTGTAATTTAGCTTTTGACATTTTAGCTAATGTTGCATCTGAAATACTTGTTTTAGCAAGCTTCATGTTTCCTTCAGATATAATTTTCTTTTTAGGTTTAATAATACCATCATCAGATTCTTCTGAATCATTCATAGATTCAGCAGTTTCTGATAATTCTACAGTATCACCATCCTTGCTAATAAAATTGTACTTATCACTCATTTCCAATGAGTCTCCTTTAGTTTTTGGGTTCTCAGCTTTGCTTAATTCTAAGCCATTTTCTGAATCAACCTTTTGTGATACTTCTTTGTTTTCCACTTTTGCTTTTGTTGTGTTTTGATCTGTTTTTGTCATCATCTCAGTTCCATTTGTAATTATACTAATTTCCATGATTTTCACCTTCCTTATGATTTTAGAAATAACTATTTTAATCAGTATAAAATCGCAATCTTAAATTAACCTTGAAATAAAAAAAGCAGGTCAGCTACACTTGGTAACCGACTTGCTTTTAGGTTTAATAGTTTATTCCATTTCTACAGCCTTTGCATATGCAGGGTCATAAAACTTTTTAAATTCATTATCATAATCTTCTTGAGATTTAAGCTCCACGTCATTAAGTAACCAATATGAAATAATTGGCTCACCATTTTCATCAAAGCTATCCTCTGCCCACTCATCAATAGGACCTCTAACTCCATAGGCAATTTGAACCCATGCGCCATCCTTAATTGCAACTACATAATCGTCATAGTAGGCACCAACTCGCTCTGTAGCATAAAGATTATTTGCCTTTTCAATGTAACTCATAGATGATAACTTACTACTAAATAGATTAATGTATTCTCCATCAAAAGTTGCAATAATCATATTGTTCTCTGAAGGCTCATATACCATTTCAGGAATATCATCATCGTTTACATATATCATCTTAGGATCAATAGAATCACCTTCCGAATTCAAATCCTGAATCAAAGCATCATATGCTTCCTGCCAATCGCTATATTCAGTAACCTCAGCAGCACCTGCCGGATGATACGGCCCGCCAATCCTTATATTACTGTCAAATGCTTCTTGAAATTCAGGCGAATTAACATATCCTTCTGTAATTTCAATAACAACATTATCATCTGTATTTTGAGCTGCATCTTCTACTACAGGTGATGGCTCTTCCATTGCACTTGTTTCTTGCTGTGTATCATTTTGTCCATTATCTACTATTTGTTCCACGCCACAAGATGTAATAGAAATAGTGCAAATAGCAATGACTAGCGCGGATATTTTTTTCTTTTCCATAGACCCCTCCAAATATCTAAGCTCCTAATATTATTATACAAGATTTTTGGATGACAATCTGCGCTTAAAAAGACAAAAACCCTAAAAACTTCTTTGTATATGGTTCTGTATGTACTGAATGTACTACATAACCTGTCTCTGCTATAGCAGCCATGATTTTTTCTTCGCCAGGTTCTTTATCTGAAATAAAAACACTCTCTCCTTTAGAATGAGAACTCTTAACCTTCTTTGCATCAGGAACTACTTTTCTAATAACATCATTTATATGTGACTCACACATGCCACACATCATACCTTCTATCTCTAGTGTTGTCTTAACCATAATTACCTATTTGTCTACCTCCTTAATTTTGCGATTAGTATAACACCAGCAGTTAGGTTTGTCTAACTATATTTTAGAAAAAAGGCCGATTATTTAATAACCGGCCATAACAATCTTATAATTCTGTTTTTTGATATTCATATGGTGAATTACCAAATGTAGTACGAATATTATTACCCAGCATAGTTGAGCTTATTCTAAATTGATTTTTAGAATCGCTAATACCTAAAGTACAACCTCTACCGCTTAAACTTGTATCACTGATAATTCCACCGTTATCATCATAAACAATAGTACCGCCACCACTAACTTCGTCTATGCTATAACTAATTGTTAAATTACCAATTACAGCTGAGTATGGACCTGAATCTGAAGGTGTTGAAAGAACAACATCACTTGGCATAGGTATGCGTGTTGTCTTATATTTATTGCGACCAGTCATACCTGTATCAACAATATCTACTTTGCAAAATACAACACCATTAGCCATCAAATACTTAACCACATCTTCTGCAGATGTAAAATTATGGGCCTGCATGTAAGATGCTAAAAATTGAGCATTAATATTTCTAGCTGCAAGTTCATTTGTAGTAAATCCACCAGTTACTGAATTATATATATCAGAGTTAGCGCTCATAAGTTGACATGGCTTATTTGCTTCTGCTGCTTGCGCTGCTGGAACAACACCACCTTTGACCGCATCATATAACACATCATAATATACAACATTTTCTTGATTCTCATAATTTGATGAGCCGTTGCTCATAAGTATAATTCTTCTATCACTTCGCCAAAAATATCCGAAGTCATCATACTCATTTTGATATTGATACTCATAACCAGCTATCGAAGTCACAATTGGGCTCTGTACCTTTAGTAACTTTGCAATTGCAATGGAATCATAGCTCTTACCATTTACAACTAAACCATCACTCTGCTTCATAACGGCATACAGCTCTTCAACAGGCGAAGCTGCACTCGCAGTAATAGAGCTTGTTGTAACACATGTAATTACTGCCGCTAAAGCCAACATCATTGATAAAATCTTTTTCATTAAAAACTCCTACCTTTCATCCCCTCTATGAGATTTATAGATCAATATTGCTATATTACCCTGTATAGTTATATATTGTCAAACTTCTACATTTTCTATCTTTTGTATAACATGCAATACTAATATACTGTATTATCTATACTTAACAAAAATGGCACCCTTGTTGAGGTGCCCCAAATAATTTCTCAATTTCCAGTTTTCAAATTTAATTAGTCATTAATCTCAGATGCTAATACTTCACCTGAAGCTTTATCAATTTGATATGCAAATTCAACAGGGCCAACATAAAATACAACTTTGTAAATAGCTGTTCCATCATTAGTATCATCCCAAACCTTAGGATATTGAATAGATGTAGCCTTAAAGTTTGCTGTATCAAGTGCAATTTGTAATGCATCATCCTCAGTAATAACTACTGCTTCTTCAGCTGCAAATGCATAAGCTGTACCTGCAAATGTAAAAATAGATGCAAATAACTTCTTCATCATAATTGTACCCTCCAAAATCTGGTGCCGTGTTTTGTAACTTGTTTGAGATTCTATTAGCTAAATATGTTACAAATGTGTCTTTGATAGCAAAAATGCCTAAATATAATTATTTTTCTTGCATCATGTTTACTTTAACGATCGAAAAACATCAGTACGAAGAAAACGTCGATTTAAAGTCTAAATCCAACTATGATCTCCGCCAGTTACTGCAAGTGAAAGCAATGATTCGAATTCTCGCCTACCGGATTGGTCGTCGCGGGAGACCCGTGGTTTGATTAAGTATAGAATCCCCCTCCGCTACACAACAAAAAAAGAATCCGAATGGATTCCTTCTTGTTGCGTAGCGAGAGGGGGATTCGAACCCTCGACACCGCGGGTATGAACCGCGTGCTCTAGCCAACTGAGCTATCTCGCCATATACGTAATATTTTCGAACTAAATGGGACCTACAGGGCTCGAACCTGTGACCCTCTGCTTGTAAGGCAGATGCTCTCCCAGCTGAGCTAAGATCCCAGAGCTTGTTGCTATTGCTTCAAGCGACTGTTAAAATATAACATTCAAAAAGGGCATTGTCAACCGAAAATATAATATTCGCAATACTTTTTTATATATGAGGAATTTGCTGAATAATCATCTCAAGCAAATTCCTATTCTCCCTTTATAGCCCATCTCATCTTTGTAGATTTACTTCTTGGATTGATACGGCATTCCTCAACAGATGGACGGATTACATCTGAAGATACATCCGAATAAACTCCTTCTTTTGCAAGCTCTTTAAATGATTTTTTAACCAATCTATCCTCACCAGAATGAAAGGTCAAAATTGCCACACGACCTCCTGGATTTAATATGCCAGGTAGCTTTTCTAGAAAAGAATATAAAACTTCGAATTCACTATTAACGTCTATACGAAGCGCCTGAAAAACACGAGCGCAGCTTTTCTTTATTGCCTGATCCTTTTCTTCCTTTGGCACCTTCCACAAAGCTTCTGCTATAGCTTCGCGAAGTGCTGTAGTGGTGTCCATAGAATTACCCTTTGCCATAAGAGAAAATACTTTATGAGCTATCACTTTGGCATAAGGCTCATCAGAATTTTCAATCATCATTCCAATAAACTCTTCTTCTGTAATATTATGAAGTCGCTCTGCTGCACTTTCACCATGTTTCGGGTTAAGTCGTAAATCAAGAGGCCCATCAATCTTATACGAAAAACCTCTTTCTGGATTATCAATCTGCATTGATGAAACACCTAAATCAGCCAACACAAAATCAAACTTACCAACTTCCTCGGCAACCTTATCTATATTAGCAAAATTAATAAGTCTAAACTGGAAAATATCCTCACCGAAACCAAAGCCTCTTAGTCTTTCTACCGTCTTTGCGGATTCAATCGGATCAACATCCAATCCGTATATACGCCCCTGGCCCTGAAGCTGTTCAAGCATCTTTCTTGTATGGCCGCCATAACCAAGAGTACAATCCAAGCCCTGTTGCCCTGGTTTTATCTGCAAGAAATCAAGTATTTCCTGCACCATAATGGAAATATGCATACCAGCTGGTGTAGAACCCTTAGAAATAACATGCTCAATGGTATCCGCGTACTTTTCAGGGTTATGCTCTTTATATTTTTCCTCAAACTTCTTTGGGTACTTACCAGAATAATGTACTCTTCGTTTATGTTTTTTCTCTTCCATAAAACCTCTATAAATTCTTTTAGAACTTACTCATTAAATTAGCTACAAGCTTAACGCACTCTGCTGCATCTGCTGAATATCCATCCGCACTTATCTCATCCTTGAAGGACTCATTTATACATGCACCACCGATGATAATCTGTGCCTTGCAACCTTTATCCTTTGCCAGCTTAACAACATCATCCATACGCATCATTGTTGTGGTCATAAGGGCTGATAAACCAATAATATCAGCATTAACCTCTACAGCCTTATCTATAATAGTTTCAGCTGGTACATCTTTTCCTAAATCAATAACATTGTAGCCGTAATTCTTTAACATCAGTGCCACAAGGTTCTTTCCAATGTCATGGATATCTCCTTCTACTGTGGCTATAACAATTGTGGCTTTAGCATCTCCTTCCTGACCAGCAAGCAATGGCTCAATAACTTTCATACCAGTTTCCATGGCATTAGCACCAGCTATAAGCTGTGGTAAGAAATACTTCTTTTTATCGTAGAGGTCACCTACTACATTGATTCCCTTTATAAGATGTTCCTCTATAATAGTCTGAGGTTCTATACCTTCATCAAGAGCCTTTTGAACCTCTATAACAATCTGTTCTTTCTTTCCCTTGATTACACATTCTGCTATAGGTGAATCTACTGATGTAGAATTGTCCTTTGCAGCTGCATCCTGCTGCACACCGGCCTTTTTAACACCTGTTTCCAGTACAGGCAGTGATGCATACTTCTCCAGTGCTCCCGGCTTATTCATAAGTGTATCTGCAGCTTTAGCGCAATACATAAGCATGTCTTGATCTGGATTTGCAATAGCCATAGTCAGGCCTTTGCTAACTGCTATAGTAAGATATGTAGTATTAACAAATGGTCTATTTGGCATGCCAAAAGAAATATTCGAAAGACCACATACTGTAGGAAGATTTAATTCGTTTTTGCAATATTCAATAGTTTCAAAACACTGTAAGCCAGCTGTACCTTCAGCACCAACAGTCTGAACCAAAACATCTACTACAGCATCCTCTTTCTTTAAACCAATGTTTTGTGCAGCTGTAAGAACTGTATTGATGTGCTGCTTTTTCTCTTCTATATCCTTTGGAAGTCCAGCGCCTGATAAAGGAAGTGTAATAAACATGGCACCATATTTCTTAGCAAGCTTAAGAAGTGGCTCCATCTTTTCTTTTTCAGCTGAAATAGAGTTAATAAGAGCACGTCCCGGATAAACTCTAAGGGCAGCCTCCATAACATCCACATGACTAGTATCAAGGCAAAGAGGCAAATCAACAGCTGATGTAATCTCATAAATGCTATCAACCATCATCTTCTTCTCATCAATACCATTCATACCCATATTTACATCAAGAATGTTTGCGCCTTTTTCCTCCTGGGCTCTGGCAAAATCCAATACCATAGACATTGAGCCTTCTAATAGGGATGCCTGAAACTTTTTCTTTCCAGTAGGATTAATTCTTTCACCGATAACCATGAATGGTCCATCTAGATCTATCCATGTATTCATTCTCTCAGAAGTAACAACACGAAGAGACTTCTCCTCTATCTTATGCTGAGGCTTATCCTTCATTCTAGATACTAAGGCTCTAATATGGTCTGGTGTAGAACCACAACATCCACCGAAAAGCCATGCGCCAGCTTTATATAGCTTCTCACAGGCATCTGTAAATTCTGCAGGTCCCATTTTATATACGGTCTTGCCATCCTCTAATTCTGGCAAGCCTGCATTAGGCTTTACAATAATAGGAATATTTGCAACTGCAGCCATCTGCTGCACCAATTCAAGCATAGCATCAGGCCCTGTACTACAATTCATACCTACGCAGTCAACACCCATAGACTCCAGCACAATCATAGCTGTGTCTGGTGATGTTCCATAAAGTGTCTTTCCATCTGGATTAAATGTAAGAGAAACAATAATAGGTAGGTCACAAGTCTCTTTTATTGCTAGGACTGCTGCACGGCATTCCTGAAGGCTCATCATTGTCTCAACAACAAATAAATCTACCCCCTCTTGCATAATAGCCTCTACCTGCTCCTTATAGCAATCTACAAGGTCTTCAAACATCAAATCCCCAAGAGGAAATAGTTGCTTACCTGTCATGGATATATCTGCTGCAACAAGCCCCCTGTCTCCTGCGACCTGGCGAGTAAGACGAACCAGTTGTCTGTTCATTTCCACCAGATTATCTTCTAGCCCATATTCAGAAAGCTTAATACGAGAAGCTGTAAATGTAGGTGCCAAAACAATGTCAGAACCTGCGTCATAATATGCCTTTTGTAACTCCTGTATTGCCCATGGATTTTCAATAATCCATTTTTCTGGGCAAACTCCAGCTGGCATGCCACGCTTTTGTAGCTCTGTACCTGTTGCCCCATCAATAAAAACTATTCTGCTTTCAAGTAATTCTCTAAATTCTGCCCTGGTCATTTCTTACTCCTTAAAGTGCCACATTATTCTCTAACAATAGTTCCGCCGCCAAGTACTACCTCTCCATCATAAAATACAGCCGATTGACCTGGAGTAATAGCTCTCTGTGGCTCATCAAATGTAATTCTAGCAGTTGTAGCATCTATTCTAACCACATGACATGGCTGGTCAGACATTCTATATCTAACCTTAGCTGAACAATCAAACTCTTCTCTAACATCAGTTGGATCAATCCAATTAATGTCTTTTACCAATACATCCTTTGAGAATAAATCCTCGTTCTTTCCAAGTATGACTTTATTATTAGGTACATCAAGCTCAGTAACATATAGTGGGTACTCGGCAGAAATACCAAGTCCCTTTCTCTGACCGATGGTATATCCTACAATTCCCTTATGCTCGCCTAATACCTGGCCATCCTTATCAACAAATTCACCTGGCTTATATTCTTTTCCTGTAAATCTCTTAAGAGCTGATACATAGTCTCCATCAGGAACAAAGCATATATCCTGACTATCCGGCTTATTAGCATTGATAAAATCATGCTCCTCAGCTATACGTCTAACTTCATCCTTTGAAAGTTCTCCAAGAGGGAACTCTGTGTGAGCCAACTCATCTTGAGTCATATTATATAAAACATAACTTTGATCCTTATTAACATCTAATCCCTTTAGAAGCTGGTATCCATTATCGCATTTACGAATTCTCACATAATGACCTGTAACAATCTTATCGCATCCTAAAATTTGTGCTCGACGATATAACTCATTAAACTTCATATGCTTATTACATTGAATACATGGATTAGGTGTCATACCATGCTCGTAGCAATTAATGAAATCATCAATTACAGTCTCTCTAAATTTATCCTGGAAATTAAAAGTATGATGTGGTATATCAAGACGTCTTGCTACAGATTTAGCATCCGCCACATCATCTAACGAACAACAGGTGTTGGATTTACATACACCAATATCTTCATTAGCATATAATTTCATGGTACAACCTATACATTCGTACCCTTTTTCTTTCATTAAAAGAGCTGCCACGCTACTATCAACGCCACCACTCATAGCTATAAGTGCTTTCATTCGTCTTTAATATTTCCCTTCTCTACATTGGCTTTAATTATAGAATCCACAACCTCAAATAGAGTCTGTGAACCCAATGCAGTCTTATCCTGTCTACCGTGAACCTGTGTGGCACAGACACCATGCTCTCTCCAATCCTCTCCACCGTTACTGTCATTTAGAATAAGAGGTTGTAAATTATCCATTGCACGAGCAAATTTACTTTCAGCAGTTTCATATGCTTCAAACTCATCAAATAGAGCCATTAACTCTGTCGCCTGATCCTTAGGAAGCATTCCAAAGATGTGCTGCTTTGCAGCCTCTTCTCTTGCAGCCTGAGTCTTTTTATTTTCCTCATCATAAGCATATGTATCTCCAGCCTCAATCTCCACAATATCATGGATAAGACACATAAGCATTACTTTACCAATATCGACAGGTTCGTTGGAATACTCCTTTAATAAATATGCCATTATAGCCATATGCCAAGCATGCTCAGCATCGTTCTCATTTCTTCCGTGATTAGAAAGATGTGTTTGCCTAAAGATATTCTTTTCCTTATCTATTTCTAAAGCAAACTCTAACTGTTTTTTTAATCTATCAGTCATTTTTGTTCTCCTAAATATAATAAAGCCTAGAGCAAAACCTCCGGCCCTAGGCTTATTATACTTATGCTGTTTTCAAAAATAAATATTTAAATCTCTCACAGGATTTAAGAACAATGACATACAAAATTGTGTATACCGGAATCATAATCAATTCCTTTGGCAATCTCATAATAAGTGCTGCAATATATCCATTCTTTAAATAAAGAAGGCTTAGCCAATAAGTGTTCATTCCTAGGCCAACAACAATTGTGTAAATCACCTGTGCCACAAACACTCTAAGAACTGATGGCTTATTGTTATATAATGCGAAACCAAATATTAATCCCGTAACGATTCCACTGATAGTGAATCCAGGGAAATATGGGCCTGTAGGCTTCACAATAAATCCACCGATATCAACCAGCGCTCCTACTACAGCAGCAGGAATTGGACCAAGCAACATTCCTGCCATAGCTACTGGCAATGACCCAAATCTAATTTCGATAAATTGATTGATAGGTAATTTGAAAAATCCTAAGATAATTCCAATAGCTGTCAACATTGCTGCAAGTGTAAGTGTCTTTGTGTCTCTAAGTTTGTTCATAAAAAAGCACCTCCTTTGCAGTATCCTTTGTCTACATTGGAGGTGTTAATCTCACTATGTAGCAGCGGGATGCGACCATAAAACCGCGGCTAAATCCTTCGTCCAAGTGACAACTCCCTGTTCACCTAGCACTTAACGCTTTACAGTCTACTCTGCATTTATTTTTTTATGATTATATATATATATACGAAGTAATGCAACATAGTTTTTACATTTTAATTCTAAAATATTTTTATACATAACGATAATTTTTTCCTATATCTATGGTTTTTCACAAAGTAAGCACAAATATCCAATACAATAAATACATATACAATAGTGTACGTCCATTTATTGCGAGGATATTAATGAAGAATCAACTCTATCAAGAATTGAAAAATTTAGCTAATAAGTCTACCCTTCCATGTACCATTCTTTCTGTTGAAAAATTGCCTGATGGAAGCTGTGGAGATATAAATTTTTTTGCTGTTAATGATATCTTTAAGAGAAGCTACTATGACTTGTTTAACGAAATTGAAGGTCAAAATAATGTTAGCTTTGAGGATTTTGACGAAGTAATCGAGGGAAAACCTTATACTGCACATATTCCAAAGGAACCTAAATTTGAAGACATCTGCTTTAGAGCCGCATGGAACAATGAGCATATTCACACCTATGTTGATACCACAAAAATGTATGGTTATTGGACTGAAGACTTTCTTCTTCCTATAAATTGTAATCATGAAGAAAATATCTCCTACTGCCAATTTATGTACGCTCTTAACAAAGAAATGGATACCGGTAAATTTTCTGCTGTTTCACCAGATATATCCAGTTTTGTAATTAAGGTATGCTTAGAACTGCGAAACGAGCGCGATTTCTTCGCCAGCATGGATATTGTTACAAATGATATCCGAGAATACACAGGTTCTATTGACGCATGTATTTTAACAATTGATAAAGAACAAGAAAAATTTGAAATTATAAGCGAATCTGTCAAAGACAATGCATATTGTATTAAAGATATCTTTTCCAAATTTGATTACGAAATCGTAGGATGTTGGGAAAGTCTTGTTGCAGAAACAAACAATATCATCATTAGAAACGATGATGATATTAAGCATTATAAGACTCTGGCTCCAAAATGGCTCCAAACCTTTATAGATGCCAATGGAAAAACTCTATGTCTTATGCCATTTTTACATCATGGAACAATAATAGGATATCTATATATATCTAATTTTGATACTACAAACTTAACTCGCATAAAGGAAACTATAGAACTTATATCATTCTTCCTTACTGCAGAAGTGGCAAACCACGCCTTTTTAGAGAAGCTTGAATATCTTAGCAACGTTGATATGCTTACAGGAGTATTTAACCGAAATTGCATGAATGTAAATGTCGATGAACTATCTCTAAAGCTAAAGCTAGAGCCTAAACCATTCTCAGTTGCCTTCTGCGATTTAAATGGATTGAAGACAATAAATGATAATGGTGGTCATAATTCAGGTGATCAACTTCTAAAGGATGCTGCAAAAGTCCTAAAAGAAGTATTCTATAATGATAAAATTTATAGAGCTGGAGGGGATGAATTTGCTATAATATCTCTAGATAGTACTGAGGAAGAGTTTTTACAAAAGCTTTCTCAGTTGAGGAAACTTGCCTGTGATCCAAACTGGCTTAACTTTGCTATCGGACATTATCATGACGAGTCCTCTGGTAATCTTCGTCTTGCAATGAGGTATGCAGATGAAAATATGTATGAAGACAAAAATGCCTTCTATGAACAGCACCCAGAGAAGCGTCGATAATATCCATGAGGGAGAATATGAAACTATCAGATATTACAAACGCAAACAAACCTTACATCAAAATCACAAAAAACAGGCGAAGAATTGAAATTCCACTTAAGCTCTTAAATGTAAAGCTTGAAAAACCAACGTCCTACTATCTCGGCTTTGAGCCAATTAAATTCAGATGGAAGGGCAAGGTTGTTTCCTTGGATTGGAAATTCAAAAATACTCGTCCTACCCTTTATTGTACACATAATAAAAAAGCTTATATGTGGGACAATGTAAAGGTAATTACATCAAAAGAAAATGGTCAGAAATTTGGTCTAGTCTTAACCCAGATTGATATTGGTGTACAATGTGAACGACGTAGATTTAAACGAACAAAAATCAGTGAGCCTGTAGAAATAACTCAGGACGGTGTTTTAATCAAAGGAGAGGCTGTAAATATCTCCTATGGCGGTGTTGGCGTTAAGGTACGCCACAGCGAAGCTTTAACAAACGGATCACCTATATTAATCAAGTTTATAAATAAAGAGACCATCTTTCCAATCAGAATCGTTCGAACAATGATACTAGATGGTGACAATCAACTACTTGGTTGTGCCATCTCAACAAAATACAAATACGAGGTTGCTAAAATACTAAGCTTAGACGACGCAATAAAGAACACTGCCAAGCGAAAGAAAACCGCAGAACAATCTGTGGCTGCGCATGGTTGGAATCAAAAGGAAATCAAACGTTGGCATTAAGCATGATTTAGCCCATGAAGGTGGTTTTATTATGAACAAGAATAGAATTACAAACGAAAATTTCTTTGACGAATACAAATACTTTGATTTCATCTTATCCAAGCATTTTAAAATTGAAGAAAATGGTGTTGGAGAATATGTCAAAAGAATGAAACTTGCCGTAATAGACGTTCGTGATGTTCTACCAGAATGGGATGCGACAATAGAAAGATTAAATAAAATAAAGGCCCGTTATGAGGGCCTTAATAATGCTGAAACTAGCTTCGACGAGTTTCAGGGTAAAGACGAGGATGTTGTTTGGATGCGTATTTTCCTAACACGCTTTGATTCTAAAGCAGATCCTCTATCTAAATATAGCAAGCTCGAATTCACTTACAAGAAAAGGAATAAGAGCTTGCTACAAAAAATCTTAGATATATTTAAATAGTGAATGAATCTTTGATATTCCTCAATTCATCAGAATTCTCTTCTGTTTCACCTACTACCTTTACAACTCCATCTGAAAGGTTTGCTACGTCTGTAGCCTTTTCTGCTACTGTTGTTACAGCCTCTGCTGCCTCACCAACAGTTCTTGAAATCTCATCAACTGATTCAGAGATTTCTGTAGTAGCTTCCTGCAATTCAGAAATCTTATCAGAAATCTGTGTCATTGCATCAGAGAAGTTCTCTGCATCAAGCTTATAATTATCAGCCATCTGCAAGAAATTATCATAATCATGAGCTATGTCTTTTTCAATGTATTCAAGAGTTCTTGTTAAGCACTGATTCATTAAATTAACAGAGCTCTGAACCTCTGAAACAATTTCCATAATACCAGAAACTGTATCACTTGACTGAGTTGCCAATCCACCAATTTCTGTTGCAACTACAGCAAAACCTCTACCTGCCTCACCTGCACGAGCCGCTTCAATTGAAGCATTAAGAGCAAGAAGATTTGTCTGGCTAGCAATATCCTGAATTGCAGCAGCCAATGCATTAACCTTCTCAACAGCCTTTGATTTTTCAAGAGCTTCCTGTCCTTGAACATTAATCTCTTCGTAAATACGTTCTGTCTTTTCCTTAGCTGCTACTGTCTCATTGTAAACTTCATTAGCCTTCTTCTTTGTTTCAACAGCGCTATTAGCACCAACCTTAGCCTCTTCAGCGATTTCATCAGCATTCTCTTTTATGCGAGCAGTTCTCTCACTGATAACATCAGTAGTAGCACTTGTCTCCTGCATGCTAGCTGCAAGCTCCTCAGATGTAGCAGAGTTATCAGCATTAGCTGAATCGATTTCTGCAGTAATATCCTTAAGTCTAAGGGCATGTCCCTCAAGATCAACAGATGTACTTGCGATTCTTTCTACGATATCGCGTAAGCTCTTCTCCATTGTAGCAACAGCTCTAGCCATTGTACCTGTCTCATCCTTGTTATCTTCAATATGCTCAAGAGCATCGTTTTCAGTAAAGTCTAATCTACCAACGTTATCAATTACGTTTGTGATAATCCTAATTGGACGTGTAATACCCTTAGCAGCAACTACACCAACAAATATTACAAGAGCAGCAACTACACATGAAAGAAGAATACCAAGATTTCTAATTTGATTAATCTCAGCCATAATCTCAGACTCATTTGCTACAGCAACTGTAACCCAGCCTTGGGACTCAATAACCTGGTAAGAGCTATATTTAGCTACACCATTTTCATCTACATAGTGGAAAATACCATTTGGCTGATAATTACCAGTTGGAATCGCCTTAAGGACATTTTTAACATCCTCATTAAAAACTTCTGTACCAACCTTTTCTGTTTTCTTGTGATACAAGAAGATTCCATCACCATCAACTACATATATAGAGCTTGATTCGATGCCATTAAGACCTCTTCCATCAAAGATAGGCTTTAAAGCATCATAATCAACGGCATCTGCACCCTTAAGTAAGATTTCCTCTTCAACAAGTTCAGAACATAATGTAGCTAAATCCTGCATATTGTTCTCGTTAACTTTTTGAATTGTTGATTTAGCGCGTGGAATGATATAAGCGATGTTTAGTGCAAAGAATGCAATAACGCTTATTAATACAAGCACTAAAATCTTCACATAAATGGAATGCAAGTTAACAGTTTCATTTCTTTTCTTTATCATAAATACCTCCAGAAAATAAATATATTAAACGTGAGCATTGTGTAATTATTCTCACGAATAAATACTAGTTGAATTTTATCATTAAAATGTGAATTATTATTGTCTTACTATATGGACTTTAAAAAATCCTTTATGGCTTCTACCACTGAATCCAAGTGATTGTCATAACAGTGATTAGAACCTTTTACTATTACTAATTTGCAATCTGTAAATTTCTCAGATGCTGAAATCGAGAAATCTAAAGGTATTGCCTCATCTTCATCACCATGAACAATAAGCACTTTACCCTGATATTTCTTGATAGCCTTGTCACAATCAATTGTCTGGGCCACACGAATATAATTGCCGCTAAGTTTTCTATCATCCCATGAAATCAAAAAATCTGGGATATTGCTTGGATCAAAAGGCTGACCAAGTAAAACTCCTGCTCTAGCACCAACAGGAATAAGGTATGCAGGAGCAAGAGGAATAAGTGCTTTAAACAAACTACCCTCCATAGCTGCTGCAAGTGTAACTGCAAGTCCCCCCTGTGAGTGACCGCAGATATATAAATCAGTAACAAAATCTAATTTCTTAGCATAATCTGTAACAGTCATTATATTGTTAAGCCATTTATAAAGGTTGTGATTTTCAAATTCTCCATCACTATTTCCATGACCATATAAATCTACTCTGAGAGTGGCTACCCCCACTTCATTCATAGCCTTAGCCACTGCCACAATGTGATCTTCTTCAATATGACCAGTAAACCCATGAAAAACAAGACATAAAGGACACTTCTTTGGGCTATTCTCAGGCATATCTAATTTTGCGTTTAATTTAATCCCATCATCTTCAATATAAAACTGTTTCATTATATTTTTCTCCCTTTTTTTATATTATTATTCTAAATCACTTCATCTATATTTTAAATGTCTAAAATGCTATAATTGGCTCAATAAATATAAGGGAGGGTTTAATATGGATACACTAGCCACTCGAATCAAACTAAATAACGGCACATCAATTCCAATTCTTGGATATGGCACATACAAAATCAAAGATGCAGCTGATGCTTATTCTTCTGTAAAAAAAGCTTTGGATTTAGGTTATCGCCATATCGATACCGCTGCATTTTATGAAAATGAAAAATACGTAAGCAATGCCATCAAAGACTTTATTGCTGAAGGCAAAGCAACCCGTGAGGATATTTTTGTCACTAGCAAAGTTTGGAAGACAGAATTAGGTTATGACAAAACTCTTGCTGCATTTGAAAAAACAATGGATGAAATGCAACTAGATTACCTTGATCTCTATCTGGTTCACTGGCCTTCTTCATATGCCTTTGACGATGATTGGAAAAACACAAATCGAAATACCTGGAAGGCAATGATGGAAATCTATAAATCAGGCCAAGTAAAAGCTATTGGTGTATCAAATTTCCTACCACATCATTTGGAAACTATCATTGATATGGATGTTATTCCTGCTGTAGATCAGATTGAAGTAAATCCTGGCTTTTTACAAAAAGAAACCGTTGATTATTGCCATGAAAAAGGAATCCTTGTGGAAGCTTGGAGTCCTCTTGGTCGTGGAAAATCACTTGAGCATCCTCTTTTACAAGAATTGGCTAGTAAATATGGAAAATCTGTTGCTCAAATAATACTCAGATGGGAAATACAGCACGATATTTTACCATTACCAAAATCAGTTACTCCTTCTAGAATAGTTGAAAATTCAGAAGTCTTTGATTTTGAACTATCAAGTGATGACATGACTGCCATTGATGAAATTCCACCTTATGGAAACAGTGGTCATGGCCCTGATGAAGCCTAATTATAAGCACCTCTTATGAGGTGCTTATTTTTAATATTAAATCAAACCTGCAAAAAACGTTGCAAGAACTACTGTTAATATACCAGCTACAGCTATTGAAAGCGAGCTCATGGCTCCCTCAACATCTCCTAGCTCCATAGCCTTTGCTGTACCGATAGCATGTGCGGCAGTACCATATGCCAAACCTTTAGATATAGGCTCTTTAATTCTAAATAGCTTACAAATTGCTTCTCCCAGAATATTGCCTATTACTCCTGTAATGACAATTACAGCAACAGTGATAGTAACATATCCACCTAATTCTTCGGATACTCCCATTCCAATAGCTGTTGTAATTGACTTTGGAAGCAATGAAACATAATTTTTATGATTTAATCCCATAAGTCTAGCGCATAAAAATACTGTCACAAGACTTGTAATAACTCCAGCCAATACTCCAAGAATTACCGCCTTTGCGTTATTCTTAAGAAGCTCCCACTCCTCATAAAGAGGAATAGCAAGACATACTGTTGCTGGTGTAAGAAGCCATGTTAAATACTTGGCACCTTCATTGTATGTTTCGTAATCAACACCTGTACCTACAAGAGCAACGATTGTCACAATAATAGAAATTAATAATGGATTAAAAAAGGCAAATCCAAATTTTCTTTTTAACCACGAACCCAATGCATATGCTGTAAGACTAATGGTAACTCCAGCATAAGCGCTATTTTGCATAAACTCAGTCATAACTCTTACGCCTCCTTACCACTTTTTCTAATAATAAACTGGGAAACAATACCTGTTGCTCCCATAACAGTAAATATCGTAATTACGGTAATAATAGAAACTGGTAATAAAACAGGTTCTAATACATTCCATGATGACATAAGGCCAACTCCTGCTGGAACAAACATTACTGGCATAATTTCAATAAGAAATCTACCGGTATCTCTAACCTGTTCAAGCTTTAAAATACCTGTCAAAAGCAGTACAAACATCAATACCATTCCATAAATACTAGCAGGAACCGGTAATGGAAGAACCATTTTTAGGATTTCTCCAACAAGTGACACCGCCAGAATAATTAGAAACTGTCTCAAATACTTCATTTTCTACACTTCCTTAAAATAAAAATAGAGCTTAAGAGTTAATCCCCCTAAGCCCTAATTTATTATACTACTAATTCTATATTATGTTGTCTTTTTTCGAATACTTTAATTAAAATTTCACAACTTCAGGTGCGTCTGTAAATGAGTAAAATGTAGCTGTTGCATCCTTAAAGTATAATACTTCAGTGTTGTCATCATCAGCTGAGTACATGCTCTGTAATGATGGATAAGCATCAAGCATAGCCTGCTTAATCTCTCTTCTATCATCAGATACAAGCTCACCAGCAACACGAAGCCACTTGCCATCCTTAAATGCACAAACCTCTACCTTTGGATTTGCATGAATCTGCTTTGATACATCTTTAGATTTTCCTGTCTGAATGTATAACTTACCTTCGATGATGTGAGCAGTTCCAAAAGGTCTAACTCTTGGCTGATCCCCATCTACTGTTGCAAGAAAATAAGTGTCTGCTTCCTTAAGAAACTTTTCTACTCTTTCCATGAAATTACTCCTCCTTAATAAATTTCTTTCTTTATGATAACTCAGTTTTTAATAAGATGCAAGTATCTTGCGCGCAATTTAATTTTATGTTTAAATCAAAATTAAATTAGCAAGAAATCATCTTTTTACCAAATGCTTCTGCTTCAGCAAGCTGCTTATCATTTGGCTTGCTTCTTACATAGCATGTCTCATCAGCGACTTCAATGCCCTTTTCCTTAAGTGCTTTCTTAATTAAATCAATAGAATGCTTTGAAATCCATGAAGTTGAAAATACAACTGCTTTCTTTACTTTAGTGCCATCTATTCCTGCAAGATACTCATTCATCACTTTATCAAGTCCGTAAGCATATAAAGCTCCGCCGATAAAAAGTACATCGATATTTTCTGTAATCTTAGCACTATCCTCATCTACAGAAATAGGCAATACTCCAGCACCTCTTCCGATGGCCTCTGCCAATAACTTTGTATTTCCCGATTTTGAATAATATCTAACTGCTACCATAATTTGACCTCCGTATTTCGAATCTATTACAACTTATGCTATTTAATTGTACTCAATTAATACCTTTAATATAATCCTATATTTTCTAAAAGTCAATTATCTTTTTATTAATTAATATTCAAGCAATCTTTCCAACTCATTTGCAAATAATTGCTGGTAGTTTTCTTCTTCTTCTTTCATTTTCTCATGAGAGATTTCTAATTTATCATGAGTGATTATTTCACTTGAAATCCACTTAAGATTTGCTGCAGCATTTTTTGTCTTCAAAACAATCTGTTTGTATTCAGGTCCAATTAATAAAAGTGACATTGCAATATCCCTTGGAATCATACCACTGGTAATAATTCCCATCACATCATAAATAATATCATTTGCAATTGGCCCTATTATTACATCTTCCGTATAAATGTCTGGCATTCTATTTCTATTATGATAGATATACTCTGTCCAATTATTGTCGCGATTCAACGTCCTAACTGTTAATTTGGAAAGGTCTAATTCGTATGTATTTAAAATTGTATCTGCCCCTTCTTTCTCCTTCGCCCATCTATAAGAAAAATCTTTATCATCTGTTAGATAAAAGCCCTGCCCAAAATCAGCATTCTTTCTGCCATAATGAACATCAGGATTTTTTATTTTCTCAAAGCCAACATGATATAAAATCATACTTTCCCTCCAATCTTCTATATGTATTATACAGAAGTTTTCCTAAATAAAAAAACTACCCTATAACATATATGATTATAGGATAGTTTCTAGTATTTTTTATATCTTTGCTACATCTACAAGTGTATATTCTGTTGTCGCACTCTCAAGTGATGTTGCAAGAGCAACTGCAGTATCCATTGCTGTGATACAATTGATACCTGTCTCGATGGCATTTCTTCTGATAAGGAATCCATCTCTAGTCTTATCACCGTGTCCCTGAGTAGGTGTATCAATGACAAGATCAATCTTGTGACCTAAGATAAGGTCCATTACGTTTGGAGATTCCTGAGTAATTTTGTTTACCCAACGAGCATCAACACCGCCGTCCTGTAAGTACTTTGCAGTTGAACGTGTCGCGTAAATTGTGTAACCAAGTTTTTCGAATCTCTTAGCAACCTCTAAAGCTTCTGGTTTATCAGCATCTTTTACAGTGATAATCATCTGCTTGTACTTTGGAAGAACAACTCCTGCTCCAAGGAATGCCTTGTAAAGAGCCTCCTCGAAGGTCTTAGCAATACCTAAGCACTCACCAGTCGATTTCATTTCTGGTCCCAAGCTAATCTCAGCTCCGCGAAGCTTTTCAAATGAGAATACTGGCATCTTGATAGCGATGTAATCTGCCTCTGGCTGTAAACCTGGCTTGTATCCCATATCTGTAATCTTGTGACCAAGGATTGCCTTTGCTGCAAGGTCTACGATTGGAATACCTGTAACCTTACTGATGTATGGCACTGTACGAGAGCTTCGTGGGTTAACCTCGATTACATATACCTCCCCATCCATGGCAATGAACTGAATGTTAATCATGCCAAGTACGTGAAGTGCCTTTGCAAGACGCTCTGTATAATCTACAATCTTATCCTTAATATCCTGACTAATTGTGTGAGCAGGATAAACTGAAATACTATCACCTGAGTGGATACCAGTACGCTCGATATGCTCCATGATACCAGGGATTAAAATATTTTCTCCATCGCAGATGGCATCTACCTCAATCTCCTTACCCTGTAAATACTTATCTACAAGAATTGGATGATCCTGAGCAATCTGATTGATGATGTCCATGAACATCTCAATCTCCTCATCATTGAAAGCAATCTGCATACCCTGTCCACCAAGTACGTATGAAGGACGTACAAGTACTGGATAACCAAGTCGATTTGCAACTTCCTTTGCTTCCTCTGCTGTAAATACTGTACCACCTGCTGCACGAGGAATCTGTGTCTGCTCTAAGATTTCATCAAAGAGCTCTCTATCCTCTGCTGCATCTACATCCTCTGCCTTTGTTCCAAGAATTGGCACACCGATTTTCATAAGGTGCTCTGTAAGCTTGATAGCTGTCTGACCACCGAACTGTACGATAGCTCCGTCTGGCTTTTCAAGATTTACAATTGATTCTACATCCTCATTTGTAAGAGGCTCGAAGTAAAGCTTATCTGCTATATCAAAGTCAGTTGAAACTGTCTCTGGGTTATTGTTTACGATGACTGTCTCCCAACCTTCCTTAGCAAATGCCCAAGTAGCGTGAACTGAACAATAGTCAAACTCTACACCTTGTCCGATACGGATTGGACCAGAACCAAGTACAAGTACTTTCTTTCTGTCATTAGTCTTTACAGCTTCGTTCTCGCTTCCATATACACTGTAATAGTAAGGAGTCATGGCATCAAACTCTGCTGCACAGGTATCAACCATCTTGTAAGCTGCAACGATACCGTTGTCATAACGCATCTTGCGAACCTGCTCTTCTGTAAGCTTTCCATTAAGCTGAGCAATTACGTTATCTGGGAATTCAATTCGCTTTGCTTCCTTAAGAAGCTCTACTGTAAGCTCCTCGCTTGCAAGACGCTGCTCCATCTCAACGAGAATCTTAATCTTATCAATAAACCAGATATCAATCTGTGTAATATTATGGATTTTCTCGTATGAAACACCTCTGCGAAGTGCTTCTGCGATACAGTAAATTCTTCTATCGTCAACTACTGTAAGAGCCTCATTAAGCTCCTCATCTGTCATATTGCAGAAGTCGTAGCTCATAAGTGAATCTACATGCTGCTCCAATGAACGGATAGCCTTCATAAGGGCTCCCTCGAAATTATTGCAGATAGACATAACCTCACCAGTAGCCTTCATCTGTGTTGTAAGCTTTCTGGTTGCAGTAATAAACTTATCAAATGGAAGACGTGGAATCTTAACTACGCAATAATCAAGCATTGGCTCGAAGGATGCGAATGTCTTCTTAGTGATAGCATTTGGAATCTCATCAAGTGTATAACCAAGGGCAATCTTAGCTGCTACCTTTGCAATTGGATAACCTGTAGCCTTAGATGCAAGGGCTGATGAACGAGATACACGAGGATTTACCTCGATTACGCAGTATTCAAAACTCTCTGGATGAAGAGCATACTGTACATTACATCCACCTGTGATACCAAGCTCATCGATAATACGAAGCGCACTGGTACGAAGCATCTGGTATTCTTTATCACCAAGTGTCTGTGAAGGAGCAACTACGATTGAGTCACCTGTATGTACACCAACAGGATCGATGTTTTCCATGTTACATACTGTGATGCAGTTACCGTTTGCATCACGCATTACTTCATACTCTATTTCCTTCCAACCAGCAATACATCTTTCTACAAGTACCTCATGTACACGTGAAAGACGAAGACCATTTGTAAGAATCTCAACAAGCTCCGCCTGATTGTGAGCGATACCACCGCCTGAACCACCAAGTGTATAAGCCGGACGAAGTACTACCGGATAACCAATAGTGTTTGTAAACTTAATACCATCTTCTACTGTATTTACTACAAGTGATGCTGCAACAGGCTCACCAAGCTTTTCCATGGTGTCCTTAAATGCTTGTCTGTCCTCAGCTCTAAAAATTGTCTCTGCTGTAGTTCCGATAAGCTTTACTCCTTGCTCAGCCAAAAATCCTGACTCAGCAAGCTCCATACCAAGGTTAAGTCCAGCCTGTCCACCAAGTGTTGGTAGAAGTGAATCTGGTTTTTCCTTAATAATAATCTGCTTTAAAACATCAACTGTAAGAGGCTCGATATAAACCTGATCAGCGATTTCTTTATCGGTCATGATTGTAGCTGGGTTTGAGTTTACCAAGCATACCTCCACGCCCTCTTCCTTAAGTGAACGACAAGCCTGAGTTCCGGCATAATCGAATTCCGCCGCCTGTCCAATGACGATAGGACCAGAACCAATCACCATTACTTTCTTAATGTCACTTCTCTTTGGCATTACTGATTTCCTCCCATCATCTTAATAAATCTATCAAACAAATATCCGCTGTCCTGTGGTCCTGGACATGCTTCAGGATGGAACTGAACAGTGAAAATGTTCTTTCCTGTATATTTAAGTCCTTCATTTGTACCATCGTTTACATTTACGAATGCAGGTGTAGCAACCTTTGGATCGAGCTTGTCAGTATCTACTACATAACCATGATTCTGTGATGAAATATATACATGACCTGTCTCTAAATCCTTTACTGGATGGTTACCACCACGGTGACCATACTTAAGCTTGTGTGTATCCGCACCTGTTGCAAGAGCCATAAGCTGATGTCCGAGGCAAATTGCAAATATAGGTGTGTTACTTTCGTATAGTTTTCTTACTTCATCTATGATTGGGCCACAATCCTTTGGATCTCCAGGTCCGTTTGAAAGCATAATTCCATCTGGATTTGTCTTAAGGATTTCTTCAGCCTTTGTGTGTGCTGGGTAAATTGTAACCTCGCAACCTCTGTCATTAAGAGATTTTGCAATATTCTTCTTTGCTCCAAAATCTAAAAGAGCAACCTTCTTGCCAGCGCCTGGTAGAACTGATTTTGACTCGCATGTTACCTTTGAAACTACATCTCCTGTTTGATATGCCTTAAGCTTTGGCTGAATCTCTTCAAAGTTATAGTTTTCATTTGTAGTAATCATACCGTTCATTGTTCCACGGTCACGCAAGATTTTTGTAAGTGCTCTTGTATCGATACCAGCAATACCTGGTATATCGTGCTTTACAAGAAAATCTTGTATTGTACCCTGACATCTGAAGTTTGAAGGAATACGGCTAAGTTCTCTTACAATAAAACCGTCTGGCCATGGTCTGCCGCTTTCCATATCAGGTGTAATACCATAATTACCAATCAGAGGATATGTCATACATACTGCCTGACCTGCATATGAAGGGTCTGTAAGGACCTCCAAATATCCAGTCATAGATGTATTGAATACAATCTCACTGATGACTTCTCTGGTAGAACCAATGCTAGTTCCCTCAAATACTGTTCCATCTTCCAAAATCAAAAATGCTTTCATTTTTCCTCTTTTCTACCCTTTTTATTCTACCTCTCGCTTCTGAGCCGAGTTTTTATGCTAGCGCCATCTGATATTTATACATTTTAATCAGAAGCTATTTTACAAAATCCAAGGTATAAAAGATACCTTGGATTTACGTTTGATTTTAGCGGAAGTAATCTACGCCTGCTTCAAAAATCTTAAGATCCTGCTCACCGTAGATGTTAAGAGCAACTCCCTCACCTCTACGTTCAGCGTGAGCCATCTTACCGAATACTCTACCATCAGGGCTAGTAATACCCTCGATTGCACAGTAGCTTCCGTTGATATTCCACTCTTCGTCCATTGATATATTGCCATCAATATCTGCATACTGAGTAGCTACCTGGCCGTTCTCAAATAACTTCTTAATCAAAGCTTCTGGAGCAACAAAACGTCCCTCACCATGAGAAGCTGGAGAACAATATGTCTCACCAAGTTTTGCACCAGCAAGCCATGGAGACTTGTTGCTGACTACCTTAGTATATGCAATCTTTGAAATATGACGTCCGATTGTGTTGTAAGTAAGTGTTGGAGAATCTTCTTTCTGCGTATGAATTTCCCCGTATGGTACAAGGCCAAGCTTGATAAGAGCCTGGAAACCATTACAGATACCAAGCATCAAACCGTCACGATTGTTAAGTAAACCGTGAATAGCCTCTTTCATCTTTTCATTTCTAAAGGCTGTAGCAAAGAACTTAGCAGAACCCTCTGGTTCATCACCTGCTGAGAAACCGCCTGGGAACATAACAATTTGTGACTGAGCAATTGCTCTGGTAAATTCATCTACTGATTCTCTGATATCCTCTGCTGTCTGGTTCTTAAATACCTTTACATTTGTGATAGCACCAGCATTTTCAAATGCTCTAGCTGAATCGTACTCACAGTTTGTACCTGGGAATACTGGAATGAATACTCTAGGCTTTGCAATCTTATTCTTGCAAATGTAGAAATTCTTTTCCTCGTAAAGTCCTGTATTAACAATGCTTGTATCATCATGGCTACGAGTTTTGAATACCTTTTCAAGAGTACCTGTCCATGCTGCAATAGCTTCATCAACAGAAATCTTTACATCTTTGTATGCAAATGTAGCATCAGCTGTAACCTCGCCTACTTCATATCCGTAGTCTGCAAGACCGCGCTTCTCAAGCTCACCCTTAATTGCAAGTGCTCCATCCTCAGAAACTTCTACTACGATATCTCCGATTACACAGCCAAAGAGTAATACTGACTGACATTCATCGTAAAGCTTAACACCCAGCTTGTTACCAAATGCCATCTTTGAAACAGCAGGTACAAGTCCGTTAGCGTCAAGTGCATATGCAGCCTTAATGCTTCCAAGCTCTACCATCTGTCTTACTACCTCGAAGATAGCCTTAGCCTGCTGGTAGTTTGGCTGATCGTAATTGTCACGAAGAACTCTAATTAAGAAGAGCTTATCGCCAGCTTCCTTTAACTCAGGTGTAACAATATCCTGCTCCTTAGCTACATCTACTGCGAAAGAAACAAGTGTTGGTGGAACATCGATTTCATTAAATGTTCCTGACATAGAATCCTTACCACCAATTGAAGGAAGTCCGAATTCCATCTGTGCCTTATATGCACCAAGAAGTGCTGCAAATGGCTGGCTCCATCTCTTTGGATCCTCGCTCATTCTGCGGAAGTACTCCTGGAATGTAAATCTAATCTTCTTGTAATCACCACCAGTTGCTACGATTCTTGCTACAGACTCTAAAACTGCAAGCTGTGAACCGTGATATGGTGACCATGCGCTGACATATGGATTAAAGCCGTATGCCATCATTGTAACTGCATCTGTCTTGCCATCAGCTACTGGAACCTTAGCAACCATTGCCTGTGTCTCTGTAAGCTGATACTTTCCACCGAATGGCATAAGTGTTGAACCTGCTCCGATAGAACCATCGAACATTTCAACAAGACCCTTCTGTGAACAAACATTTAAATCTGCAAGTGAATCTAACCAAGCAGCTCTAAAGTCACCCTTTGCAACATCCTCAGCTACCTTTTCAATACCAATCTTATCTATATATTTGTTATCGCTATCAGGAAGCTCTACATAAACGTCTGTCTCCTGATGTGCACCGTTTGTATCAAGGAATGCTCTAGAAAGGTTAACAATTTCCTTACCTCTCCAATTAAGTACAAGACGTGGCTCCTCAGTAACTACTGCAACTTCAACAGCCTCAAGATTTTCCTCTGCTGCATACTGAAGGAATTTATTAACATCTGCTGGAGCAACAACTACTGCCATACGCTCCTGTGACTCTGAAATAGCAAGCTCTGTTCCATCAAGACCTGCGTACTTCTTTGGCACCTTGTCCAAATCAACTGTAAGACCAGGAGCAAGCTCACCGATTGCAACAGATACACCGCCAGCACCAAAATCGTTACACTTCTTAATAATGTAAGAAACCTCTTCTCTTCTGAAAAGACGCTGAATCTTTCTTTCTGTAGGTGGATTACCCTTCTGAACCTCAGCACCGCAAACTGCTGTAGACTCTGTATTGTGTGCCTTTGAAGAACCTGTAGCACCACCGATACCATCACGACCAGTACGTCCACCAAGTAGAATAATCTTGTCTCCTGGATCAGAATTAAGACGCTGTACAGCACGTCTTGGAGCAGCACCCATAACAGCACCAATCTCCATACGCTTTGCAACATAATCTGGATGATAAATTTCTTTTACATATCCTGTAGCAAGACCAATCTGGTTACCATAAGATGAATAACCGTGAGCTGCCTCACGAACAAGCTTCTTCTGTGGAAGTTTTCCTTCCATAGTATCCTTTACAGAAACTGTAGGGTCTGCCGCACCTGTGACACGCATTGCCTGATATACATATGTACGTCCTGAAAGTGGATCACGGATTGCGCCACCAAGACATGTAGCAGCACCACCAAATGGCTCGATTTCTGTAGGATGGTTGTGTGTCTCATTTTTGAAGTTGATGAGCCACTCTTCCTCTGTTCCATCTACATTGATAGGAACAACGATTGAACATGCATTAATTTCATCTGACTCTTCCTGATCCTCAAGCTTACCATCAGCCTTAAGACGCTTCATAGCAAGAAGAGCTAAGTCCATAAGACATACAAACTTATCATCTCTATCTTTGTAGAGAATCTTAAAGTTATCAAGGTAATCGTTAAAAGTATCCTGAATAGGAGTCTTGTAGTAGCCATCCTCAATAGTAACGTTTTTAAGTTCAGTAGAGAAAGTAGTATGTCTACAGTGATCAGACCAATAAGTATCTAATACTCTGATTTCTGTAACAGTTGGATCTCTATGTTCATCATTGGAAAAATAGTTCTGAATATGAAGGAAATCCTTAAATGTCATAGCAAGATTTAAGGAGTCATATAAATTGCGTAAATCATTCTCAGCCATAGAAACGAAACCGTCAAATGTATTGACGTCGGCTGGTTCATCGAAATTATTAGATAGAGACTCTGGCTTATCAAGAGAAGTCTCTCTAGAATCAACAGGATTAATACAATGCGACTTTATAGCATCAAATTCGTCGTCAGTAATGCTACCCTCAATTACATAGGTAGTTGCTGTATGAATAGTAGGTTCTTCATTCTCATTTAAGAGCTTTAGACACTGCTCCGCAGAATCAGCGCGCTGGTCAAATTGCCCTGGTAAAAATTCAACTGAAAATACTCTGCCATCGTAATCAAATGTTTCTTCATAAACATCATCGACAGGTGGCTCCGAAAAAACTGTTTTAATAGCTTTCTTAAAAACGTCGTCAGAAACATCTTGAACATCATACCGAATCAAAACCCTGACTCCTGTAACATTCTTGATGCCTAAGTAACTTCCTATTTCGGAATACAGTGACTTAGCAGATACTGCAAATTGTGGTTTCTTTTCAACGTAAACTCTTCTTACTTTGCCCACATTACACCTCCGTGATATTTATTTTATGTATGTGAAAATTGTGATATGCCACAACCCCCACAGTTGTAGTAAGTATATCACAATTCATTCACATGTCCTAATAATTTTTCAAGGCTTTTTTGACCAGAAATTTGTTAATTTTAACGAAATATCATCAATTGTGGTAAACGTAGCATCATTCCATTCCCTTGGAAATGTTTTTCTATAACTTGAAAATCTAAATCTTTCATCAAGTAATGCTATAACTCCCACATCATCCTTTGTCCTAATTAGACGGCCTGCCGCCTGAATTACTTTATTCATTCCAGGGTATAAATATGCGTACTCAAATCCATTTTTGCCATTATCATCAAAGAAATCTGACATAAGCTTTCGCTCATTTCCAACTTGTGGAAGTCCTGGCCCAAGAATAATAGAGCCGATAAGTTTTCCTCCAACAAGATCTATTCCTTCTGAAAAGATTCCACCTAGCGTGCAAAATGCCACCATAGCCTTGCTTCTATTTTTATCAAATTCTCCAAGAAACTCTTCTCTTTCCTGTTCAGTCATATTTTGCTTTTGAATTATGACATCAACATCATCTCTAAAAGCCTCATATTTTTGCTGAATTTCTTCTAAGAATTTGTAGGATGGAGAAAAGACCATGTAATTGCCTCGATTCGCATTTACGATAGTCTGTATGTATTTTGCAAATTTAAGATACTCATCTTCTCCACGCCTAGTATACTTGCTAGTAACATCTGTACCAAGCAAAAGTAATCTATTCTTTTGGTCAAAAACAGAGTCCACATATATAGCGTATACATCCTTTTCATTACATAGAAGGTCCTTATAATAATCGATGGGCAAAAGTGTCGCACTAAAATAGATAGTAGATCTTGCCATCCTAAGTCTATCCTGTAATTGCGCAGATGGATCAATGCAATATAGATGAAGATGAAAATTCTTATCCTCATCAAAATCACAATAGATTCTATAATGGTCACTGTCCTGCTGATATGCAAGAGCTGTAAAATTTCTAAGTCTGAAATAGAAATCTATAACTTCATCCTGATATATTCCAAACTTTATTTCCTTCTTAAAAAGTTGCTCCAATATAATTTGGATATTATCGCAGGCACTCATCAGCGTATCTATATCATCAAGAACAGTTATATCCCTATCGCATTCTCTCTTATATTCAAGAAGAATTCGGTTACATTTTTCTAAAGCATTAACTAGCTTCTTGCTAACAGGCTTTGCATATCTTTTTATAGAGAGAACTTCTTCTTTTATCAAATCCTCAGAATACATTTCTCTGGCTCTATCAACCATGTTGTGAGCCTCATCAATTAAGAAGATATGCTCTCCATTTTTACCCTCTGCAAAAAAGCGCTTTAGATAAACATTTGGATCAAACACATAGTTATAATCGCAAATTATCCCTTCGCACCAAGTACTAATATCCAAAGCTAGCTCGAAAGGACACACAACATATTCCTCAGCATAACCAAGTATCACATCACGAGTAATAACAGTCTCTTTTGTAATTACCTCATATATAGCATCGTTTATTCTATCAAAATGTCCACGAGCATAAGGACAATTATCAGGATTACAATCAGCCTCATCGCACATACACATTTTATCTTTTGCTGTAAGCATAATGGTCTTGCCTTCATAGCCCTTGCTTACAAGTAAGCTATATGCGTCTCTTGCTGCTATAGCTGTTGCCGTTTTAGCAGTAAGATAAAATACTCTCTCTGCCAAATTCTGCCCAAGAGCCATTACTGCAGGGAAAACATTTGCAATGGTCTTTCCAGTACCGGTTGGAGCCTGCATAAATAAAATCTTTCGTCTATAGATAGTTCGATATACATCACTTACAAGCTTCTTTTGACCATCTCGATATTCATAAGGAAAATCCAATCCCTGAACAGACTCTAAAAGCTCCATCTTATGATAATACTGGAAATCGGCCCATTTCTTAAATATGCCAATGATTGTCAAAAACCACTCTTCAATTTCATCATATGTATATAGCTGATTGAAATATTTAATTTCTTCAGTTTCAAGACTGACATAGGTTAATTGAACTTCTATTGTCTCAAGATTATACTCGCTGGCAACCATGTAGGCGTAGCACTTAGCCTGCGCTTCATGTACAAGAACAGGCTTCTCAAAGGTCATGACATCCATGTACATTCCCTTTATCTCATCAACTGTAGCAGTAACCACATCACCATTTTCATCTCTATCTAATACCAGGCCATCAGCACGGCCCTCCAGTCCTAGAATATAGTCTTCGTATTCTACCTGAAATTTCAAAGGAACTTCTGCACTATAAAATGGACCCATAGAATTTTGAATTTTTCTATGGATCCTACTACCCGCCTGCATGGCCTCGAATGGGTCTACAGAACCTTTTCTGTCATCAATATCTCCTTCTCTAAGAAGAAACTCAACTAGATTTCTAACAGAAATATTTATTTGGGCCTTTTCTCCCTCGGGAGTAATTAATCTCGATACTTTCATGTAAAAAAACAACCTGTGGCACGCCACAGGTTTATGTATATTAAGCTACAACAAATTTCTTAACTGCATTTTTAAATGCTGATGGATTATGCTCTGAAACATATACATCAAGTTCTCTTTTTATACCCATGGCAAGGATACCTAAAAGTGACTTACCATCAATATAAACAACTCCGCTATGAAGGTCAATATTACCTCCAAATTTTGATGCTGCTCTTACAAATTCCTCAGCATCCTGTGTATTCTCTAATCTAATCTTAAATTTCATAAAAATCAACTCCTAATTTCACAACTAACTAAAACGTTTTAATAAACGTACCTGCTAATTTATATCATCATTTCAATACTATGTCAATGCGTTTATTGCCCTAGATTTATTAATTATTGCACAAGCTTCTCAATATATAGTATTTTTGTAAAAACAAAGCCTCAAACCAAAAGGCCTGAGGCTTTAAACGTTATTATTGTGAAATTAGATAAACATATTACCATACCACTTTAATGCTTCAACATATGCTTCATACACATCATGCATTTCGATATCATGTAGAACCATTAATCTTGAAACTTCCTGCCAATCTCCAGCTTCATAGCTAAGTAAGAACTCAAGCTGTGGCGCAAAGATTCCATCGTCATTAACCAATGCATTTTTGATTTCATTGCTAACACCTAATTCATTTAAAGCCTCTTCCATAGGCATATCAAGAATAAGATTTATTAAAGAAAACAATCCCATAAGGAATAGCTCATCTTTTCGCATTGCATAATCAAACACTGGTGCAAGATTCTCAGCAAATCTAGCTCTAATCAACGACAATCTAGCGATTTCATTAGGCTTACCAGTAGCAAGTCCATTGAATAATGTTGTATTAAGCCAACGTCTCAATTCCTTCTGTCCAAGAAGCGCTGTTGCCTGAGCAATTGAACGAATATGAGAATTAATAGTAAGTCTATTTGCAATCTGTAAAAGTTCAATTGATAAAGCAGGATCCTGGCCTACAACATTAGCGACATCCTCCAAATCAAAATCCACATCATTAACTACCTTCATCAACTTCACGTAGTTAATCTTAATAGGTGAAATCTGTGTATCCCCTTTATTAATAGGTACTCTGAAGAATGTACCTTCGAAGATTTTAAATAAACCAGATTCCTTTGCCTTCTCAAACTCCTCAACTGAATGAAGATTTTCAGCACAGAAATCCATATTAGGAAGAACCTTTCTGAACTCCTTAGCCTGTTCAATAACATCACCAGCTTCGCTGTTAATTAAGAATAAATCAAAATCATCAAGCATAAACTTAAATGTATCGATACTTGTTATAGGTAAGTCCTTCATCGCGAGCTTAAAGCCTTTGCTTTTTAAGTCAAGTAATCTCTTATTGTAAGATTCCTCAGGCTTGATACTCTGATCTACTAATAAAATAATACGACCATCAAATCCCTTTAACTGTTCTTCAATATTAGAGAATAAGGAAATGTTATTAATTGGAATAATGATGCTGCAATTTAAAACAAGATCATCCTCTGAAACACTTTCAAATACTTCGATACCAACAATAGCTCCTGCTCCATCATATTTTCCTGCACCAAGCAAGTGTGGATGCTCATACATATTTTCCTTTTGAGCGTATAAGCAATACGACGCAACAGACATGTCTCCGTTAAATAGTGGTACTAAAGTAGCTAGCATAATCCTTCTCCTTTTAAATCATAGTAATTGTCATACCAATATTTGACTGAATATTCTGACTGAATATTCAGAATATTTAACATTATTATAACACTGTCTATTTTTTTATTCAATCAATCCTACGAAAAAGGATTCAGCTTTAAGTAAAACTGAATCCTTAAAAATAACTATTATTTATTTGAAGAATGACATCTCCTGATTAAGCTTTTCAGCCACTTCTCTCAAGCCAGTTGCCGAATCTGCTAAAATAGATACTGTTGCAGAAAGCTCCTGTACAGAAGCTCCTGTGGTCTCAGAAGATGCTGCATTTTCCTCTGAAATTGCTGATAGTGATGACATAGCATCTGAAACGACTTCGTTTGATTCAACACAAGTATTTGCTCCACCTGCTATTCTCTTAACACCAATAACAGTTTCTTCAATATCGCTAAGCATTCCATTTACAGAGCTTAAGGTATCTCCCAATGCTTCTTGCTGTTCAATATTACCCTGACGCACAAGCTCGGCAGCTGCAACAGCCTGCTCAGCCTCAGATAAAAGTACATCCATAACCTGGCGAATTTCCTGAGCCATATTCTCAGAATCATCTGCAAGCTTTCTAATTTCCTCAGCTACAACCGCAAAACCTCTACCTGCTTCTCCAGCTCTTGCTGCCTCAATTGAAGCATTAAGTGAAAGAAGATTTGTCTGAGAAGCGATGCCTGAAATACCCTCAACTCTTTCATTAATATCTGCAACAGCTTTTTGAGTTGCACCAATTGTCTTTGCAATCTCTTCGATTTTAGCAGTCATTTCACTACTAGAATCCTGAAGATTTGAAAGAGACTTGCTTGATGTTTCTGAAGCATCCTTCATTCTAGCTGCAAGACTTTCCATCTCATCTGTTGAATTCTGAACACCGCCAACAGCATCTGTAATTCTACCAACATTCTCTGCTGCCTGCTGAATTTCTTCTGCCTGCTGTGCTGCACCACTAGCGATTTCTTGAACCGCAGTTGAAACTCCTTCGGTAGTAGAAGAAATCTGATTTGCCATATCCGAAAGCTCCTCAGAAGAATTTCCTACTGTAGAAGCTGAAGATTTGATATGCCCAACAATCTCGTCTAATTTTTCAATAACTGAATTTGAGCTCTTTACTATCTCGCCAAACTCATCTTCTCGCTTTGAATATCCTGAAATTTTCTTAAATCTACCATCTGCCAAATCTGAAAGTGATTCATTAACTGCGTTAATAGGCCTTGTGAAGCCGTTTGCAAGAATAATGGAAATAATTGCTACGATAATAAGAAGAATAACACCAATAGCAATTACTATAAGTGCTGATTGCCTAGCAGATGACATTACAATGTTTTCCTTAACTGCTACACAAACTGTAAAGCCAGAAAGTGTATCCTTAGCATATGCTAAATAAGTTGGATACCCAGCTGCTGTAGAACGATATGAACCCTCAATATCGTCGCTTGTCATATAAGGCGACTGGCTAAAGTTCATTACATCATCACCAGCATTAATCTCATACTGAGAATGAGCTAGCATATCACCATTACGGTCTACTACGAAACCTTCGTCGCATTCTTCAGCAAGGATGTTGTGGAAATCATTTAAATTGTAATTTCGATGAACTGTTCCAAGAACTCGTTGTGTAGTTGGATCAATGATTGGAGCTGCCATGCATATGCTTCTAACTCCAGTAGATGCACTTTCAAGTGCGTTAGATACAGCGAATTGTCCCTTCATAGCTTCTTGCCAATACTCCCGCTCGCTAATATTTACTAAATCGCCGTCATCATCTCTAAGAACCATCTGCCCATTAGCGTCAGAAATAACTAAAACATTGCCATCAGCAAGATAATCATCTATTGATTTCATTTGCTCTTTTAGCTCGTTTAAATCAATTTCTTCACCTTTCATATAAGAAATTGTAGTAGGTGATTCCGCAAAAGATTTTATTGATGATTCATTACTCTGAATCACTGTGCCAATTGCCGCTTCCACATACCAAGCTTGCCATTCAAGTGAATCAATTGCATCGGCTTTTGCCTTTGTTGTGGATGTGTAATAACTAATTGAAACAGCTATTACTAGCGGTACCATGGCGACTAATAACATGGCTACTATCAATTTTGTTTTAATACTTTTGCTCCATGTTATTGTTGTTTTGTTGCTCTTTTGAGCATTCGCTTTTCTCATAACCTCGACCTCTCTTGCGATAAATTATTCTTCAAATTAAATTTAATTTTGAAGATATATATATAATAATACTAAATATTTAAAATCGCAAAAAAGATTAGCCTATTCAAGAAAAATTTTTAAAATTCAATAACTCTTTCTATCGTATTTACGAATTCTTCTAGACCAGTTTTATCGTCTTCAGAAAATCTAGAAAGTTTTGGACTATCTATATCAAGAACTGCAACAACTTTTCCATCTTTATGAATAGGAACAACTATCTCAGAATTTGAAGCGCTATCACAAGCAATATGACCAGGGAATTGATGAACATCTTCAACTAAAATTGTTTCATCCTTAGCTACAGCAGTACCACAAACTCCCTTTCCTACTGGGATATTGATACATGCAATTTTTCCCTGAAATGGTCCAAGTACAAGTGCACCATCTCTCATAATATAAAATCCAGCCCAGTTAAGATCTTCCATATTGTCATAAAGCAAAGCTGATGCATTTGCCATAACTGGTACAAACCATTTCTCATCCTCTGCAAGTGATCTAATCTGTTCTGTAATTAAATTATAATTTGTCATAAAAATCTCCTTGTATAACTATTTATTACGGCTATTAATCCCGTCATAAATTCTTTTTTCTAATTCATCCCCAGACATTCCATAGTATTCATACTGACTAAACGCAACAACAATATCCCCAATTTCTGTTTCAGCAACTACGCAGTCATTATCCTCAAAATACATCTTGTATTTCTTACCAACTAAAAGTTTTGTAAACTCTTTTTCTTCAAGAAACTCTCTTTCCATTACGCCCTCTCCTCCAATAAATATTTTTTATAAAAAAAGAGCCAGAAACATTGAATCTTCAACATTTCTGACTTTAGTCAAACAGGGGACGAGAGAATCGAACTCCCACCAAAGGTTTTGGAGACCCCTATCATACCATTTGACCAGTCCCCTAAATCGTAAGCGAAAAACCCAAAGTTAATTTGAGTCCCTCACCCACGCGACTTATAAATAGTAACATAACTTATAGTCGCTTTCAATAGGAAAATCACAAAATTTTCACATATTTTTTCAATAAAAAAGTTCTTGCTAATTAAGCAAGAACTTAGTGGAGACGGAGAGATTCGAACTCTTGACCCCCTGCTTGCAAGGCAGGTGCTCTCCCAACTGAGCTACGCCCCCAAATCTATTCTATAATACGAAAATAGCAAGCGATTGGCTTGCTAAAAATTCTTATAGCAACTTCAAAACTTCACACAGTAAGACTTGTAATCCTATTAACAAGCTACACATCTTCTTTTAGAATAAACCTTCGATCTATTAGTATTCATCAGCTGAATGTGTTACCACACTTACACCTTGAACCTATCTACCTTATCGTCTT
>JAILAV010000149.1 GCA_024681435.1 Pseudobutyrivibrio sp. | reverse complement strand
GATGAACTGCTTGATGATGAGCTTGCAGCTTTTTCAAGAGCCTTCTGTACTGTAGCGAAATCAGTTGTGCCTAGTTTACGTGCAAGAAGATATACAGATGGCGAAATCTTTACACTATTATCAACTATAGACTCAACTGTGATACCAGCTTCAGCGCAAGCTGCAACTGTTGTGATTGGTCTGTTCTCAGTTTTTCCTAATAAAGCATAGTGCTCATAATACTTTACAATATCAGTGCCAAACTTTTCTCTTAAATCAGAGTATGCACTAGCATATGCAGCTGGATCAAAATTTGGATTACATGTACGGCCTTCGAAAATACCGCATAAACAGAAATGATTGAAGAGAACTTTGTAGTCATCTCCAAGAACTTTAACTACATCAGGATTCTGTGCCTTGTAGTATTCAAGATCAAATAGATTCTTCATTACAGCAATATCTGCATTTGAAAGTGAACCATAAGTTACTTTTGATGCATCTGTTGCCTGTGTAAGCCCTTCAGCATTTGAAGTAAAGGCTGGAGCCAATGATGTGCCTGCCACTGCAACGGCCATTGCAACAGCAAAAAATTTTTTCTTGTTCATTATATATTCTCCCTTTAAGTTTTTTATATAACCATTTGTAATTTTACCCCCGCTCGGTAAAATTTGTCAATAAATCTTCTATATAAAATGGCTTAGTTGTTACTAAAACTCTTATACACTAATTCAAAAATCGCCTGCACAAAAGTGCAAGCGATTTTACTCTTATTTCTAATAAATACCAAATTGTTTCATTTACTCAATACTATTCTTCAATAGCCTCTGCATTTTCATCAGTTGAATCTGATACAGTTGTTGTATTAACGTAACCAAACTGGTGCTCATCATTTGAAATACCTACAGAAACTGATGAAAGTGAACCATCTGCATTTTCTTCAAGGTTAAGGCTAACATCGTAAGTTGTGTGTCTAGGAGCGTTAGCATCAACGCCTTCGTAGTCAGAGTCATACTTAGCTGGCTCATAACCCTGCTCTTCTTTTTTCTTCGCAATATATGCATCTCTTTCTTCGTCATTTGCAAATGTATATGATTCCGAACCTGAATAATTAGTGTGATATCCACTTAATATACTTTCACGCATATAATAATTTGTTGCAGTTTCAGTTTCTTTTGTCTCTTTATCAGATGAATTAACATGTACATTTGACCAAATATAATTTCCTGAATCGTCAGTTGTGGCCTCAAATGAAATAGGTGAGTAAATACTAGCACCTGTGTGATCAACCTCTGTGTCAACTACAGGTCTTTCCTCATCAGTAATTGGAGAAGATACATTAACGCCGATAGATGCTTCGCAAATCATGTTCTCAGCTGCTACGAAATCATCTGTCTTATATACTGGAACTCCGTCAGCTTCCCAATTTTCATATACTGCATGACCAACCTGTCCTTTAAATACATAAAGTGAGAGGTGTGTGTTGGATGTTCCCTCTGGAATTGTAATAGTATCTACCTTTGTGAATCCCTTTGCTTTTGCATAAGCCTCTGCATCTGCACGCTCTGGAACAAGAAGGTATGTAGCCTGTGATGTAGAAACAACAGCTGGAGTTGAGCTTGGGCCACCATGCTCGTTACCGTTTGTTCCTGATGCAACTACCTTATTAACTGCCTTCTGAACTGTAGCAAAGTCATTTGTATGAAGCTTCTGCGCCCATGCATACACTGTTGGTGTAATGCGAATTTCAGAGCTAACTAAAGACTGGAATGTAATACCTGCTTTAGCACAAGCATCCATAGTTGTTATTTTTCTACTATCACTATCTTCTTTAGAGCCAACTAACTCATAGTGTTTGTAATAGCTGATAATATTTGCTCCAAATTTTTCAGCCAAATCTGGATTAGCACTGGCATAAGCTGATGGATCAAAATTAGGATTACATGTACGTCCCTCAAAAATACCGCATAAGCAGAAGTGCTTGAAGAGTTCATCATAATTATCACCAACTACTGCTACTACATCTGGATTCTCAGCTTTGTAAAATTCAAAATCGAATAATTCTTTTACAATATTTTTATCCTCTTTTGTAAGTGAACCGTATGGTACCTTTGACGCATCCTGTATCTGGCCAAGCCCCTGCGCCTCAACTGTAATTGCTGGAACACCTGCTGCACCAACAATAGCCATAGCCATCATAAGTGCTAAAAACTTCTTCTTTCTCATTCTAAATATTCCTCCGAATCTGGCACAATTGCCACGAGGTAGTATATAATATCTAAAATGTTATAGCAATTTCCAATAATTCAATATTGTTGACTATTTATAACTATTTAACATAGAGCAAATCTCTCAAATCCCAATATACACTTATAAAATTTGATTATGGTATTAAATAGTGCACTTTTTTTATTTTAATACTAATTTTGCCTGTTTTTAGAATGTTTTTAGCAACCTGAGTATTAAAATCAGGCGTTTTTGCAGTTTAATACTAGAAAAATGATTTTTGGCGTATTAAAATCCAAAATCAGCTTTATTTAATACTGTAAAAGCGATTTCACGGTAAAATATGCCTATTTTTCGTATTAAAATAAAAAAATAGGTCCATTTAATACTCCACAGTGTGTTAGAGCCTAAAAATTCTCAAAGACCAATCGCGACCTAACAGATTGCCGAAAGCCATGTCCCAACAACTACATCTTCCACAAAATCCCTAATTCACAAACTACACCTATCCCATAGATTAGTCCCTTACCTATCCTATCCATTAAAAAAGCCTGAGGGCATAGGCCTCGGGCGATAAATTATAGCTATATTTTCCCTATTACCCACTCCCCTTTTACAATAAGTGATATACTGTAAGTAGATTATTCATCAGGAGGTAAGACAATGGCAAAACAAGAAATTGAAGTTGCTGGTGCTAAGAGGCAAATTAAGATTACCCCTTTTGAGCATCACACAAGGTATCACGAGACGGATCAGCAGGGGATAATTCATCCTTCAAATTACCTAAACTGGATGGAGGATGCCAGAATGAATCTCATGGAACAGATGGGACTGTCATTCAAACAAATGATAGATATGGAGATTAGCACTCCTGTGATTTCTCAGTCCATAGAATATCGAAGTCCTGTAAGCTTTGATGAAATTGTAATGATAGATACAAAGCTTTTGGCATATGATGGGCATGAAATGGAAATAGCATATCGTATTTACGATAAGGTAACTGGCGAAGACAGAGCTGTAGCTAAAACTCGCCATTGCTTTGTAAACAAATCGGGTATGCCTATTTCAATGAAACGAGCATACCCTGAGCTTGATACAAAATTCTTTGAATTTAAATAGCTTTTAAGAAATTTGGAACTTTGGCAGCTAGCACTACTGTGCTGGCTGCTTTTATATTGTCATCATTATCATCAAAAAATATGTGGGCCCCAAATGCTTTTAAAACCGCTGTCTTATCAAGACCTCCAAGAAAATGGGCTTCGTCAATCCTGACGCCCCACAAACGAAAGGTACGAATGACCCTCTCGTGGGCTGGGGCACACCTAGCTGTAACTAGTGCTGTTCTGATTGGACTGTTAGCCACATCGCCAAACTGATTCTGAATCTGAGAGATTACAGAAAGCAAATTAGCAAATGGTCCCTTTTTCAAAGGAATAAGAGCCTGGCTTCTCTCATGGTTTCCAAAGGCCTCCAGCCCCTCCTTCTGAAAAATAATCTCTGACTCATTATTAAACAATACACAATCTCCATCAAAGGCTATGCGAATCTGAGACTTACCGCTCCCTAACTCTTTTGGAGAATCAAGAACTGTGGCTGATGCAATCCCTGCCATTGTAGCCTTGCACACATCGTTTTCATTAGTAGAAAGATATAAATCCACTCCATATGCTGAAAGATATGGAACAATTGAAGCTCCTGTAGTCAGACATGCCCTGGTAATATCCAATCCGTAGTTTGAAATAGAATTAAATATTCTAAGAGAGCTATCTGCGGAATTCTGACTGATAACAATCACCTCACAAATAGGCTTGCCACAACTATTATTAAGCTCAAGCAATGCCTGAATCAGTCCAAAGGCTGGCCCCTTTTTAATCACATCATTCTCATGGTCTACCATATAATCTACGTAGGCCTGGGGACCTTCATTAATAAATATCTCATTCTCATAATCCAAATCAAACAATGCTCTGGTGGAAATTCCGATTGTAAGAAGTCTATCTGACATAAAAAACACCTCCCTGTATTAGATTATCTAAATCCTAACACAGGAAGGTGTCCATAAATTTTCTCACTACATTCCCTTTGAACCGATTTCAGTTAAAAGATTGATTAACTCAATATCTGATTCCTGAACTTTTAAATTTGTTTCGATGCGCTCACCAGATGGGTCTGTTATTGCAATCTCAATTACCGAACCCGGTGTCATTGCCTTATCCTTTGTTGCATTGAAAAAAGGAATCAGCTTTGGATGATTCGCATTGAACTGCGCTGCCGCGCTTCTTACTCTAAATAAATCAGCTGGATTAAATGCCATAAAATACTCCTTTTCCTTTTGGGTCATATCATATATTTGCGAAGCAACTTCCGAAGCTCCTCTTCCTTTATCGGCTTTTCGATGTAATCACAAAAGCCTAGGCGCTCATATTCTTCCCTGGCGCCAACAACCGCATTTGCAGTCTGCATAATAAGCGGCGTGTCTTTGTTTGGATTATCCGCAAGTGAATCCAAAATAGTCTTTAACTCAATGCCATCCATGCCAGGCATTAAGTGGTCGAGAAATATAATATCATATTTTGTTCTTTTTATCTTCTCTAATGCTTCAAGTCCGCTAATTGCTGTATCAACTGTGACATCGGTATTGCTTAAAAGCATGGTGAATACTCTAAGATTAATGGCAACATCATCAACCACAAGAATTCTTCCGATAATATCAAAAATTTCATTTCGGTCGGCAACTCGTCTATCACCATTAGGGCCCATAGAAAAGATGCCGCATGGCTCAATTGAACGAATTTCCTGAGGTACGATTACTGTAAATGTGGTACCTTTTCCAATTTCAGATTCAACAGAAATTGTGCCTCCCATAAGTTCTACCAGCTGCTTTGTAATAGTAAGGCCTAATCCTGTTCCTTCTATTTTCTTGTTTTTAAACTCTCCAACTCTTCTGAACGAATCAAATAGATATGGGATGCTATCTTCTGCAACCCCGATACCTGTGTCGCTTACTTCCAAAATTAAAAGTAGCTTGCCGTCGCTGATTTTACCATCCACAGAAAATGTAATTCTTCCCTCTGGGGTATATTTAACCGCATTATTTAAAAGATTTGTCAGGACCTGTATCAGCCTTTCCTTGTCACCTCTAAGAACTGCAGGCAACACATCGCTCATGTCTACCTCGAAAGCAAGTCTATTGGCCTTTGCTCTTGGGCGTACCATGGCATAGCATTCCCTAACCAGATCCATTAGCTCGTAATCTTCATTGCTAATCTCGATTTTACCTGCATTAACCTTTGCCAAATCAAGCACTTCGTTTACTATACTTAGCAAATAATTTCCTGCGCTGTTTACATCCCTAGCATACTCCAAGACGTTATTTTCCTTGCTCTCTCTGAGAATCATTTTGTTCATGCCAAGTATAGCGTTGATTGGTGTACGCATTTCATGGGACATGCGAGTAAGAAATTCAGTGCTGGCTTCTTGGGCCTGAACTGCTGCAAACATGTCTCTTTCCATGTATCTGATATTATTAATTGCCCTGATATAAGACATGAAAATCATAACAAACAAGCCAATTAGAATCATGTTTCTATCAACTGTTGTGGGCTTAGAGCGATACACTACAATCTGTATAACACCACCTAAAGCTGCACCGGCTACACCTAAAATTTCCATCCAGTAGGACTTGAGATTTCCCTGAATAAAATCGCAAACGATTGTAACAATAAAAATAACTAAAGCTAAAACTATGCCTATAAAAGCATAGAACAAAACGCCACTTAAATCAGTATTTGTGTGGAATTGTAAAATCACGCCAATAAAAGCCACAAACAAATCTAAAACTGCTGTAATCAGATAAAAAATACGATAGCGGCCATCCTGCAATCTATCGAAATACATAGTCATAGCAAATGGCAAAATCATTAGGCTGAGATATGTAATATATGAAATTAACGAAAAGTTCGGCGCCACTATCTGTCTTGTTGTTGACTCTGCCATTGCCCAAAGAGAGGCGCACATTACGCTCCAGCCGCAGAAAAACAAAGGCAAAGTCTTTTGATAAGAAAGCTTTACCACTATGCCTGTAATAAAGGCTACAAATCCAAATAAAAATAACAATACGGAACCAAATAATGGTGTCTTTTCTCTCTCAAACAAATGGAAAAATACACCTGCCTGACTGCCTATTGAAATGGTATCTATAACACCTGCATAGTTATTATTGCCAGTAAATTCTATTCGAAGAGTTTTCCCCTGATCAGACTGATATATAGGAATCAGCATCAAAGCACCCGGGCTATTACTACCGAAAAGTCTGGTATCGCTGGTGGAATAGCTGTAACGCAGCTCGTCGTCTACATAGGCAACGATGTCCTGCTTTTCTGAATCAAATGAAACATATTGAATTGGTTCTGAGATATAACCAATCTCTTTTTCAACAATAAGCTCATTTGAGCGGGACACACTATAGTGACCAGGAAGCTTAATAGGCTCAAACTGGCCATTGCTATTAAGTCTTGCCCAGCCATCACTATAATCTTCATAGCTCAAATCAGTGTATGTTCGCTCTTCTGGAAGATAATGCTCGCCCCAAATCATAAGCCCAAGCATAAACCCGAACATAAGAAGCCCACAAACCACTATTATCTGATAAACAAATCTGCTATTCTTTTTCATCGTCAAATCCCCATATACATTGAAAAACTAAGATTATTTTAATATTTAATTTCAATCAAAACAACAACTTACGAAAAACGTCACAGAATTTTAAACATTATTAGATAAATTAAATGTTATACTTACTTTGTGGAATAGGCATTTTAGGAGGTAGTTATGGCTAGTACAGAGCAAATTGCAAAAGAGTATTATGAAAAAGGTATGCAGCTTGTACATATCAATAATATTGAGCTTGGTATTGATAATCTAAATATGGCTCTTAGTATTTACGAAGAAATTGATGATTCAGGCCAGTACATACTTACTTTGCGCGGTCTAGCAATCGCTTATGGAATTATGGGCTATGACAGCAAGATGCTTTATAAATGTCTAAAAGCCCTTGATTATATTGATAAAAACTCTATCCAGGGAGCAAAGCATTTCTTCTATAACACCATCTGTAACAGATATATGCTTCTTGGAGATTACGACAGTGCTATAAATTATGGCCTAATGGCTCTTCAAGATTTAGATGAGCACGGCGCAGATTTTGAGAACAAACCACATTCATACATGGTAACTCGACTAAATCTTGCATATTCATATTTACATATCCGTCGTTTTGCTGAGGCCGAAACCCATTTAACAAAAGCTTATGAGCTTGCAAAAGAAAATAATATGCATCACCACGACCTTAGCTTGGCAGTGCTATCAGCAAATCTTCATCATCAAAAGGGTGAAGATCATTTCATCTATGAGCATTTGGATGAACTAGCAACTCAAATTAAGAGCACAAAAATCACAATTCAGGATTATATTGAAGATTTGAAACTTCTCATTGAGACATTCTGCTCAATGAAGGAATACGAAAGAGCTGAGGCTGTTGTTACCAACATGGACTCTACAGCCACAATCACAAACGATGTTCAAATGAAGCTTGAGGCTGCAAAGCTTTTCATGATGGTTTACAAGAACAGTGGCGAAGTTGAGAAGTATCACGACGCTTGTGTGCGTTTTGCAGAAGAGTCAATAGAACTTTCGAATTCAAAAGCGGCCGAACATCTATTGGAGATGGACACAGCCATCGCATTGTCTATTGCAGATACTCCAGCCGAACTAATATAATTATTGGCATGAAGAAAAAACTTGGAATAATATTTATAACAATCTTTGCACTGGCCGTTATAATCAAGGCTGAGTTGGACTTTAATCCATCGGTAAGGATTTTAGCATCTGTTGTAAATTTTTCCGAATCAACTTTAAAGAGTCCAGATTATCTGGCCTACAATATTGATTTGAAGGATTTATTCAGAAATTATACTAACTCAGATATTCGTTATACCGGCAGCGCTTATCTTAAAAAGGTGAAGGGATTCCCTTATTCAATCAGTGGGTCTATCAAAGGCGAGCGCTCTCCTTCTCAGGAGAAATTTTCTTGCAAATCTAACCTTGATGTAATTGTTCTTGATGTTGGCGAAATGGATATTTTTGCTGATAAGGACACCCTATATTTATCTGCTCCTCTTTTAGGCGGCATTTCATATGGCTTCAACACAGG
>JAILAV010000141.1 GCA_024681435.1 Pseudobutyrivibrio sp. | reverse complement strand
GTTAATGCATCCACAGGATTTGTTGCTTTTGCAGCCGCGTATGAATGAGATGATGAACTAGAATCACTTGAATCATTATCGTCAGAAGAGCTATTCTTTTTAGAAACATTATCAGCTACTTCTGCATTCTTTGGCTCATCTGCTTTATTATCTCCTGCAGTTGATGGAACTGAAGGGTCAGCAGTATTTGGTGCTGGTGTTTCATTTGAAGGTACTTCTGGCTGTGTATTATTAGGCTCTTCTGTTTCAACCTCAACAGGTGAAGGAGTCACCTTCGCGCCAATGTCAGTGAGGCTTGCATTTGTAAATGAGCCTTCTTGAGTCTTTATTTTCATGCTTGTGATGATGTTATCATTTTCATCTTTTTCACCAATAATCTTGAAAGTGATTGGTGAAACAGGCTTGAAGCCTTCTAACTCGCCCTCAGGCATAAGCACATATTCATCCTGATAATTAAGCTTGTATGTAAGCTCCTGTGGTTCAGAATCATCAGGTTCTTCAGCCTCAGGGTCACCTGTAGGTGGTGTGAGTGACGCAGGTGTCTCAGGTTCAACCAGCTCTAACTTACTGCTTATTGGATTAAAGGTATACAAAACAAACTTCATTGTCTTGAACACTTCAGGCTCCATTCCAAGTGTAGATGGGCTGAATGTAACTGTTGTCTTTGGAGATGTATCGTTTCCTTCATCATCTGTGGTGTTATCATAATCATCAACCATGGTGATTATATTATCAGAAGCTACTTCTCCATTGACCTTTAACTTTGAGTCTTCAGTTATTTCAAAAGCTATATCATCTGCTTTCTTAAATCCTAAAGGAGCACTTTTTTCTATGAGATAATAATGTCCTTCTGGCAATGTAAGCTTCTTTGGCATTGCTGCTGTTGTCCATTGGGCAACAGGATTTGACCCATTAGCAGTCTTACTAATGATAAGTTCAGCACCTTCTAAAGCTTTTCCCTGTGTGGATGATACTTTCTTAATTGAAATCTCTGCAGAATTCATAGGTGCATCAATCATTGTGATTGTATCTGCTCCCACTGCTTTATATGTATTACCATCCCTCTGGTACAATGTACCATCTACACCCATTTTGAAATATATTGGATTTGAAGTCTTGTATCCAAATGGTGTCTCTTCTTCCGTAAGCTTATATATAACATCAGCAACGATTTTCAAAGTTTTAGCCGATTGTGTTGATGTCCATGAATCTAGTGTCTGGCTTGCATCTTCCGAATTGTCCCATGTAACTTTAAGCTTAGCTTTTTCAACAGCATTTCCTAAACCATCTTCCTTTACAATACTAATGTTTTTTGATGGCTTTGCATTATAAAGTGTATTATTTGATTTTTGACTTCTAGCAGTACTTAAACCTTTATCTGGTGTAGTAATAGTTATTCCGACCTTATAATCATCCGGAATAATATATCCTTCAGGAGCTGTTTTCTGAACAATTTTATAATCTGTATTAGGCTTAATTGTTGGGCCCTTGAATATAATTTCGCCTTTTGCATTTATGTCTGTCTCAGCGACAATTTTTCCTGTGGCTGGATCATCCATCTCGAAATGACCTTCCTTTAAAAGGATTGTATGATCATTGTCATCTCTAAGCTCTGCAAAATAATAGGTGTAATTACTAAAATCTACACTAGAGAAATCTTTTTGTTCATAAGAGACATTGGCTGCATTTTTCTCTTCTTGACCATATCCCTTTAATACAACATTGTTTTTGTAGTCATTAGCATCTTTATTAAGCATATATGCTGTATATGTCAAAACAAATGCCTGTCCGTCTTTATCCTTTGGAACAACAACCTCTAAGACTGTTTTTCCATTAACATTGCTAGTTCTCTTTACCGCATTTGCAATTTCCTGAGCTTTGGTAAGGGCTCCAGTTGCTGCCGCAACATTAGCACTATATAAATGCACCGTCTCCTCATCAAGAGAAAGACTGGCACCTAAAGTATCCTGAATTACAACTTCTGCTATAGATGCATCTGTATATAGCTTTTGTCGAGCAGGGTTAAGGGATACTGTATAATCTATTTTTTCGTTATTGCGACTACCAACTTTTGAAATAACTTTATTGTTAATTTTAGTGGTGGTAGAAGCTGTTGTGGTTGCACTAGCATACTGTTTGCTTACTAATGAAGCATTGTTATTTATGCTTATTTAACCAGTATTATTAAATGTTTCTCCATCTTTTACTTTTGCTTTGAAAGTAATGGTTTGTTCTGCACTGATTGCATTTAACTTAAATGTTAGTGTGTTTGTAGCTTCATTATATTCTGCTGTTGCTCCATTAGCAGAATCTTCTACATACTCTAACCTTGTATCTAATTTATCAGTAACAACCACTTCATCCATAGGCATATTGTTTGTATCAACTACAATTGTATATGGAATAATTCTTTCATCATAATTATACTGGCCTGCACTTTTTGAAATGACGTTACTTACACATGCTTGTGTTGCTTTATCACTTGCCTTAACCTTATCATCACTTCCATAGTACAAATCCACTTCATTCTCGTAAGATTTAGTCTTGTTACTAGCCCATACTGCATTATCTGTGAGCTCTGTTATAACAGTAAATGTAAGAACTTTCTTATCTAAATTTCCAAAAGTAAACTCTACATTACGGGCATTTGTTGTATTAATAGAATAATCTGATGAAGTTAATAAAGTATCCCCTACTTTTACATTTGAAATACTAACAAATTTATTATCTGATGGAAGTATGTCTTTAACTTTAACATCTGTAAGAGCTTGTCTACTTTTATTGACAGTCACATCCCATGTTATCTTATGTGTGCTTGCATCATAGCCTTTAGCTTCCTTTTCAATTGCAGCTTTCGGAATAAGAACATTGTTATTTACAAAATTCTTTCCCACTGTAGGTCCTTCAGGAATTACAGCCTCTGTGCCATCTCCCTTTTTATACTTGTATGATATTGTAGCTTCATTTTTAGGAATGGCATGGTTTTCTTTTATGTACTGATTGAAATCTTTTATCTGTGTTTCATAAGTAACAACATACTTTTGAGTACCACTCATCTCTCCAAAATTGAATATCTGAGTGTTATTGTTATATGTTCTAGTAAATGATGTTGATGGTACTTCCTCATTACTTCCGTTAACAACTTTAACTTTATCAACAGTTATCTCAACACCTGTATCAGCAATAATTTTATCTGTTAATACAACATCATATACATTAAATCCATTATTTTGGATAGTTACTTCCCATGTAGCTTTACCATTTTCATCAACATTACCACCATTCTTAGCTATCCATTGTTCCAATGTTTTTGTATATGTTGATGATGCAGTATCAGAAATATTAAGCGCTTTATATTTATATTTCTCGCTAGCTGGTGCAGTGACTTCTACCTTGTTAGTAACTTTAGCTTCAGCTGAACCACCTTCATTATTTTTGGATAAATTTGCAAGAAGATCCATTTTTGTTTGATATGTAAAATGGATTTCTTTGTTTGGGTCGTTGTTTTTATATTTCCATGTAAGCTTTGAGCCATTGTTTGCAGCAATAGTGCTTGCAACTCCGTCCACTTTAAAAGAATTTGCCACATAATCTTGCCCTGGACTAAATGTATCAGTAAAACTATATCCATCAGCATATTGAATAGGATTACCATCGTTTTTTAAAGTAACATTCCATGTAACTATACCATTATCATCAGGATTGCTGGCTGTCTTTTTCACTGTAGGAGCCTTTGGCATATACTCATCCACATTAACTGTTATTTTTGTCTCACCAAATGAAAGTTCATAGCTTGATTTATGACCATCACCTTCACCCGAAATGTTAAGCTTTAAATCAAATCCTGCTTTAGCATTTTCTGCTTTTTCTACTAGCTGAGAAAAGTCAGCAATTTTTAAGGTCGCATTTCCTTCACCATCAAATGTAATGGTACCTAAATCTTTTTCCCCATTTGTAACTATGATTTCGCCACCATCAGGCCTTACAGCATCTTTTGGAATACCTGGAATTTTGTAGCTTTTTCCTGAATAAACGTAATTGTATTCTGCATACTCCTCATCCCCTGGATTGACCACTATACTCATAGGCTTGAATGTATACTCAACTCTGATTGTGTCATCCTTTGATATTACATTATCGCCATCTGCTGTAAGTTCAACCTTGTTATTTGAACTATCTACTTTGTATATATTTACGTCATTAATTAATGCATTCTCATCTATTTCTTTAGTGTTATCTACTTTGTTATCTTCAATAGAAACTACAGCGTAAGGTGAAAAATGCTCTGCCTCAAACTCTACCTCATCACCACCAGCACTACTGCTTACAGCCTCTGCGCTAGCCATAGAGTCAGCCACATGGAATACTTCCACATCTGTCTTACTGTCGGAAATAGATTCACCAAGTTCAGAATTTTTAAAGGATACCTTTACATTACCCTTGCTTGTATCTGGTTGAATCTCGTTTCCATCAGCATTATATATAGTAATATCGAAGGCTTTTATGTCAGCTACCTTCTTCGAGCTAGGTAACTCAGCCACGATAGACTCTTCCATTTTAGAAAGCTTATCTGCGCTAGAGATTTCTTTAGCTTCAAAATAAGCTCCTTCTGGTAAAACTCCAGGGTTAGCGCTAAGTGAAATACTTACTCCGCCAACTTCTTTATCCTGAGAAAATTCTACCTCTTCATCCTGGTCACTTTCTTCCTTTGTTTCAGTTATTTCAGCCTCAGGCATTACTTCCTCTGGCTCTGTAACAGATTCTTTTTCGACATTATCTGTTTCAGTATTTATTTTTTCTGAAGTTGTATCTTCATCATCTGCTATTTCATCTTCTACAACTTCTTCTGTCTGAATCTCCTCTTCTTCGACAACTTGATTTTCTTCTGCTTCTGTCTCCTCTGACTGCTCGACTGTTATATCTTCTAAATCCCCTGCTAACGACACAAAATCTGTGCTTACCGCGTGAAAAAGGATTGATGCAACGAGCAGCGCTGTAATTACACGCTTTTTCATATTCATCCTTTCTGTCGCAAACTTTTAGTTTTGTCCGGAAACTAAATATTTCCAAACTAGTTTATTATAAATTGTATTTAAAAAAAATCAATACAGAAATGGCACTATTTGTGTATTTTTTCGCACTATAATAAAAGAGACTAGCAATTTGCCAGTCTCTTTTATTAAACACAACTTTTATTTATCATAATTGATTCTGAATAAAGTCGTTATTGTAACCTCGGTGCCATTTCCTTTTTCAGACTTGAGCTTTACATTGCCATTCATAAGGTGAACTAGTCTATCTACCACAGCAAGTCCAAGTCCTGGCCCATTTGCAATCGCTTCTCTATTTGTCACTTCTTTTGTAAATGGTTCAAAAGCGATTTTTTGGAACTCTTTACTCATTCCTATTCCAGTATCTTTTATAATGAATTCAAACTCTGCAGAAGTTGGATTAATACATTTCTTTTCTGCTATGGAAAAGATGATGCTTCCACCTGCTTCTGTATAATGTATAGCATTTGTTAAAACAATCTCTAAAACCTGTGTCAATCTTTCCCTATCAATAATAACGTCTTTATTAACGACCTCGCCAACTAATACAGTGAGCGAAACATGCTTCTTGTCAGCATTGCGGACCATTTTCTGCTCCAGCTCCTTGACTAGCTCCACTACGTTGACTCTATCCTGACTTAGCACAAGTTTCTTCTTTTCTAAAAGATTTATGTCTATTATTTTATCTATGGCTCCAAGCACCTTTGCGCTGGAATCATGAATTTTATTGATACTTTTGATAAACAGCTTTTCATCGTCTGTTACCTGTGAAGCTTCCTTCGAAACTTCATAAATATCATTAACAGGTGACCTTAGACTATTTGCGATATTATCTATTACAAGCTTCTGGCTTTGGGATGAATTTTTCAATCCCTCATATACCGCCTTCATAGCTAATATCTTTTTAACAAATATCAGGACTATGAT
>JAILAV010000096.1 GCA_024681435.1 Pseudobutyrivibrio sp. | reverse complement strand
CTAAAAATACCTATGCATTTGGTGATAGTGAAAATGACTTGGATATGCTAGAGGCTGCCCAGTACGGTGTTGCTATGGGCAATGGTACAGATAGAGCAAAAGCGGCAGCTGATTACGTTACAACAGCTTTTGATGATGATGGTATCTACAACGGTTTGAAGCATTTTGGATTGATATAGGATTAAATAAAGACGAAGGGTTAGGCATATGCCTAACCCTTATTTTTTAGAAATATAATACCATTTTTGTTATACCGATTTTTGAATCAGCTCTTGAAGGAGTTGTTCCAACAGGAACCTCATGGAATGTATGAGCTTCGCCAGTGATATTAACGTAGCAACCATTTAAATCTTCATCAGAATTGTTTGAAAGCGTAATGGTTACGATGCCATTTACTTTGTCAATTGTTGTAGGCTTAGTTAAACCACCTTGGCCAATTATTTTTCCATTGCTTAGAACCTCTATGTTTAGTTCTCTTAGATTTTCAGAAGAGTAGTAATAGAATTGCAGCTTTTGAGTTCCAGCTGGGATTTGATTACGTATTCTAAAACAAATATTTGAAGTGGCTTGCTTATATACGGTACTAGATTTTGCGCCGCCTGGCCAGACGGTAGAGTCGCTTGAATCAGAATCAGTTGGGCTAGTGCCCTCCACATTGTTTGATGATAAATTAATAGTTTTTGTGGTGCCAGAGGAACCTGCTGATGAATTTTTGACTCTAGTGTAATTATCTCCAAAAAGGCCGGCCGCTCTATAGGTAATAGTTTTGCCATCTGAGCTTTTATATGGGGTGGTCTTGATTGTGCAGGTACGTCTTTCCGATATTTTTTTATCACATGTATAAGTGATATTTACAGAAGAATAATCATTTGCCCAAACAACGTCCGAGTTATTCTTAACTTTCCATTGATGACCATTGATATCACAATCATTAATTTTATCTTCTATAGTTATATAGTGGAAAAGACCGATGGCGCAATACTCATCACCACTAGTTGCGTGACATAGTGACGCAGAAGTAACGGCGATATATCCCTGCTCCAGTTGAGCTTTTGTTAAATTACTTATATTGAATGTATATGTTCTAAAGGAAGCGTGAGTTGATCCCTCCATGTCATTCCATTCATAAACCTTATGATTACGTTGATTTTGAATGGTTCCGGAAGAGTGCTCATTTCTAAAAGTATCCACGACATTTTCGGGACCTGTGTAAAGAGTTGGATAGTTGACGTTGCCATTATAAATATTACTGTAGGTTGCATATCTGGAATCAGCGCCGCTGACCCATTCCCAAATAGCTCTGTCAAAGACTGCCATTGGAGGATTTTCTCCAATATCTCGATAGTATTCGTTTGGTGTTTCACTATATATTCCATCTACGTTTGATAACCAAGTTGTGTGGATATCTCCAGTTTTTGTATCGTGGTCGTCGAAATCACTGTTTGGATTTCCTTCATAGAAAAATGTTACCGATACAGTTTGCGGAGCGTTTGAATTTGCTAGAACTTTCGCAAGGTCAATGACCGCTGTTGTTTTTACATATTCCCATTCCTGTCCGTCGGCATCCTCAATCATCTTTACTCTAATGCCAGCGCCATCTGCATATTCTGCGGCTCTAATGGATTTGGTCTCCGATCCTGAATTTGAATAATTAGTATGCTTAACTCTATGACGAAATTGCCATGTGTCTGATTGGTTTGCATCTGCACCATAGACATTTAAGATTGATTGGTTGCTTTTCAAAAAATCATCCGCGGTGGGATTTCTATGAAGCTGCACACAAATTAAGTCATTTGAGTTGGCCATACTTTTGCAATTATCCAGCTTGTAGCATGTGGCAGTGTGAGAATGACAGGTTACATTAGCACAAAGTCCACCGCACCAGCCATCGGAGAAGGCAAATAAATTTGTTAGATTATCGAAGTTGTTCAGTCTGGCGATATTGATAGAGTTATGTCTGTTAAGCCATGTTCCTGCTCCTGTGCCGGAGGACACAACATAATTAAAGAATTCTTTATTTTTGGCTGAATTATTTACTCCGGCAGAACTACGAGCAATTAGATTATAAATTGGTTTATATTTTCCAGCCAAAGATGTGCCAGATGGTATCCAATTAACGCCATTAAAAGATGTTGCTCCTGATCCTACGTATTCATTTACAAGAGTAGGTGCATAGTTCTCAAGCCAAGCTACTTGCTTTTGAGATAAATATGTTTCGCTTCCGTCACCCTCGTAGAAATATGCCAATGTGCAAAGCATCCAATAGTCAAATGTTTTGCCGTTATAGGCTGCCGAAGATAGTGCGCCATCTGAAAGATATTTTCCATACTTTGTTAGGGACACCATGGATTTTGCAAATGATTTATATTTTTCTGGTGAAGCTAACTTTTCGTAGATTACTTTTCTGTATGTATCTAGTAATGATGCCTGTGAATACTGGCCAGTTTTTGAAGAAACAGCAGTGTAGCCTCTAAGCCCAAGCATTTCTCCAAGCATCTCCGGATTTGCCTCTAAAGTATTTCCTAAGAATATATCGAAATCACCTGAGTTGGTGGAAAAATTTATATTTTGCCATGATGTCGATGCGCCATTGGACGAAATGTAATTTACTGCAGCGCCAGTGTAGTATTCTTGAGCCCAAGTGCCATAAGTACCTTTGTTGTTATATGAGCTATAGTTATTTTCTTCGTATAAAACTCTCTCCCAAATACCTTTGATTAGATTACTTTTGCAGCTTGAATAAATTGAAATGTAATATGGATAAAAGGATCTTGAGGGAATGAAGGATTCATTTTCTAGAGTGTATGTGGAATTTGCTGCTTGAGCAGTGATAGAGATTTGCGGTAGGGGAGAAATTAGTATTAAAAAAATAAGAAATATAGATGCAAAAATTCTACCGAATCTTGCTTTTATTAATTTCATAAATAATCCTTTCTAAAAGTTAGCTGTTAGTTTCATTTGTTTCTAGGTCTTGGGCAGGGGTATCTGTTTCGGATGAATTACTTGTGGATTCATTGGATTCATCAGAATTATTAGGTTCCTCTGATGGTTCTTGATTATTATCTAAACTTGTAGTTTGCTTTGATCCTTGTGAATTCTCAGGATTACAACCAGCAGTTGTTTTTTCTGATTCAGATGATGTAGAAGTATCATTTGTCTTTTTTGATGTTGATAGAGAATCATTTGTTTCCTCTGCTTTATCTAATTTAGAGTCTTCAGATTCCACATCATTTAGTTTGTCATCAACTTTATTTGTGAGAATTTCTTCTTCAATTAGCTCTTCATTCTCATCCTCGTCCTCGTCTGTTTTTGTATATTCGACTGAAACATCTGATATGCTCCCATCCGTATATACGGTATAGCTAATACATAAATCAGAAGGGCAAATGTCAGGAACGCTATATTCATCAATAATCGACAGGGCACGTTCTCTTAAATAATCATTTGAAGCTAAACTAATAATATCTTTTGTATATACTAGTTTCTCATCAGCCTCGTCGGAATCATATTTGAAAATAGAAGCTTCCTCCTGATTAATAGTAAAATCATCAGATATTTTTACTTCGCTAAGCTGTGTTTCTTCTATGTAAATGCTAGCTTTATCAACTTGAAAATTAGCTTCTTCAGATTTCTTGTCTTGGTTTTCTTGCTTAGCCTCCTGGTTGTTTTTATCTGTTGTATTTTGCTTAATCTGCTCTTCATGCTCTATCAGCTCTTCTTGTTCTTCAGCATGAACAGTTGCAACTGGAACTAATGAAAAGATAAATGTTGATGTAACAATGAAAGTGATTAATTTCTTAAAATTCATATTATTCTCCTTAGATTATTGTCATTAGAATGGATAGAATGTGTTGCTAACCCAATAGCCATACACACCATTTTTATAGCCAAAATCAAATTCAGCATTTGCACCAGATTTGTTAACAGTTGGAGCAGTAGTTGCTTTTGATTTATTTTCAAGTGCTTTGATACGCTGATCGTAATCATCAAAGTGGGAAGATGTATTATCTTGAAGAGATGTCAATTGTTGGAGGAGCTTTTCACGCTCGCTTGAATTATTTGATTCATTTGTATTGATTATTTCAGTGAGTTCATCATATAGATTTGATAATCCCTGGGCAGAAGCATCTGCGTTATCACTAATGACTTTAAGCATTTCTTCGCGCTGGGCATCTGTAAGTGATTTATTTTTGTTGATAATATCAGTGAGGTTATCGTTGACTGTTTCCAAATCAGCGGAGCTTTTCAACGCCAATTCATCAAGGTTAGCTGCCAGTGTATCGAGATTAGAAGTGATAGAAGTTTTTTCCCATTTGGAACTATCAAATGTGCCAGAGGTAGAATCTGTTGCACGATATAATTCCCCGTCCTTAATTACATAATCGCCTGCTTGATATGTAGCGCCTTCATCATAATCTGTGGCCCCAACTGTAGTAATAAATGTCTGATAGTTATTATCAATCATTTCAGTAAGAGTAAGAGGCTGCCAACGACTGGAATCACTATCAGGGGCAACGCCTGTTGAATTCTTTATGCACTTATAAATCATGTTTTTGTAGATGACATATTCGCCAGCGTTGTATGCTTTATCCGGCTGCCAATCCGAAGCGCCTGTAACAGAAAGAAATGTATTGTAGTTATTATTAATCACAGTAGTGATAGATATTTCTTGCCAATTTGTTGAATCATTATCTGGAGTTAATTCTGAGTTATTACCAGTGATATTCTTATAGAAAGTATTGTTATAAAGAACATAATCGTTGATTTGATAATGACCATCTGCAGACCAAGATGGGATGCCACTATATAATTTGCTAATAAAAGAATTGTAGTTGTTGTTTACATCTGTTTGTGTGTTATAGATTTTTTCATTTACTGTATTGAAATGATCTAACTCTGTATTAATCAAATCTGAGTGAAGCTTTTTCAGTGAATCAAGTTCTTCTTTTGTGTAATTGTTATTTGCATCAATTTCGGTTTGCAGCATCTGAGTTAGTAATTCAAGAGTAGCAGCGTTCTGGTTCACATAGGTTGCAAATTTTGAATTGATATCCTCGATAGATTTATTTGTAGCTGTTTTATATTCATCTAAGTTCATACCTGCAACATATTGTGTAATGACTTCGATTAACTCCGCCTTTTGGTCATTCGTAAATGCGGATGATGAATCAAGATATTCTGCGATATGTTTTAGAATCCGTCTCTTGGCCGCCTCCTGTGGAATGTCGCCATTGGTGTAATCGTCAACAGCGTTCAAATATGTATCAGTAATGTATTCTTCAATTTCGCCTAAAGTAAGCTCAGAAGCAGATACAGTATCCATCCCCTTGATGCTTTTGATTCCGTTAATTACGAAGTGCCCGAATATGAGTAGCAGTATTAGCGCTAGAGTGGAAATAAAAACAGCAATGCTATTTAAAGTTCCATCAGGATATCGATAAATTCTAATAATATCCTGCAAAAGGGTATAGTCCTCCCTTGTATTATGTTTTCTTTTTTTCATACACTCTCCTTTAAAAATATTGTTTGATAATGTTGTTAATAGTATGGAAGTTTAGTGGGGAAGCTTGTGTCTCGTATGTGATGATTAAATTTTCTCCTAATATGATATTAGCCTCAGCGTAGGTTCTGATTTTTTGAACTAGATTGCTACAGTATTGGTCATTATCCAATAATCCGAAATGCTCCCAATAATAAATTCGCCCACTGACTGGGTGCAGAATAGTAAAATCTGGAGCTAGTGTTATTCCGTTAAGTTCCAATAAATTTTCATATCTGTAGGGAATATTGTTTTCAGATAATGCAACAGCAATCATTGACTCTGACTTGGATCTAACTAAAAGACCACCAACAGTTGGATGTACTAAGGTTTCAGGATGGTTTGTGTTCTTTGGATAATCAGCATTCATCCACTGTCTATATTCTAAAGTAGTAGATGATAGATATTCGTTTAGTAATTCTAAATATGCAGAATCCTTTAAAATTGTTTCTAGTTTTTGCTCCACAGCGTATGTATGTCTCTTTTTGTAAGAGGCTTCTTTTAGTTGAGCTTCTAATAGTTCAACCTTTAACGAAAGATATTTCTTTATTGCAAGTTTCTTGGCGAGTAATCGATTATCTTTTTTTATGTATACTTGTTTATGATCTTTGTAATGAAACCATTTAGAACTTCCATTATGATGACCGATAGATAATTCTCCTTCGGGCAATGAAGTAATGACTTTATTTAGTTTTTTGATAGTATTTTTAATTTCTTGAATATCTTCTATAGGCAACAACTCCTTACTAATTAAATTTTGCTTCCTGTCTAACTTCATAACTGTGAGAAAATTTGGCGATCTGCCAAAGACTGTATCAAAACGATACGGCTGATACTCTATCATAGGATTTTGAAAATTACAAGAGGCAAAATAAAATATTTTTTCATGGGGTTTTATAACACTTGGCGTTTTTTGAAATGATATGATTGTGAAGTAAATCAGGTGGAACTTAGGATTGGGTATTATATATAGACACTTTTGTGTTTTAATACTAATTTTGGCTTAAAATCAGCTGATTTTAGAGGCTTGCGTATTACATGAGGGAGAAAATGAATTTTAATACCAAAAAATTCGATTTTGAAGTATTAAAATTCAAAAAGGGAAATATATAATACTTCGTGCTCGAGAAAAGTCCTAGAATAAGCTGAAAATGGTATTAAAATTTGATTTAAGCATTATTTAATACTCCAGCATTAATAGTAGGGGTTAGAGGACATTACTGAAAATATTAATTCGTGAGCAACATCTTAACAATCTTGACAATCTAGCAAAATTTTTCTATCATAATTAAAGTTTTAATGCGATGATGAAGAGGAGTAATCAGTGTCGTCTTGCAGAGAGGGTCGCTCGCCGGCTGAAAGGTGACCTAGGAGCTGAGCTGACGAAGGTAGCTTCGGAGCAGGTGGTGAACAAAGCATCATGGCTTTGGCCAATTTGATGAACAAGCCATCCGAGTCGTTCCCGTAAGGAATAAGATGAGATATAAATGCAGGTGGTAACGCGACCGTATCGTATATGGCGCCCTGTGTACAGCAATTTGCCGTACACAGGGCTTTTTTTGTTCGTGGAAGCCTACGCCAGTTACAGCTACAAGCCTTAGAGTTTTTCCGCTCAGCGTAGAATGCTTCGCGTGAGAAACCTAAGAGCTTGATGCTTACTGGCTTATTTCACAAAGCGGCTACACAGTCTTGGCAAGCGCGAGCAGGGGTGCTAAACAAAGGTCCGGTGGACCTTTGTTTAGCACCGACCGAAGTGAAACGTAGAAGGCACCGTGCCGAGCGAGGGAGGACCTACGTCGGCGGGAGGACCCTCGCGAAAGTACGGAGGGTGCCCTGCGGGAGCATGTGTAATTGGGAAGCCGCGTGATTTTTAGAAAGGAAATGAGGATGAAAGAATTAGCAAAGACTTATGATCCAAAGGGTCTAGAAGATCGTCTCTATAAAAAGTGGGAGGAGAATGGCTATTTCCACGCTGAGGTGGACCGCAGCAAAAAGCCGTTTACTATTGTGATGCCACCACCAAATATCACTGGTCAGCTTCACATGGGCCACGCACTTGATAACACAATGCAGGATATTCTTATCAGATATAAGAGAATGCAGGGTTACTCAGCGCTTTGGCAGCCAGGTACAGACCATGCAGCTATCGCTACAGAGGTAAAGGTTATCGAGCACCTTAAGAAGCAGGGTATCGAAAAGGATGACCTTGGTCGTGAAGGCTTCCTTGAAAAGTGCTGGGAGTGGAAGGATGAGTACGGCACACGTATCATCAACCAGCTTAAGAAAATGGGTTCTTCAGCTGACTGGGAGCGCGAGAGATTCACAATGGATGAAGGCTGCTCTAAGGCTGTTGAGGAAGTATTCGTAAAGCTTTTTAATGAGGGTTATATCTACAAGGGTAACCGTATCATCAACTGGTGCCCAGTTTGTCAGACATCTATCTCTGATGCAGAGGTTGAGCATGAGGAGCAGGCAGGACATTTCTGGCACATGAAGTACGAAAT
>JAILAV010000080.1 GCA_024681435.1 Pseudobutyrivibrio sp. | reverse complement strand
GTTAATGCATCCACAGGATTTGTTGCTTTTGCAGCCGCGTATGAATGAGATGATGAACTAGAATCACTTGAATCATTATCGTCAGAAGAGCTATTCTTTTTAGAAACATTATCAGCTACTTCTGCATTCTTTGGCTCATCTACCTTATTATCATCCCCTGCTGTTGATGGAACTAATGGGTCAGCATTTTTTGGTGATGGTGTTTCATTTGAAGGTATTTCTGGTTCTACTACTGGTTCTGGTGTAGGCTTTGGTGTTGCCTTTTTTCCTATATCAGTCAAGCTAGCTTCCTTAAATGTATCGCCTGGAGTCTTCATCTTCATGGATGTTGTAATATTGCCACTTCCATCATCTTCACCAATAACCTTAAATGTTATAGGCTCCACAGAATCATATCCTTCAATTTCACCTTCAGGCATGATTACATATTCATCCTGATAATTGAGTTTGTACTCAGATTCCTGATTATCTTCATCAAAGTCAAATGGGTACAACTTAACAAGCTTATTGCTAAGTGAATCTCGTCTAAATACAGCGAACTTCATTGATGAGAATATTGATGGGTCAATGCCAAGAATAGTTGGGCTGAAGGTAACTGTAGCCATTGTTGATTCATCATAGTCATCAACCATTGTAAGCTTAGCTTCATCAGCCTGGACATAATTTCCCGAATCATCTTTAATCAAAAGATTAAGTTCATTATCAATTCTAAAGTCTATGGCCTCCGCCTTTGTGTAACCAGCTGGAGCGCTTTCTTCTGTAAGAGTATAATCGCCTGCAAGTAATGCCACCTTATGCTCTGTTCCATCAGACTTCCAATTAGCAACCTCTTCATTTGAAGATGTATCTTTAATTGTTAGCTTGGCACCAATCAATTCAATTCCCTGACCTGCTGAAACTTTGCTAAAGTTTACAACTGCTCTGTTCTTAGCCGTGCTAACCATGTTGATTGAATCTGCTGGGATACTTTCTGCTCCTGATACAACCTCAACCATTGGCTTTCCATCTGCGTCTTTTACAACCTTGAACTTGATATTGGAACCTGGGTTATATCCAGTAGGTGCTTCCTCTGATAACACATATTCGCTATCGAGATATACCTTTACCTTCTTTGGATTTGTATCTTTAGAATTCCATGTTGTTGTTTCTGCACCATCCTTAACAAGCTTCATTTTTGAACCTGCAAGAAGTTCACCATCCTCTGAATTCTCTCGGCTATAAATATCTATCGTTGTAGAAAGCTTTTCATATTCAAACGGAATAATTTGCTCATTGCTTTTTCCAGCAACAAATTCCTGTGTTTCTTTATCTGAAGCACTCTCATAACCATCTGGACCGACAACTTCTTTGATAGTATATTTCTTTCCAGCTTGAAGCTTTACTGTAACAGCCTTTGCTGTACCATTATCCTTTGTTTTAAGGTGAAGGACTTCAGCGTTTGTATCTGGATCTATTACGGAATATTCTACTCCTGAAAGTGGATCTCCTGCTTTATTCTTTGCAGTTACTGTCAAATAAAGCGCACTTGTAAACTCTGCTCCAACATTGAACTGACTTTTAACATCCACTTTTGCCGAAGTGCTTGCGTAACCCACAGTAACAATCTCAATGCTATTACTGCAGTCATTCAACTTTGTATCTACAACAGAGGCATTGTATGTAAGCTTATAAACCTTATCTGTCTGTGGTAAAGTAACATCTAATACAGTCTTCGCACCACTGTTTGAGACTTTCTTAGTATAGCTTGATTCATCTATCAAGCTTTCACCTGTTACCTGCCCGTTTGAATCAGCTATTGTGCACTCATAAAGCTTAACTGAAAGACTATCAAGCTCCAATGATGAGCCAATAGTATCTCGCACTGTAAATCCCTCAGGGAGCTGATTTCTTGCCTTGTTTATATATACTGTATAACTTACAGTTCCAGTAGCTTTATCGCCCTTACCAGTCTTAGACAAAACAGAGTTACTAATTTCTATATTGTTTGAAGTTACCTCTACTTTTTTATCAGTTGTCTGTAGAATATCCTCACTTACAAGTGTAGCTGTATCATTAATTACAAAGCTACTGTTATTTACTTTCTGATATTTATCACTGATTACTTTTGCAGTAAACTTAACTTTCTTTAAAGCATCTTCACCAGCAGTAATATCACCCAGGTTTACAACCAGATTACCATCTGCATCATTTGTTGTTGAAACCTTTGTGCCATTAACAGTTACGCCTGTGGAATCTTGAACTTCAAGCTCATAACCGTCGTACTTAAGCTTGTCTGTAAGGACAACATCACTCATGTCCATCTTATTAGAGTCAACTGTAATTTCACAATCAACGGTATGGTTATTATAATTGTAGTTTGAAATTGCGACCTTCAAAACATCACTAGTATACGTAATGCTTGCTGTATCAGTTTGAGGGTCAGTATTTTCTGCTGCTACTAATTCAATATTGTTAGAAAATGATTTTCCTGTATTATTTGTTGTCCAAGCATCTCTTTGCCCATCAACAAGCTTTGTCTTAACTTGGAATACTGCTTTTTTATTCTGAAGTTTATCACCAAAATCTAGGACAACATTATTACCTTCTTGTCTCAGATTAACATCACTAGCAGTAATCGTTGATTCTTTTGTTCCACCCTCAGCGTAAATATCGATGGCAGAAATTGAACCAACAACATATTCCTGATTCGATGGAATAATATCAGTAACCTTTACTCCTGTAATATCCTGATACTCCTGATTAACAGCTACTTCCCAAAGTAACTCGTGTGTTGCAGGGTCGTAGTTTTTACCGGTAATCTGAATACCAGCCTTAAGATTTATTTTGCTCTCAGCTTTTACTGTAGGTCCCTTAAATGGTCCTTTACCATTTCCGAAATCATAGTCATATGTTATCCACGCATCATTCTGAGGATTAGATGTGTGGTTTTTCTTTAAATAACCTGTCTTATAATCAGCAATCTTTGATTGATAAGTGATAATCCACTGACCATCACTTTTAGGCGAGCCTAAATCAACTTTCCAACTATATTTATCAGAAGCTGTACCATTTGTAACTGATACATCATTTCCATTTACTTTCACGTTGCCATCAAGAGCCATTGTACAGCCGTCGCCACCAAAGACATCATATAATACAACGTTCTTTATATCATAACCATTGTTATTTACAGTAATCTTCCAAGCGATAACACCATCCGTTGAAATAGTTCCTACAGATTCCTTTTTAACCCAGTCATTAACCTCTGTCTCAAAGGAAACATTTGCTGCTGTACCTGTAGCGATATCTTTATCATTACTATCAACAAGCTTTGGTGTCTCAGTTATCTTAGAACCAATTTTTTTCGTATTATTTTTTACTATATCTTGAGTTAATCCAAAGCTAACAGTTGTGTCGTAAGTAATGGTTGTTGTACCATCCACTGTATAATTTGGCGAATCAAATTCAACAATAAGTTTTGATCCTTCAACTTTAACACTATTTGGTTTTGGTGTTTCGCCGTCCACTTTAACAGAGTTTTTATCAATAGTTTCATCCTTTGAAAGCTCTGCAACATATTTAAATCCACCCTCATAGGATTCTGGTTTAGAGCTATTTTTTATAGTTGCAGTCCAGCTTGCAGTCTTATCGTCTTTTTTAGAACCCGACAAACTAATTGTTGGTGGCTCTTTTTTGTATTCTGAGATTTCAAAGGTGTATGTCTTACCATCTGGAAGAACTATACTTTGCTCAGCATTCTCGTTTGATGGATTAAGATCAAAGCTTAAGTCAAATGAACCTGTTGCTTTGCCACCTTCATTAGTATTTATTGTTATTCTTACTTCCGCTTTTGTATTATCAGAATTTGGCGCAATTGTAATTGTACCAATCTTATTATTAGTTCGAGAGTCTATAATATCAGCTGTTGAACTTTCTATATTTATATTTGAAATATCAATCTCAGCAATTCTATATGTATTATTCTGCTTTAAAGAGCCTTCGTCCATATTAATTGCAAGATTGTCAAATTTAAACTCGGCATTGAATTTCTTAGCCTTTGATATTTCAACCAGCTTACTAGAATCAACTACTTTTCCATCTACCGTTATTTCAACTGTATAGTCTAAGTTGCCTGCATTTGTAGGATTTTCCTCATCTGTTATATCCACAACCGCATATGTCGAAAAATGCTCTGCCTCAAACTCTACCTCATCACCACCAGCACTACTGCTTACAGCCTCTGCGCTAGCCATAGAGTCTGCCACATGGAATACTTCCACATCTGTCATACTGTCGGAAATAGATTCACCAAGTTCTGAATTTTTGAATGATACTTTTACATTACCCTTGCTTGTATCTGGTTGAATCTCGTTTCCATTTCTATCATATATAGTAATATCGAAAGCTAAAATATCAGCAACCTTCTTGGAATCCACAAGCTGAGCCTCGATAGACTCTTCCATTTTAGAAAGCTTATCTGCGCTAGAGATTTCTTTAGCTTCAAAATAAGCTCCTTCTGGTAAAACTCCAGGGTTAGCGCTAAGTGAAATACTTACTCCGCCAACTTCTTTATCCTGAGAAAACTCTACCTCTTCATCCTGGTCACTTTCTTCCTTTGTTTCAGTTATTTCAGCCTCAGGCATTACTGCCTCTGGCTCTGTAACAGATTCTTTTTCGACCTTATCTGTTTCAGTATTTATTTTTTCTGAAGTTGCATCTTCATCATCTGCTATTTCGTCTTCTACAACTTCTTCTGTCTGAATCTCCTCTTCTTCGACAACTTGATTTTCTTCTGCTTCTGTCTCGACTGACTGCTCAACTGTTATATCTTCTAAATCCCCTGCTAACGACACAAAATCTGTGCTTACCGCGTGAAAA
>JAILAV010000061.1 GCA_024681435.1 Pseudobutyrivibrio sp. | reverse complement strand
AATAAATCTAGTTGCAAAAAAGCTGGATTTGCTTAAAGAATCAGCTCGTAACATCCCTGTAGTTCTCACTCCTCATCTAAAAGAGATGGAGCGACTTACAGGAATTAATCTTAACGAAATAAAATATGATATTGAAAATGTAGCAAGTAATTTTGCGAAGAACTATAACTGCACTGTGATTTTGAAGGATGCCACCACAATTGTAGCTACTAAAAAATCAGTCTCTTATATAATCAGCGGTAATGAAGGGCTTGCCACTCCAGGTTCAGGTGATGTTCTTGCTGGAATAGTTGCTTCACTCGTAGGTCAAAAGGTTAACCCAGATTTCGGAATTATTGCTTGTGCTGCAGCACATCTCCATGGAACAGCTGGACGACTTGTCGGCGAAAAGTCTGGCGTAAGAAGTGTTCTTGCCAGCTATATTATTGAAGAAATTAAAAACCTGAATAAAATTTAAAAGGCCGCTCGCCAGCGACCTTCTAAGGGTGACATACTATATATTGTCAATAGCTCGTTTCCTCTTTTTTTAGTAAAAAATCGCGCACTAAACTAACCATCTAAATTATTTATTCAGATGGCTCTTTTTCTAATTCTCCATTATTAGCGCAGTTTCATGGAATCAAAATCTTCTTGCTTGGCTTCGAGAGTATATATAACGCGAATTAGCTTCTTGGCTACGTGTACCAGTGCTACTCTGTGTGGCTTTCCCTCTGCCCTCTTTTTTGCATAATAGGTTGCAAAAACCACATCGTGTCTTATGAGTGGAACGCAACAGTTTATTAAGGTATATCTCAATTGTGAGCTACCATGTTTGACCATCCTTCCATCTTTGGTCTCTGTTCCTGACTCACTTACACTTGGTTCCATTCCAGCAAAAGCAAGCATTTTTGATGGTGTTGTAAAGTTATCTACCCCACCATACTCTGAGTAAATGACAGCTGCTGAAATAGGCCCTATACCTGGTATGGTCATAAAATGAGGATTCACGTCATCAAGTAGCTTTGTTATTTCCTCCTCTATTTTTTCAATTTCATAATCAATAGATTCGAATAAAGAGAGAAATGACTTCAGTTCTAACTCAAAAATAGTATTATTCGTTCCAATGGAATTTGCTGCTAGACTCTTTAATTCCATGAATTGCTGAGGTGAAAAGTGCCCTCTTGATACTGATTTGATTGCCTCATAGTCTTCATTTGTTAATTCAGATATATTATCAGCGGAAATATAATTTTTAAGGATATATAGTGCTGTTTTTGATAGGGTATTACTAAAGAATTGCTTGTATTCAGGAAATGTATGATCTAATACGTTAGTGATTTTTACTTTATATAGACTTCTTTGTTTTATTAGAGTATCGCGCATTCTAGTTAATGACTTAAGGGAATAAGCGTGATAAAATCCCTTTGAATGGGGTTTGTATTCAACAGACATTAACCAATCTGCTATAAGTTCGCAGTCCATAGTATCTGTTTTGGTTCTTCTTAAGGTATGGGCCATTTTGAATTCCTTTATGAGATATGGATTCACTTCCATAAAACTGTGGTGGTTTTTCTCAAGGAATAGCATTAAATTCAACCCATAATGCGCTGTTGATTCAAATCCTATTTTGACTTCTTCTGGTCCTCCAAATGAAGTCAAACACGTTAATAGATAGTCAAATCCATCCTTATCATTCTTAATAGTGAATTTGGCTTCCACTTTTTGAGACAATATATCCTTAATGCAGCAATCATGCTTATATTTAGATATATCAATCCCAACAACATACTTGTACATAAAGCTACCTCCCTTTTTTTATTAAGCACTGTAGTTTCCCACAGAGAATTCGGCTATGTAATCACGTACATTCAAAAGTCCAGCTTTAACATACTAATTAACAGTAATAGACGAAAAGCCGTGGTCTGAGTCACCCCGAAAACTGTCAAAGCAGTAGAATGATATGACAAATCCACAGTGCTTATTCAACTATATCAGAGAATAGGGATTTCTTTTATATATAAATAATCCAACCATCGTTCTGATGATTGGATTATACGAGAATGATGTATGAAAAAGTTTTTATTATCGCTCTTGCGATGATGTTATATTAATCATCCAGTGCGTTTGTGCGGTGGAAACTCTGTGAAATGTAGATGAAATCTATTCTAAGATTTTCTACGGTGTGTTTTTAAAACCTCATTCCGCACTTAGGGCAAAAATCAAAGTCTTCAGATGTCTCGTAGCCACAGTTATTGCAGTGTTTGAAGAAGCCTCTACCATTGCCTACTTTAGTGAGATCTTGAGGCTTGATTTGTAGGTCTTCTCCTGAAGCTATTCGCTTACCTATTTCAGGATTAAGTTCGTATATACTGCCACAGCAGCTCATCTGAACATAATATCTTTTATTCCATTTAAAAGTTGGGATAAAGAAAAGAGATAGAACTGTATAGAGCATGAA
>JAILAV010000042.1 GCA_024681435.1 Pseudobutyrivibrio sp. | reverse complement strand
ATAAAAAATAAGGCCTCTTCGAAATTGAAGAGGCCTTATGCTATAAAATGTCATTCTTCTGCTGTATCATCCTTAAAGAATGAAATTTCTTCTCTTAGCTTAACAGCAATTTCTTTCAAATCGTCTGCAGAAGCTGCAAGTGTTGAAACTGTAGCTGAAAGCTCTTGAACAGATGCACCTGTTGTTTCAGATGAAGCTGCGTTCTCTTCTGAAATCGCAGAAAGTGAAGACATGGCTTCTGATACAACATCGTTAGACTGAACACAGGTAGTAGCGCCGCCGGAGATATCTCTTACACCTTCTACAGTGCCATCAATATCTGCAAGCATGCCATTTACAGAATTGAGAGTTCCGCCAATGGCTTCCTGTTGCTCTAAGTTGCCCTGCTTAACAAGATTTGCAGCAGCAACTGCAGCCTCAGACTGCTTAAGAAGAATATCCATTTGTGTTCTGATATCCTGAGCCATGCTATCTGAGTCATCAGCAAGCTTTCTAATTTCTTCAGCTACTACTGCGAAGCCCTTACCAGCTTCACCAGCACGAGCTGCTTCGATTGAAGCATTAAGCGAAAGAAGGTTTGTCTGAGATGCGATTCCAGAAATGCCCTCAACACTTTCATTGATGCTTGTAACGGCATCCTTTGTGGCAGAAATAGTTCTTGCAATTTCTTCAATCTTAGCGGTCATATCGCTACTAGAATCCTGCAAGTTGAGAAGGGATTTGCTTGATGTCTGTGAAGCTTCCTTCATCTTGCTAGCAAGACTTTCCATATTATCGGTAGAGCTTTGAACACCGGTAACAGCATCTGTAATCTTTCCAACGTTATCAGCTGCTGACTGAATCTCCTCAGCCTGCTGAACAGCACCTGTTGCAATTTCCTGAACTGCATTTGCAACAGTGTCAGTAGTTGCTGCAATCTGATTAGTCATTTCAGCCAAATCTTCCGAAGAAGTAGTAACTGTCATGGCAGAATGTTTAATGGCTGCAACGATACCACCTAATCTATCAATAACTGAATTTGTACTACGAACAATCTGTCCAAACTCATCCTTACGTTTGTCGTGGCCAGTGATTTTTATGAATCGACCATCTGCCAAGCCACTAAGCGTAGCTTCAACAGAAGAGATAGGAGCAGTGAAGCTCTTGGCCATCATAACTGATAGTATTATTGCAACAACCACAAGAATCACACCTATAATAATGACTGTAAATGCCGCTTTTCTTGCTTCAGCCATTATTTCATTATCAGTAGCTGATACTGCAACAATATATCCTGAAATAGGTTCTTTAACCCATGAAGAGTATGTAAGAACACCTGAAAAATACATATTTACGATTCCAGAAGAATCACTTGATGACATATATTCTGCATCGCTCATATCTCTTGGTTCGTCGTCAGCAGTAATTTCAAATTGTGAATGTGCAGCTACAATACCATCCCTATCTACAATGTAACCATCGCTAACATGTGCTGTTAAGAAGTCATGTAGATTTGCAAGATTATAAGTTCTATGTACAGTTCCGATAACAGTTGTTCCGTCATCTGCAAAAATAGGAACAATAATATTAGTTACGCGGTTTCCTGTAGTTTTAGCAGTAACGATATTCGATACGCATGGCTTTTTTGTGGAAACGCAATTCTGGAAATAATCACGGTCGCTAATGTTTGAGCCTTCTTTTCTATCAGTACGCATAATCTGGTCACCAGTTGAAATACACATTGCTATACTGGTATTTCCATCGTTGATGCTTTCATTTATCTTATCCATTTCAAACCAGATTTCATCGTTGCTAACGGTTTGTTCTTCTGTACCATATTTAGAAACGAAATCTCTTGTACTCTTTGAATTAGCAAAGGCTTGAAGAGCTACGATATTCTGATTAATAACATTTGAATATTCAAGCTCAACGCTATTAGCCTTAGACTCCAATAAGTCTAAAGCATCATTTCGAGCCTTTGTGGTAGAAGTGTTATAACTAATTACTACAGCAATGATAAGTGGCACTGCAGCAACTAGAATCATGATAGAAATCAGCTTGGTCTTGATACTATCTTTGAATGCTACACCACTTTGAGAATTTTGGTTTTTATTAGCTTTTCCCATTAGTTTACCCCTCATTTATTAACAGACTACGGATTATGTGTGACTGAGAGGATTATATAATATATTTATGAACAAACCGTTAAAGAACTATGAAGATAAGTGGATTGTTAATGATTCCTACATGAGTATTTAACGGTTTTTTCATATTTATGTCCTATAATTCATACTTATCAATATTAGTTGATAACATTGGGGTTTAAAGGAGCGGACATATGGGAAAAGAAAAAAGAGAAAACACATCTGCTAAAAGTACTATTAGCGTAAAGGATAGTATTAAAACCAAGCTTATAGTTGTTATGGCTTTGCTTGTAGCAGTGCCATTGCTTGTTGCTATTTTAATTAGCTACACAACATCTACAAACAAAGCAAAAAATGATGCTTTAGATTTGCTTGAAACAAGAGCAAAGTTTGTTGAGACTAGGTTTTCTGAGATAGTTTCAGAGAATGTAATTGCATTGCAGACATTTGCTGATTCGCCTACTTCACCACATTATATACTTAATTATGGTACAGAGGAGCAACCTGTACCAGATGATGTTATGTTGAAGTATTTAGATAGTATAAATGATGCAATTAATGATGGAAACAAGAGTATAATCCTGTCTCGTGCCAATGGTGACCAGATTCACAGAACAGACGGGTTGGAACTTGTTAATATTTCTGATAGAAGTTATTTCCAAGAATGTATATCTACAGGAAAAACTGCAGTATCAGATGTTATTGTTAGTAAGTCGGCAGGAAATAGAATTTGTATCATAATTGTTCCTATTAAAGATGCTAGTGGAAATGTTGTAGGAACAATTCAGCGAAGTTTCGACTTGAATAATGTTCATGAATTCTTGGCAGAGAATGTTGACGATGGTTATATTGCAGATACTCAAGGTATGATGGTAGCTCATGCTCAATTTGAAATCAAACCGGATGAGGAATACGATTTAAGTAGTTATGAGTTTATGACATCATCAGAGTCTAGCGGTATTTTTGAAAAAGCATATGATGGAGCAAACACATATACATCATGGATTAAAGAGCCTACAACAGGATT
>JAILAV010000207.1 GCA_024681435.1 Pseudobutyrivibrio sp. | reverse complement strand
CCTATCCTCTATCCTAGCAAATGATAAATGAATTGCTGGGCGGTTCTTCCTGATAGACCTCCCTGTTCCATTTCCCAGACCTTCGCTTTTGCGATAATTTCTTCCTCGGGCATAGTGATTCCAGCTCGCTTTGCAAGGCCAAGCACTATATCAATATACTCCTTTTGCATTGGCTTTGAGTAACTGATTGTCACACCAAAACGATGAACAAGCGAAAGCTTTTCCTCCACTGTATCTGAGTGATGTCTGTCTTCAGCATTAGTCTGGTCGTTTCGGTCATTCCATGTCTCTTTAATGAGATGACGACGATTTGATGTAGCGTAAATCAATATATTATCAGGCTTTGTCTCCACGCCACCTTCAATAACAGCCTTTAAGAATTTGTACTCAATCTCATGCTCCTCAAAAGACAAATCATCCATATAAATTATGTATTTGTAATTGCGATTTTTGATACTTGCAATTATCTTCGATAAATATCTAAACTGATGCTTGTAGATTTCAATCATACGAAGTCCATCATCATAATACTGGTTCACTATAGCCTTGATACTGGTAGACTTACCAGTTCCGCTATCACCAAATAGTAAGACATTATTAGCCTTCTTGCCTTGAACAAAGCTCTCCGTATTTGCGATAAGCTGCTGCTTTTGATATTCGTAGCCAATCAAATCATCGAGTACTACCTCATCCATGTTGCTGATTGGAACAAATTTAATATCGTTGCTTCCAACTTCTTCAATGCGAAATGCCTTGTTAAGTCCAAACATTCCAACGCCGTATGCCTTATAAAAATCAGTAATTACATCGAAGAATCCTTTTTCATCAGCTGCATTTTCCAATTCTCTAGAAAGTCTTCTGACCTTTTCGCTAACATTACGATTGTACATCTGCTCATTTTTTGCAACAGCACTATAGCTTGTAAATATGCTAAAAGAGCCAATGCCTAATTCTTTTTCTAAAGGACTAAAGTCGTAATCGAAAAGCTCTTTTAAAATCTTAAAATCATTCTCAACTAAATAATTTACAGAGCCAGGCTTTACATCTGTCTTTTCTGTAACAAGAGAAAATGGATTTTCGTTAGTAATAATGTAGAAAGTCAGATAGTTATGCCATAGGTTATCATCAAAGCCGTAATCTGTTGCTAGCATTAACAGCTTCTTGGAAATTGCGTTAATCTCTCTTACAATCTCTCTTTTGTTGTAATCACCTATCTCTACCTTATCAATAACTCTACCTAATTGATAAAGAATACTATCTTCTGTTAAATCACCATACATTAAAAGTCTTGAAATCTTATCGTACATCTTGCCTGCCTCCTGTTTTATATATGGGTATTTTAGCATTCTACAATACGCTCCTCAATATTGACATTTTCTGTGAGAGGTTCATAATAAATTGTGCAAAATCAATTTTAGGAGGTTCCTATGATTCAAGATATTTATCCTAAGAAGTTAAATAACAGCTTTAAACCGGAAGCCAAGGCCTCTGATAATTCAATTATTATAGTTTTTAATGAAGGTAATTTCTTGCTGCATATTGATGAAAGCAACACTCTATCTTTTCCTAAATTAAAGGATTTTGACGCTGATTTTGAACCAATTTACCTTTTTGAAATATCCGGCGAAGAATTTTTCTATGCCAAAGATTTTAATAAAAGCGGTTGCTCTATCCCAGCAGGATATGAGTTTAATTCATTAAAACAGCTCAGAAGCAATGCTTTAAATCCACAGCATTACATTTTCGCATGTTACACTGCTTTTCAACTCATTAACTGGTATGAATGCAACAGATTTTGCGGAAAATGTGGAACTGAAAATGAGCTATCTACCACCGAGCGCGCTTTAGTTTGTCCTAAATGTGGACACATTCGCTATCCTCGTATCAATCCAGCTGTTATAGTTGGAGTTCGAAATGGCGATAAGCTCCTTTTAACAAAATATAGAACTGGCTTTGCCCACAATGCTTTAGTTGCAGGTTTCACCGAAATAGGCGAAACAATGGAAGAAACAGTCGCTCGTGAAGTCATGGAAGAAACCGGTCTTAAGGTTAAAAATATAACTTACTATAAATCTCAACCTTGGGGTGTTGCCAGCGATATTCTAATTGGATATTACTGCGATGTTGATGGTGATGATACTATCACCATGGATGAAAGCGAATTAAAATACGCCCAGTGGGTTCCAAGAAATGAAATCGAATTGCAGCCATCTAACTATAGCCTCACCAATGAAATGATGAAGCTGTTTAAAGAGGGGAAAGCTCCACTTAGTTAGACTAAGTGGAGCTTTTCATTCGCCTTCGCATATACGTATCCTGCCGCACTAGTAATAAGACCTGTAACAGCTACATTTTCTGCCGCTTTTCTGTAATCTACAGCAACGTCTTCACCAAGTGTGCCCACTAGCTTGACTGTATTGCAAATTATTCAACTGCAATTTTACGAAATGCCATCCCTGTATAATTATTTATCTCAATTTCTCTTTTAAAATTTTCTGATACAAAAATAGGAACTTGCTGCCAATTATCTAATTTAAAAACATCTGCCCCTTCAGTTTTGTTTTCATATATTCCATATTTTATTACACTATATATCATGCCTTTTCCTTCAATATATGTTTCAAAATATTCAGATTTATCAAGACATAGTGCATCCACAACTTTAAGAATATTTGCGATATAATACGTTTTATTAGTATCCTGATTTTCTATATCATATATTCTTATATCAATAAATTGGATATTAGAATTCATTTTTTGCAATAAAACCTTGAGTCTCTCTGACACGATAAACCATCCCTTATCATTCGCTAGATAGTCTGTCCATACATTGCCCTCTTTTTCATCATAAAAAAAGATAATATTAATACTTTCAGAATAATACTTACCCGTTACAAAAGTATTTAATCCTATTTCACTACAATTGTTACAATGCAAAATCACATCATTTTCTCTTTCCATATCCATAGATAATTTATAAAACTGCATCATTATTCTCCTTCTCTCCAATAATCTTTGTATAACATATCAGGATTATCTTCTATTTTTATTTTCATTTGCTCATACAATTTAAGAAAAATATCCTTATCTCCCTGAGCTAAGTCATCATATTGCCTCATTCTATCCAACACAAATTGGTGATATTCATTAGGGTGTCGTCCTTGGTGAGACATATACTTTTTATTCCATATATCGTCTAAATCTAACCCATATTTTTTTGCTATTTCTTCAAACTGCGGTGTATATATTTTATTCTTGTTTGTTGCAAAATGATGCACTTGCTTAGGTTTATCCAGCACATGCGCATTTTCATATATATTCTGCTCACCACTTACTGATTCCGCATTAGACTTCGTATATACGTATCGAGCTGCACCAGTTATAAGACCTGTAACAGCAGCATTTTCTGCCGCTGTTTTGTAATCTACATCAACGTCTTCACCAAGTGTGCTTTTTTGTATATCTGGTTTAACTGCTGTTTCATCTATAAACTCAATGCCAAATCCACCGGTAGCAGATACTGCCGCGGATTCGCCTGCTGAAATATATCCTGCTGATGATGCAGCTCCCGTTCCTTTTAGTAAACCATAAAATAACAGTGTTTTACAACCTTCATTTATTCCGGCTTTTGTAGCAAAAGCTTTTGCTTGGCTGTCACTATATCCACTCTGTTCTGCATAACCTATGCTATTTCCATAAGCACTGCCTCCGTAAATAGTTGCAGCACTGCCTGCACCTACTATTTCTGCAACAGTGCCGCTACCTCCAGTTAATACACCTATCGCTACGCCTGGAAGACTTGTGCCCACAATTTTATTAACATCATAAAATGTATGCCATCCTCCCGTCAGCGAAGAATCAATTTTAGAATCCATCATTGCAATATCTGTAGGTATTTGTTCGCCAAATGAATCAATATTTGCTTGATTTCCTATACCTGACCAATGTCTAACACCATTTACGACACTATCCAACGCAACCATTTGGCCCAGCAATCCTTTTTCAAAATTGTTAGAATTATTGACTGTGTTATCCGCAAATTGGTCTCGTAAAAACGGAGTAAGTGTTCTTCGATATTTCTCAGCTTTGTTTGTATGGTTTACTTTATCCTTTTGATATAAGTAATTATATACAGACTTCTGTTCATCGCTCATCAACTCATAATGATCACCAACAAAATCTCGTTTTCCTTGAACATACTCTAGCCTTGATGTTTCATCATTTATGTATCTGTATACGTCACTCTCTTTATAATTAGTAGGCGTCTCAATTGTAATCCATTTAAATTCTCGTTCTTCCTCAATATATTTGCTCAGCTCTTTAAAATCATAATTACTTTCAACGGATTGATATTCAGAAATCTCTTTACTAA
>JAILAV010000202.1 GCA_024681435.1 Pseudobutyrivibrio sp. | reverse complement strand
ACACTTATAATTGCATAATAAAGGGCATTAGGAATTATAATACTTAAAACCATATTAGTAATCATTGCAGTAAGTACCGCTGGAAATAAACCTGCTATTACCGCAACAAAAATAGTTCCAACAGTATCAAGATACAATGGCAAACCTAGCAAACAGTTAATTACCATTGCAAATAATACATTGACAATGACGCCTACTAAAATAGCTAATCTTCGATATATAGTTCCGTAGTCCTTTTTCTTAAAGTGAAACGCCACTATTGTACCCCCCGTCAGCTCAAAATACTATTTATTTATCATATAACAATAATATGTCTATTTTGTTTACAAACAGCTTTTACTAATAAAAAATAGGAGTCCAAACATGAACTCCTATTTCCATATAAATCAATATTAGAATTTATGTCCTCCGCTAGAGTGATGCCCACCACTTGAATGATGGCTTCCTCCGCTGGAATGATGACCTCCACCACTTGAGTGAAATCCACCGCCACTATAGCTACTGCCATGATATCCACCACCTGAATGACTACTTCCAGATGAAGATGTTTGTTTAAGAATCTTCTTAGTGTCATAAATGGTAGCTGAACCAGCAATTGCTGCCCCTACCATAATAATTTCTGCAGTGCTATCAGGCAATTCTTCTTTTGAGCGCTCCAAAATAGCAAACAAGAATGTGCCCAAATATCCTAAAATCAACGAGATTAAAAAGGCAACAATTATTCTCATCGGTCTAAGGATAAATCCCTTATTAATTATGGCATCCGCCTGATAAAATGCATTATAAATACAATTGTAATAATCCTGCTTTGAAGCGTAGGTATATGTGTTATCAGTGATATCAATAGCGTCTGCATCTGAAATTCTACCATCAATGTCTCCATAGCCAGAGATAACAATCTCTCTATCATACATATCGATGATAAAAGCAATACCATCATCAGCACCTGAGAAGATAGACGTATAATATGAATACAATATGTCATCAGCATTTCTGCCGTACTCAGATGAATCCGAAGTAACAGCAAGATAATTTATATCGCTGTTTAGAGAATCCAAATAATCCTCTAATTCAGATATCTCCTCATCTGTAAGAAGCTTTGCATCATCCACAACGCATACATTATCATTACTAGCCTCTACATTTAATGGAGTTGCTAAAATTGCAAAAAACAGTGCACACACCAGCACTCTGATTGTATTTAATACTTTATTTTGCATGCTCAAGCCCTCCTCCATGTTTTTCGAATTGTGGAGATGGGCGAGTTGCAAATACATTGTATTGATGAACAACTGCGCTCATAGAATGCAACAACATAACAAAAACGAATATCATTGCTCCATAGTAGAAAATATCATTTGGCAAACTAATGACATGAATAATATATGAGAATAACCAGCCAAATATGCCTAATTTTAAAACTTTTTTATCACCCTTTTTCACAGATATAGCTGCAAGTACAATAATGATTACGCTAACAGGCATCATTATGCCAAAGGTTAAATTAATAACACCGTTGAAAGTGCCTGTAAATATACTAAAAATCAACAGTGTCATAGCCACTATAATTATTGTAGTAGAATATTTTCCCCAGAAAGTATCCTTTTTCTTAGGCTTCTTTTCTTTATCTTCTTTCTTTTTGTTTACATTATCCTTTGTTTTAAAAAATCCTTTATCATCTAAGTGATTATCTTTGCGATAGGCTTTATCTGCTAAAACTGCCCCCACATACGAAATCACAGATGAAATAAAAGCTGAAAAAGACGTAACCTTTTCAATTTTAAAACTGAAATCAAATAAAAATGTACATCCAAGAAGAATGGCAAAAATAATCATTGATACAACAAAAGCAGTTCTATACATTTTGTTTTTGTCAATTGGCATATCCATGTAAAGATTTCCATTTGCACCATTCACAATAGAATATGCAACTCTATCACCATATCTTGTTGTCAGGAAATACAAAGGAAAATACGCCCCAGCCACACCTTTTGACTTAGCTTTTTCATTAAGCTGTCGATTGATGTAGGTTTTCTCTTTCTCATTAGGCTTGTACTGACCGCCCTGTTCAAGAACTTTGCCAAAAAGATACTTCTTTGCACCTTCATTCGCATCCTCAACATACAAATCCTTATCAACAGAAGAATTTTCAACGAAGAAACCAGCTAAATAATTAGGATTAAACTCTATTAAATTATCCATTGGAAATGGCTCGATATAGTGAGAAATAGTATCATCCAAAGTCTGAGATCCATCAAATGGAACCTGTACATCCTCCACATCTACATTTACAGTGACATTTGCGTAATCTGTAATGTGATAATTTCCAGAAGTATGCTCATGGCTTCCACTATATTTCACAATATCATTAATTCCATATTCATAAATAAAATATGGAACATACATACCAACCATCTTATCGATGTTTTCTTTGTCATCTAATCCATTTGGAGTAAAACAATATTTCTTTGTCTGTTCGTTGTACTTTTCTTTTGCCTCTTCTTTTTCAAGAGCAAAAGGCAAAATATATTTTGGAGCACCTCCTTTAGCGAAATGCTCCTGCATGGTAGTCTGATTGCCGCAAAATGGGCAAAACTCCATACCATCATTATCTATCAGCTGAATTTCACCTGCACATGTTGGGCAAGTATAGACCTTTGTATTTAAAGAATCTTTACCCATACTACTGTCAGGAGTGTACTCGCGGGCATTTGTATATTTTCCGCAAGAAGTACACTTCATCCTAAAATGGGACTTAGGTGAAAATCTAAGCTGGCCCCCACAATTAGGGCATGGAAACATTGTAGCCATAATATCTCCTCTGCCCTTATGGTCTCTTAGTTCCGCAATTTACGCAGAAGTTGCCATTGTTCTCATTACCGCAATTTGGACAGAACCATCTGCCAGCTGTAGCCGCCTGTGGCTCTGTAGCCTGAGGAGCTGCTTGAGGTGCTGCCTGTGGTGCCACCTGTGGATTAACTCCTGCAGCTGTAGCTGCCGCTCCTGCATTAATTAAATCAGCTGCATTAGCGCCACCAGCCTGCATAGCCATATTCATACCAAAGAATCCCATAGCTGCACCGTTTGGATTTGCAGCAGCTTTCTTCATAGCCTCTGCCTGAGCCTGTACAAGAGTAGCTCCTGCCATAGCCTGTGAACGAAGTGCGCCTGACTTCTGAAGCTCTTTAAGTAACTTAGCATCTTCTTCTGGAATGACTGTAGTAAGAATCTGAACAGATGTGATTGCAAGACCATATTTATCAGTCCACTCCTGATCAAGTTCCTGAGCCATTGCATCTGAGATTTCCTTTGTATAGCTAGGAATTCCAGATGGTCTTACACCAAGAGCTGTAAGATTTCCAAGAGCTGGTTGAAGTGCCTGAATAAATGTAGCGCGAAGCTGATCTTGAATATCATCTACTGTATATTCATTCTTTACATTACCTGCAAGATTAACGTATAGCTGAGTTGGATCAGAAACTCTCATGCTATAGTTACCATTGAGTTTAAGA
>JAILAV010000076.1 GCA_024681435.1 Pseudobutyrivibrio sp. | reverse complement strand
TTTATTAATTTTTTAATTTCTTCTTCGTTCGTTACCTGGGCAATCAGGCCACGAGCTACTAACTCGTCATAAATTGTCATTGCATTTTCCCCTTTCTCACATATTTCAGTATGTCTTAATTATACAAAGAATCCCTCGCCCCCATTACTAGGGTCGAGGGATTGTTTAGAGGTGCCAACCAGATTTGAACTGGTGATAGAGGTGTTGCAGACCTTTGCCTTACCACTTGGCTATGGCACCATATAAAGTAAAACGGAGAAGGAGGGATTTGAACCCTCGCGCCGGTTGCCCGACCTACACCCTTAGCAGGGGCGCCTCTTCGGCCTCTTGAGTACTTCTCCAAAGTTGTAGGTAAATTACTTATTTTCTTCGACGCAAGTGTTATTCTACTAGAGTAAGCGCCCAAAGTCAATAATAAATTGGGGAAATCTTAAAGATTTCCCCATATATTTTTTTAGGTTTTATTCTGCTGTCTTTTCAGCGTACATAAAGTACTTATTCATGTTTTTGCAAGCAATAATTCCTGTTACATTTGACTTCTGGAGATAGATATTATTCTCAAACCAAACTGGAACTACAGCATATGTGCTCATAAGCATATCTTCAGCCTTGTGCATAAGCTCTGCACGCTTAGCGTAATCTGTCTGAGTGTAGATTTCCTGAATAAGCTCATCATACTCTGTCCAATCTGGAGCTGCCTTTGCTGGGTTCTTACCAAACTGCATATCGTTGTTTCCGCCGTATGAAACCCACATTTCAAGCATGTTGATTGGATCGTTGAAGTCTGCAATCCATCCCTCACGAGCAACATCAAACTTTCCAGCTTTTCTGTCCTCAAGGAATACGTTCCAGTCCTCTGTTTCTACCTTTACTGAGATACCTACCTTACCCCAATCCTGCTGGATAAGAGCAGCAACTGCCTCGTGCTTTGTAGATGGGTTTGTAAGATATGTTAATTCAAGTGCTGGAGACATAGCATATGTTCCATCACCATTTTCTGTGAATGAATATCCACAATCCTCGAGAAGCTTAACAGCTTCCTCAATGTTGTTAGCGCCTGTAGCTGTAGCATCATAGTATCCAGCATCTTCAGCTTCAAATGTACCACCGTTACCATCATTCATACCATCTGGAATAAATGTGTCAGCTGGTGTCTTCTCTGTAGGCTCTACTGTATCAACAATCCACTGACGATCGATAAGAAGTGATAATGCCTGTCTCATCTCTACAGCCTGTTCTTTTGTAAGACCATCAAAAATCTTAGAGTTTACATTAAATCCAACATAATATGTTCCAAGTGTATTTACTACATTGAATTCTGCGCTGTTCTTAAGTGTCTCGATTTCATCTGCTGGAATATGTGTATCAACGAAATCAAGGTCACCAGCGTTATATGCTGCATAGATTGCTGTATCATCTGCTGAAAGCATAAACTCAAGTTTCTCAATCTTAACATCATCTGCTCTATAGAAGTTTGGATTCTTTGTATAAGTCATAGACTCATTGTGCTTCCAGTCTGTTAGTGTGTAAGCACCGTTACATGTAAATCCAGCATCCTGACACCAAGCACCTGGCTTTGTACCATCTGTGTTTGCTGCTTCAACTTCTGGCTGATAAACTGGCATAAAAGCTGGGAATGCAAGTAAGTCATAGAAGTATGCACAAGGAGCATTTAATTCAACTTCAAGTGTGTAATCATCTGTTGCCTCAATCTTAAGTGTACCATCATCGTTTGTTGCGATTGGTGCAAACATATATGCATAATCTGCTGCTGTTTCTTCAGCTACTGCACGATTCCAGCTATATACGAAATCATTTGCTGTAACTTCTTCACCATTAGACCACTTTGATTCAATCATTTTGAATGTGTAGTGAAGACCATCCTCTGAAATCTCTGGCTCACCATCTGCAAGAGCTGGTACAGGAGTATCAGTCTCATCGTATGTGTAAAGACCTACGAATGAGTTACATGCAAGAGTTGCACCATCAACAGATGAGTTAAGTGCTGGGTCAAGGTAATCTGGCTCTGATGCAAGATTAATTTTGAGTGTTGTTGTGTCTGTGTTAACTGTTGTAGCTTCTGCTGGTGCTGCTGCTTCTTTAGAAGCAGAACCAGAATTTTTATTTCCGCAAGCTACCATACTTGCTGCCATTGAAGCAACAAGAAGAACTGCTATGAGTTTCTTTTTCATAAATATCCTCCTTAATAACATTAAAAAATATTTTAAAATATGGTTTTGCCACATTTTTTTATAGAATTAGTTGAGTAGGACACCCTTCTTGATTCTTGAAATATCTTCAATATGGTGACATGCTACGCTGTGTCCTGGCGATACTTCTTTTAATGCTGGCATTACTTTTGCACAGTCTTCCTGAGCATAAGGGCATCTAGTTCTAAATGGACATCCACTTGGCATTTTAAGTGGACTTGGTACATCGCCTTCTAGAATAATACGCTTGCTTTGTCTTGCTATATTTGGATCTGGAATTGGAACAGCAGATAATAAACTGTGTGTATATGGATGAATTGGATTTTCATTTAATTCATCTGAATCTGCAATTTCCATTATGTGACCTAAATACATAACAGCAATTCTGTCTGATATATGACGAACTACTAAAAGGTCATGAGCTATAAATAGGTAAGCGATTCCAAGTTTTTCCTGAAGCTCTTCAAACATATTGACAACCTGTGCTTGAATAGAAACATCAAGTGCTGATACAGGCTCGTCGCAAACGATAAATTTTGGATTAACAGCAAGTGCTCTTGCTATACCGATTCTTTGACGCTGTCCGCCTGAAAACTCATGGGCATATCGCATTGCATGCTCTGCATTTAATCCAACTGTCTCCATTAATGACAAGATTTTGTCACGGCGCTCAGCCTTAGAAGAGTAGAGCTTGTGAACATCAAGAGGCTCACCAATAATATCCTCAACTGTCATTCTTGGATCAAGTGATGAATATGGATCCTGGAATACCATCTGCATTTTCTTGCGATATAGCTGCATATCCACATCAATTTTCTTTTCACTATCGAAAAGTACTTCACCATCAAATGTGATACGACCAGCTGTTGGCTGATATAAACGTAGAAGAGTACGACCTACAGTTGTCTTTCCGCAGCCTGACTCACCTACAAGACCCAAAGTCTCACCTGGCTTAATCGCAAATGAAACATCATCCACTGCCTTAAGTGGAACCTTTGAAAATCCTTCCTTTACAGGAAAGTATTGCTTTAAATGTTCTACCTCAAGGAGGTATTTTTCTTCACTCATTCTATGCCTCCTTATTACTTTCAAATAATTCTTTTACATTCATCCAACAACTTGCTAAATGTGAATCACTAATTCGAAGTTCATCTGGAACTTCGCTTAAGCAAATCTTCATTGCTTCATCACATCTAGGGCAGAAAGCACATCCCTTTGGCATATTTAATAGATTGATTGGTGTGCCTCCGATTGGAACTAATTTTTGATTCATGTTTTCTACACGTGGAATTGAACGAAGTAATCCCTTTGTGTATTCATGAGCAGGAGCATAGAATATATCATCTGCTGTACCACGCTCACAAACTCTACCGCCATACATAACAATGATTTCATCACACATTGATGCAATAACACCAAGATCATGAGTAACCATAATTATCGCCATACCAAGCTTCTTTTGAAGCTTTTGCATAAGCTCAAGAATCTGAGCTTGAATTGTAACATCAAGAGCAGTAGTAGGTTCATCAGCAATTAGTATATCTGGTTCACATGCAAGAGCCATTGCTATCATGTCACGCTGTCTCATACCACCTGAATGCTCATGTGGATATTGCTTTAATCTTTTTTCTGGGTCATTAACTCCTACTAAAGATAATAATTCTATTGCTCGCTCTTTAGCCTGAGCGCGAGTCTTATTTGTATGAAGCATAATCGCTTCTTCAAGCTGATAACCAACTGTAAAAACAGGGTTCAAACTGGTCATTGGATCCTGAAAAATAATAGAGCATTTGCTTCCTCTAAATTTTTGCATTTCCTTTTCAGAATACTTTGTAATATCCTGACCTTTATATAAAACCTCTCCTCCTGTAATGCGACCAGTTTGAGCTAGAATCTGCATAATTGAATATGATGTAACTGACTTACCTGAACCAGATTCACCAACTATTCCAAGTGTCTTGCCTGGCTCTAATTTAAATGAAACACCATTTACTGCATTAACCTCTCCAGCATCTGTAAAAAAGCTTGTGTGGAGGTCATTAACTTCTAGTATGTACTTCTTATCTTCCATTTATTCCTCCTAAACTAATCAAGCTTTGTATCAAATGCATCTCTAAGGCCATCACCTAAAAGATTTAATGCTAATACGATGAGACATATTATTACTGCTGGGATAACAAGTCTTGCAGGATATGACTGCATACCTGCTCTTGCATCATTGGCAAGTGAACCAAGTGATGAAAGTGGAATTGATACACCAAGTCCTAAGAATGACAAGTAGCTTTCTGTGAAGATAGCACTTGGAATCTGTAGGGCAGTAGTAATAATAATTACTGATAAACAGTTAGGAAGAATATGACTTGTAAGTATCTTTCTGTTTGAAGTACCAATACACTTTGCTGCTAAAACATATTCATTATTCTTTATTGTAAGAATCTGACCTCTGATTAGACGGGCCATACTTACCCAATATAAAAGACCAAATACGATAAACATGGAAATCATATTTGTTCCTAATCTATCAAGTACTGTTCCTACCAGTTTGCCTTGAAGTACTTCTTTAAGTACTACAGACATAAGGATAATAATTAACATATCTGGAAGAGAATAGATAATATCTACGATTCTCATCATAATAAGGTCAACTTTACCTCCGAAATATCCGGCTACTGAACCATATACAATTCCGATTAAAACAACCATAATTGCTGCAACGATTCCTACAGCTAAAGATACTCGTGTTCCATAGATAACACGAATAAAATAATCTCGTCCTAAACCGTCAGTTCCAAAAATATGAGGGAATAAATCCTCTCCAGTTTCTTCCATGTAAGCTAACTCTTTGTCGGAATAGCACATGAAGCTAAGATTTGTCATTGTTTTATCACGTTGACCATTTACTGTAATTACTTCATCATAACTATATGGGACAATGTGTGGTGCTACGAGAATTACTAAGATAATTGCAACTAATACAACAATACTTCCCATTGCAAGTGGATTTTTACGAAGACGTCTTAATCCATCTTTTAAAAATGTGGTAGATTCACCCATTACGTCCTGCTGACGCTTTTCATCATCTGTAGCTTTCTCAAAATTGCCAGCGTTGAATTTTGAAAGATCAACCTGAGCAGAGAGGAAGCTCTTCTTTACTTCTTTATTCTCCAAAATTAACTTCCTCCTAATCTAGTTTAATTCTTGGATCAACTAGCTTGTAAACAACATCTGTAAGTAGATTTGCAAATACCATAAGAATTGCTAAGAAAATTGTTACAGCCATAATTGTTGGGTAATCTCTGTTTGAAATAGAGGTTACGAATGTTGATCCCAATCCACCAATTGTAAAAATGTTTTCTACAACCATTGAACCGACTAGGATGTAAGCAACCATTGGGCCGACATAAGTAATTACTGGAATAAGAGCATTTCTAAGGCCATGTACAAAAATTACTTTTAATTTCGACACACCCTTTGCTCTTGCTGTTCTGATGTAATCCTGGTTTAATGCATCAAGCATACTTGTCTTTGTAAGACGGGTGATATATGCCATTGGATATACAGAAAGTGCAATTACTGGAAGTGTATAGTTTGGATCACTTGATGAGAATACCTGGAACCAACCTAACCATAAACAAAATACCAAAAGTAGGAGAGTAGCAAGCACAAATGATGGCATTGCTGTTCCAAGTGTAGTGAAAAAGATAATCAATCTATCAGGTAATCTGTTTCTTGTAAGTGCCGCGCAAGAACCAAGTATGATTCCAACTATAATTGCTATAATTGCTGCACGAACACCAAGCTTTGCTGAAACTCCAAATTTGTTTATCATATCTGACCATATTGGTCTTCCTGTTTTTAGGGATACTCCCCAGTCTCCATGGAGAAGATTTTTTATATAAATCACGTACTGTTCGCCTAAAGGCTTATCTAAGTTATATCTTTCTTCCAATTGCTTAATAACTGCTGGGTCAGTAGCCTTTTCTTTGTTGAAAGGCCCACCTGGGATAGCATTCATAGCAAAAAAAGTAATCATAGTAATAATCCAAATTGAAACTATCGCCAGTAGAATTCGTTTTGTAATATACTTTGCCAAAAATTTTAAACTCCTTTTCTAATACTTCTTTTATTTAAAAAACTTTAAGTTTATTAAATCTAATTTAATTATTTCTTTGTTGCAGTGGTCTGTTAACACTTTAATTTATCGTTACTTTAAACGGATAAAGCGCTTAAGTCCAATAAAAAGGAGCTGCTATTTATTAATAACAGCTCCTTTGCTATTATACATTTCTATGATTCGGTTGTTGAACCTTCATTTAATTCTTCAACCTCTTCTTGTAGAATTGTATCACTTTTTCTAACTTTTGCAATACTAATTAATTTAGTATTTTCTTTTAAGTCTATTAATTTTACTCCAGAAGTTATTCGGCTAAGTAATGTAGTACCTGCAACTTCAATTCTAATTATTGTTCCAGCAGTATTTATAAGCATTACTTCATCATCTTTTTCAACTGCCTTAGCACCAATCAGATTTCCAGTTTTTTCTGTAATCTTGTAGCACTTAACACCCTTACCACCTCTGTGGATTGTATTGAACTCGCTCATCAGAGTACATTTTCCAAGACCATTTTCTGAAACAGTCATTAGGCTTTCACCCTGAGAAATTAACTGCATTCCAATGATTACATCGTCATCAGCAAGGTTCATACCGATTACACCCATGGTTGCTCTTCCGGTTGCACGAACCTCAGTCTCGCTAAATCTGATTGCCTGTCCATATTTTGTAACCATAATTACATCTTCGTCGCCATCAGTAAGCTTAACCTCGATTAGAGTATCATCATCACGAAGTGTGATAGCTGTAAGTCCATTCTTTCTGATATTGTCGTATTCTGTAATCTTTGTCTTCTTAACGAAACCATCAGCTGTTGCCATGAACAGATATTTATCTTCATGATAATCCTCAATAGGAATCATTGCTGTAATCTTTTCATCTGGCTGAAGCTGAAGAATATTTACAATTGCAATTCCTCGGCTTGTTCGACTAGATTCTGGAATTTCGTATGCTTTTATTCGATATACTCGACCCTTATTTGTAAAGAAGAGTAGGTAATCATGAGATGACATCATAAGCATTTCTGTAACATAATCATCATCGATTGTGTCCATACCCTTGATTCCCTTACCGCCTCTATGCTGAGACTTGAAGTTGTCCTCATTCATACGCTTGATATAACCAAGCTTTGTAAATGTAACAACTGTATTTGTAACAGGAATCATATCTTCCATGCTGATATCAAACTCATCAAATCCAATTGATGTACGTCTGTCATCACCATACTTTTCTGCAATTTCTGTAATTTCTGTTTTGATAACTGCGAGAAGTACCTTTTCGTTAGAAAGAATTTCTTTTAATTTACCAATAAGAATCTGTAAATCGTTGTACTCCTGCTGAATCTTATCACGCTCCAAACCTGTGAGAGCACGAAGACGCATATCTACAATGGCTTGAGCCTGTGCATCTGAAAGTCCGAAACGCTCCATCAATGTAGCTTTTGCAGAATTAACATCTGCTGAACTACGGATTATCTGGATAACCTCATCAATATTATCAAGAGCGATAAGCAATCCCTCTAATATATGAGCACGTTCCTCGGCTTTGTTAAGCTCGTACTTAGTACGACGAGTAACAACATCTTTTTGATGATTGAGGTAATGTACAAGCATCTGCTTAAGGTTTAAGATTTTTGGCTGATTATCAACAAGCGCAAGCATGATAACACCAAAAGTATCCTGAAGCTGAGTGTGCTTGTATAGCTGATTTAAAATTATGTTAGGATTTACATCACGTCTAAGTTCTATACAAATACGCATACCTTCACGAGATGACTCATCACGAAGATCTGTAATACCATCAATTCTCTTATCCTTGTGAAGTTCTGCAATTTTCTCAATAAGACGAGCCTTGTTTACCATATATGGAAGCTCTGTAACAACGATTCTGTTCTTACCATTGTCCATTGGCTCAATTTCTGTTACAGCACGAACTCTAATTTTTGCACGACCAGTGCGGTAAGCTTCTTCAATACCAGCCTTACCTAAGATAACGCCACCAGTTGGGAAGTCTGGACCTTTAACAATATCAAGTATTTCCTCGATTTCAGTATCTCTATCTTCCTCAATTTGATTATCAATTATTTTATTAACAGCTCCAATTACCTCTCTAAGATTGTGAGGTGGAATATTGGTAGCCATACCAACGGCGATACCAGTTGTACCATTTACAAGTAGATTAGGGTATCTAGCTGGAAGAACTGTTGGTTCTTTTTCTGTCTCGTCAAAGTTTGGCATGAAGTCAACGCCATCCATGTCGATATCTTTACCAGTGGTGAATTTATCATCCTTGTAATTGATACCAAACATTGTCATGGAAATCTTTGAAAGACGTGCCTCTGTGTATCGCATAGCCGCAGCGCCATCGCCATCCACAGAACCGAAGTTTCCATGGCCGTCTACAAGTGGATAACGTGTGTTCCATTCTTGAGCCATGTTGACAAGTGCTCCGTAAATAGAACTATCACCATGTGGGTGATATTTACCCATTGTATCACCGACAATACGAGCACATTTTCTGTGTGGTTTGTCGGGGCCATTATTAAGTTCAATCATAGAGAAAAGAACTCTACGCTGAACAGGTTTTAGACCATCTCGAACATCTGGAAGAGCACGTGATGCGATAACGCTCATAGCATAATCGATGTAGCTTGTTTCCATTGTTGCCTTTAGGTCAACATCATGAATATTGTCAAAAATTTTGTCGTCCATCTTTTTCCTTTTTCTTTCTACGGGCGTAGCCCGAAAAATTTATAAGAAATACTAAATATCTAAGTTTTGTACGTATTTTGCGTTAGCTTCGATAAATTCTCTACGTGGTTCAACCTTATCACCCATAAGTGTTGAGAAAGTAACATTGATTTCTGAAGCATCTTCGTCATCAATAACTACACGCTTAAGAATTCTCTTTTCAGGATCCATTGTTGTCTCCCAAAGTTGCTCAGCATCCATCTCGCCAAGTCCCTTGTATCGCTGGATTTTATTATTTCCATCACGACCAACTTCAGTAAGAATATTATTTAATTCCTCATCAGAATATGCATACCATACCTTTTTATTCTTCTCTAATTTGTAAAGTGGAGGAGTAGCGAGATATACATAACCTTGCTTAATAAGCTCTGGCATAAATCTGTAAAGAAATGTGAGCATAAGCGTAGCAATATGAGCACCATCAACATCGGCATCAGTCATGATGATGATTTTGTGATATCTAAGTTTTGAAATATCAAAATCTTCATGAATACCTGTTCCAAATGCGGTAATCATTGCTTTAATTTCAGCATTTCCGTAGATTCTGTCCTCGCGGGCTTTTTCTACATTAAGGATTTTTCCACGAAGTGGAAGAATAGCCTGTGTTGCACGGCTACGAGCAGTTTTTGCTGAACCACCAGCTGAATCACCCTCTACGATGAAAATTTCACAATTCTTAGGATCTTTATCTGAGCAGTCAGCAAGTTTTCCTGGAAGAGACATTCCTTCTAAAGCTGTTTTTCTACGAGTAAGATCACGAGCTTTTCTTGCTGCTTCTCTTGCTCGCTGCGCAAGCAGCGATTTTTCGCAGATATTTTTAGCAATAGTAGGATTTTGCTCTAAGAACCAAGTAAGTTGCTCTGAAACTATGGCATCAACAGCACCTCTTGCTTCTGAGTTACCAAGCTTTTGCTTAGTCTGTCCTTCAAATTGTGGCTCCTCAATTTTAATTGAGATAATTGCTGTAAGACCTTCACGAATATCATCACCATCAAGCTGTGGATCAGAATCCTTTAAAATCTTGTAATCTCTAGCATATTTATTAAATACTTTTGTAAGAGCACCTCTAAAACCAGTAAGATGAGTACCACCTTCAGGAGTGACAATATTATTTACATAACTGTAGGCCTGATCCTGGTATCCATCATTATGCTGCATAGCAACTTCGACATAGATGTTATCCTTTGTACCTTCACAGTAAATAACTTCATCATAAAGTGCTTCATTACCACGGTTTATATACTGAACGAATTCTTTAATACCGCCTTCATAATGGAAACTTTCTTCTCTTGGCTCTTCACCTCTTGTATCAGTAAGAGTAATTCTAAGTCCCTTTGTAAGGAAAGCTGTCTCACGAAGTCTAACTTTCAATGTTTTGAAATCAAAAATTGTTGTTTCAAAAATTGTATCATCAGGAAGGAAAGTTACCTTTGTACCTGTTTCTTCAATTGGACATGTTCCAATTTCTTTAAGAGGGTACATAGTTTTTCCACGCTCATAACGCTGCTTAAAGATTTTTCCTTCACGTTTAATTTCAACTTCAACCCAATTTGAAAGGGCATTAACTACTGAAGCTCCAACACCATGAAGTCCACCAGATACCTTGTATCCTCCACCACCGAATTTTCCACCAGCATGAAGAACAGTAAATACAACTTCTACTGCTGGAATACCAGCTTTACTATTGATACCAGTAGGTATACCTCTACCATCATCAACAACAGTGATTGAATTATCTGGGTTAATTGTTACCTGAATATGAGTACAAAAACCTGCAAGTGCTTCATCAACAGCATTATCAACTATCTCATAAACTAAATGATGAAGACCTCTTTCTGAAGTTGAACCAATATACATACCTGGACGTTTACGAACAGCTTCTAAACCTTCCAAAATTTGTATTTGATCAGCACCATATTCCTGATTGACTTCCTTACTCACCTGTGTTCCTCCGTTATTAATTCTATAGAACCATCAGTTACTTTATATACCGTATTTAGCATGAATCTTTTTTTAACAAATTCATCAAGACCAGTACAAGTAATAATGGTTTGAGTATCCAATAAGTTATCTAATAAATCACTTTGACGATTTTTATCTAATTCAGATAAAACATCATCTAAAAGTAAAATAGGTTTGTCATTAATTGTATTTTCTACAAGTTTTATTTCTGAAAGTTTAAGTGAGAGAGCACAAGTACGCTGTTGTCCCTGGCTTCCATACTTTCTTATATCAATTCCATCAACAGTAATTTTAATATCATCTCTATGTGGACCAACTGAAGTTTGACAAAATCTCATATCTTTTTCTTTATTTTTAACTAACTCATCTAAAAAAAAGATATCTTCAATATTTGGTTCGTAGCTTACATTAATTGTTTCTTTTCCTGAAGTAATACCTGAGTGGATATCCTTAACAATAATGTTGATATCGTTAATAAATTGCTGTCTTCTTGTTATTATCTTTTTTCCATATGTGATTAATTGCTCATCCCATACTGGTAAAGTTTCTTTTAAATCAGGTTTGTAAATCATCTCTTTAAGAAGAGCATTTCTCTGATTTAAAGCTTTATTATAATTAGTCAAATCTGAAAGATATATCTTATCAATTTGACAAAGCTCTGCATCCATAAATTTTCTTCTCTCTGAAGGTCCATTTTTTATAATATTTAAATCTTCAGGAGAAAAGAAAATAATATTAATCAAGCCAAATAAATCAGCAGCTTTTTTTATTGGAACTCTATTAATAGCAATTCCTTTTGATTTATTTTTCTTTAAATGAATATCAATCTGATAATCTCTATCATTCTTAGAAACTATCGTTTTAATATGACTTTCATTTTGATCAAATTTAATTATTTCTTTATCACGACTACCTTTATGAGATTTTGTAGTGCCAGATAAATATGCTGCCTCTAAAATATTTGTTTTTCCTTGGGCATTGTCTCCAAAGAGAATAGTAGTATGCTCATCAAAACTAATATTTAATGATTCATAATTTCTAAAATTCTCTAGCTCAATGGATTTAATTATCATTAGTAACTGTTACGCTTTCTCCATTAAATTCAACAACATCACCAGGATAGATTTTCTTGCCGCGGCGAGTTTCAACCTCACCATTGTATTTAACAAGTCCATCTTCAATAACTTCTTTAGCCATTGCACCTGATTCAACAAGGTTAGCTAATTTAAGAAGTTGGCCAAGTTTTATAAATTCATCTCTGATTTGAATCTTTTCCATTAATTTGCTCCTGGATTATTAAAGTTTACAGGAAGTACTATGTAAATGAATGAACCTGCATCATCCTTAATGAAACATGGACTCTTTGCATTAAGCATGTAAAGATTGATTTCCTCATCATCAATAACCTTAAGTGCATCAATAACAAACTTAGGGTTAAATCCAATCATTATATCCTTACCTTCTTTAACAATATCAATATCTTCGTTCATAGTTCCAATAAATGAAGATATTGAAAGTGACATTGTATTATCTACAGCGTTAACAATGATAGGTTTTTTATCACCTTCATTAACAAGAATTGTTGCTCTATCAATACATTCAAAGAATTCTTTTTTATTTATTTTAACTTTTGTTTCATAATCAGCAGAAAGCATCTGCTCAATCTTAAAGAACTCGCCTTCGATTGTACGTGATACTACTATAGTCTGATCAAATTCAAAAATAATATGATTGTCAGTAACAAAGATGTTTACTTCATCATCAATACCACCATCAATGATTTTAATAATTTCATTTAAAGTCTTCTTTGGAACTACAACCTTTACATCATTTGCTGGATTCTTAAGGTCAACGTTTCTAATTGAAACACGATGTCCATCAAGAGCTACAACTTTAAGTTTATTATCTTTTATTTCAATAAGCTCACCAGTCATGAGTTTATTATTTTCATTATCAGCAACTGAAAAGATAGTTTGTCTTATTATGTCTCTTAATGTTAACTGTGAAATAATGATTGGTTGATTTCTAGGAATGACAGGAATGTAAGAAAAATCTTCTCCAGATTTTCCTATAATATCAAACTTAGCTTTTTCACAAGTAATAGATGTTTTAAATGAAGCATCTGTTTCTATAGTAACTTCATTATCAGGAAGCTTTCTAACTATTTCAGAGAATTTCTTTGCATCAAGAGCGATAATTCCTCTTTCAGAAATATTTCCATTAACAATAGTTTCTATTCCTATTTCCATATCATTAGCAGTAAGTTTAATCTCTCCAGATGATGCATCAATTAATATGCATTCAAGTATTGCCATTGTTGTTCTTGTAGGAACTGCTTTTGATACAATATTTACTCCTTTTACAAGGTCAGCTTTTTGACAAGTTATTTTCATTTGTTATGCTCCCTTTCTTATAAATAAAAAATATAAATTATATTCTAAGTACTCTTATTATAGGTTGTTGATTTGTATATAACTGTGAAACGCCAGTATTTATACGTAAAACATGAAAAGATAACTTTTAAAAATCTGTGAATTATCTATTGATAAAGTATGGATATTTTGTGAATAAAAAATGATGATTTTTTAAAGTATTTTTTATCTACATATAATTCACAGTTTAGTCACAAGTTATTAGTTATGTTATCAACAGGTTTTAAACATTAGTTAGGATTAATCTTTTTCTTGATAGTTTCAACAAGATTTCTTGTTGCTTCTTCTTTATCTATTTCATCTTCTATTTTATTTGCACCATGAATAATAGTGGAATGATCTCTTCCACCAAGTAATAATCCTATTGCCTGTAATGAAGAAGATGTCATAGTGTTGCATAAATACATTGCGATTTGTCTAGGTCTAACTACAGAGCTTGATCTATTCTTTGATGCCATTTGATCAACTGTAATATTGAAGTGTTCTGCAACGACTTCAATAATTAGCTGTGGAGTAATCTCTCTTGAAATATTAGGAGAGATGAAATTTTGTAATTCTCTTTCTGCTATCTCCATTGTAATATCAATCTTTTCTAGTCTAGAAAAAGCTATAAGTTTATTTAAAGCTCCTTCTATCTCTCTAATATTAGATTGAATATTTTCAGCAATATATTTTCTTATCGATTCATCAAGATTGAATTTCTTTTCTTCAATCTTTTTATTAAGAATTGCCATTCTTGTTTCATAATCTGGATAACCAATATCAGCCATAAGGCCCATATCGAATCTTGATTTAAAACGATCATCAAGAGTCTCCATATCCTTTGGAGGTTTATCAGAAGAAATGACAATTTGTTTTCCCATAGCATGAAGTGCGTTAAATGTATGGAAAAACTCTTCCTGTGTTGCTTCTTTTCCTATAATAAATTGAATATCATCAACCATGAGAACATCAACTGTTCTGTATTTATCTCTAAAACGCTGCATTGCTGTAGCATTATTATTTGTTCTCATGTTCTCAATAACTTCGTTAGTAAATTCTTCTGAAGTTACATATAATATATTGGCTTTTGGATTTTGATTTTCAATATAATTTCCAATAGCTTGCATTAAGTGAGTCTTACCAAGTCCAGGACCACCATATATATAGAGAGGATTGTAAAATTCTCCTGGTGATTCTGCTACAGCAAGAGCTGCTGTTTGAGCAAATCTATTATTTCTACCAACGACAAAATTATCAAAAGTAAATCTTGGATTTATTGATGAATTTCCCATTCTTTTTTCTTCGAATGGAAGAGTTTCTTCTATTTTAATATGCTCAACATCTTTTTCTTTTTTTAGTTGATTTGCATCTTCTTGAGAAATTACTAAGATTTCATCATATTGTTGGTTAATAAGTTCTTCGATTGTTATTTTAAGAGGTGTAGTAAATTTTCTGGTTAAGTAGCTTAAAGTCATGCTACTTTGATCACCGTTATATGTGATGTATAATTTATTATCTTCTATTTGAAATAGTTCTAGAGGTTTTAACCAAGAATTAAAGGCTACATCACTGATTTCATACTCAGTTTTTAAATATGTTAGGATTTCATTCCATTTTTTAACAAGTTCTTCCATATATTATTCCTTTTATCCACATTAAACTATTTTATATTCTAACCTAATTAAGCCGTTTTATCAATATTTACCATAAAACGTGTAGGGGATTGTTTAATGCATAAAGTGGCTTATTTTTTGAATTTGGGCCTATAGAATAGATTTGTTTTTTATCAACATCTTTAAAATAGAGTTATCCACAATCTTTTTTCTTTATTTTTGTTAATTTTATGATTTTTTGTGGAAAAATGTTCATTAATATTATTTTATCCACATTGTTTTCCACACCTTGTAGATAAATATTTATTTTTTTATGGATTATTTACACTATATTTTGTATCTATTATTTATTTTCTATTTAATATATTGTGTTTTTGAGTTATCCACAATGCTTTACTAATTGTTAAAATGCTTTTTATTATTGACTTTATGCGGTTTTCTTATTATAATTTCAACTGATGTTTTCTCATAAAGAGGAGGTGGATATATTATGAAGATGACATATCAACCAAAAAAGAGACAGAGATCCAAAGTTCATGGATTTAGATCTAGAATGAGCACAGCAGGTGGACGTAAGGTACTTGC
>JAILAV010000163.1 GCA_024681435.1 Pseudobutyrivibrio sp. | reverse complement strand
TTGTACTCAGTCATACGTGCTGCATTAGGAGTAATAGTGGCACACTTGACGGCAACACCGTATTTCTTAGTAGCCTCTGCAGACTCTACTGTGACTTTATCATCTGTCTCGTTTCTGTGCTCAAGACCAAGGTCATAGTACTCAGTCTTCAAATCAATAAATGGAAATAAAAGCTCGTCCTTAATCATCTGCCAAAGGATACGAGTCATTTCATCGCCATCCATCTCTACTAGGGGTGTTGTCATCATAATTTTGCTCATTACATATCCTCCTATCAACCCGTAATTAGCTACATAGACAATCCTTAGTAACTTTTCACTATACTAACATGTCTCGCTCAAAATTCTAAAAGATTGTCTATTACTAATCACTAACTATATAAAACAACAGTTACAAAAATACATTACTAATTAATTTCCCAAACCTTGGTTAATTTACTTAGCAACAATATTTACAATCTTATTTGGAACATAAATTTCTTTAACGAGAGTCTTTCCATCAATAGCCTTCTGAACTGATTCATCAGCCTTTGCGATTGAAAGTGCCTCATCCTTATCGCATCCATTAGGAATCTTGATTGTAGCCTTAAGCTTACCATTTACCTGAACTGCAATCTCGATTGTAGATTCTACAATCTTGTTAGGATCAAATTCTGGCCACTGAGAAAGTGAGCAATAACCCTCACCACCAAGCTCTGCATACATCTCCTCGCAAAGATGTGGAGCAAACGGACAAAGAATCTTTACAAGAAGAATAAGATTATCCTTTGTAATATGTCCCTCTGCAACTATATCGTTAAGAAGTCCCATCATAGCTGCAATAGCTGTGTTGTACTTCATAGCTTCAATATCTTCAGAAACCTTTTTAATTGTCTTATGAATTCCTGTTTCGATTGATTCGCTGTTAGCCTCATCAGTAACAATATCTGTAAGACCTGCAAATCTTTCAAGGAATCTCTTACATCCACGAACAGATGCATCTGACCAAGGAGCAGCTGCGCCATAATCACCCATAAATAATACGTATGTACGAAGTGTATCAGCACCATAAGCATCTACAATATCAAGTGGATCAATTACATTTCCACGAGACTTAGACATTTTTTGTCCATCTTCGCCAAGAATCATACCCTGGGCACTTCTCTTCTTGTATGGCTCTGGAGTATTTACTACACCAATGTCATAAAGGAAGTGATGCCAGAAACGTGAGTAAATCAAGTGACGTGTAACGTGCTCCATACCACCGTTATACCAATCAACTGGCATCCAGTATTTAAGCTTATCCATTGCGGCAAGCTCATTATCATTGTGTGGATCAATGTAACGTAAGAAATACCAAGATGAACCAGCCCACTGAGGCATTGTATCTGTCTCTCTCTTAGCAGCTCCGCCACACTTTGGACACTTGCAATTTACAAATGAATCCACCTTAGCAAGTGGTGACTCTCCATCTGTACCAGGCTCAAACTTCTCAAGTACTGGAAGCTTAAGTGGAAGCTCCTCGAAAGGAACAGCAACATCACCACATGTTGGACAGTGAACGATTGGAATAGGCTCGCCCCAGTAACGCTGTCTATTAAATGCCCAATCCTTCATCTTGAACTGAACACCAGCCTTACCGCAGCCAAGTTTCTCAAGCTCCTGAATCATTCTATCGATTGAGTCCTTTTTATTGTTAAATCCGTTAAGGAACTCAGAGTTAATCATGTTACCTTCGCCTGTGTAAGCCTCTTTTGTAACATCTCCACCCTCGATAACAGGGATAATATCAATACCAAACTTTGTAGCAAAATCCCAGTCACGCTGATCGTGAGCAGGAACAGCCATAATAGCACCAGTACCATACCCCATCATTACATAATCAGAGATGAATACTGGAATCTTCTTTCCTGTGATAGGGTTGATTGCATCAAAGCCCTCAACTCTAACACCAGTCTTGTCCTTAGAAACAAGCTGTGTACGCTCGAACTCAGACTTCTTCTGGCATTCAGCTCTATATTCCATAATTGCATCCATATTAGAAATCTTATCTGCATACTTATCAATATATGGATGTTCTGGAGCGATAACCATGAATGTTACACCACAAAGTGTATCTGGTCTTGTTGTGTAAATCTCAAGCTTATCTTCTATACCTTCAAGTGTGAAATTAACGAAAGCACCCTTAGACTTTCCAATCCAGTTAACCTGCTGCTGCTTGATGTTCTCTGGGAAATCAACCTCATCAAGTCCCTGAAGAAGTTTATCAGCATATTCTGTAATACGAAGGTACCAAACGTCCTTTTCCTTCTGAATTACATCACTATGGCAAATATCACATTTACCCCCCTGGGAATCCTCGTTAGAAAGAACTACCTTACAATGTGGGCAGTAATTTACAAGAGTCTTATCTCTAAAAACAAGGCCTTTCTCAAACATCTTAAGGAAAATCCACTGTGTCCACTTATAGTAGTCTTCCTGAGTAGTATCGATTGTACGACTATAATCAAAAGAAAAACCTACGCTCTTAAGCTGTGTAGTAAACTTTTTGATATTATCGTCAGTAATCTTTCTAGGATGTGTATTTGTCTTTACAGCATAATTCTCTGTTGGAAGTCCGTAAGCATCAAAACCGATTGGGAATAATACATTATATCCCTGCATACGGCGCTTTCTAGAAACAACCTCTACAGAAGAATACGCCTTAATATGTCCAACGTGCATACCTGCACCAGATGGATATGGGAACTCAACCAAGCCGTAGAACTTTGGCTTGTCAGAACCATCAACAGCTCTAAAGATATCATCTTTTTCCCAGGCTGCCTGCCATTTCTTTTCTATTGCTTTAAAATTGTGTTTCATTACATTTCACCTCGTGTACTTTAATTCACTAAACAGAAATTATAATAAAAGCTGTATATTTTTGCAATAAAACTAGGATGTTAAAATGTTTTTTTCTATAATTATTTAAATAAAATGTTAAAATACTCATTGATTAAAAATTAATATTCAATTAAAACTAAGATAATAAGGTATTCTTTTTTGTAAATGGAGGATTTTGTAAAATGAAAGTATTAATTCTTAATGGTAGCCCTAGAGTATCTGGCAATACATCTGTGGCTGTAGACGAATTGATTAAAACCTTTGATAAAGAAGATGTGGAAACAGAGGTTATTCAAATTGGAAATCAAAATATCAGAGGTTGCATAGCTTGCTCTTCCTGCAAGACAAAAGGCAAATGTGTATTTGATGACGTTGTAAATGAAATTGCTCCTAAATTTGAAGCTGCAGATGGTTTAATTGTTGCTTCTCCTGTATACTACGCTTCTGCTAACGCAACATTAATTGCTTGTCTTGATAGATTATTCTATAGTACAAGCTTCCCTAAAACAATGAAAGTTGGAGCAAGTGTTGTATGTGCTCGTAGAGGCGGCCTATCTTCTACTTTTGACGAATTAAATAAGTACTTTACAATCTGCGGTATGCCTGTTGCTTCAAGTCAATATTGGAACAGTATCCATGGTGCTCTTCCAGGTCAAGCCGAAGAAGACAAAGAAGGCCTTCAGACTATGCGCACCCTAGCCTTAAATATGACTTTTTTAATGAAAAGTATTGCTCTTGGAAAAGAAAAATATGGTTTACCAGAACTCGAAGCTTGGGAACCAACCAACTTTGTTAGATAGTGATTATATAGAAAATGCCGCGTATACCCGCGGCATTTTTATTACCCATATAACTAAAATTCAATCAAGCTTATACACATCCCAATAATGATTAGCAAAGGAAATATCTTTTTAAACATTCTCTACCTTCCCCTTTCACCATTAATTATTAATGATGAATGTGAAAAATCATTGTTTAGAATATGTAGTAATTTTAATATTTACATATTTTGATACTTTATTTAAATACACCCGATTTCTCGGGTGCATTCTAAATAAATTATATCTACTCCTCATCTACATCCTTAATCTTATTAGCACGTCTTTCAACTTCCTTAGCCTGAACATCTGAAGGAACCTGCTCATAGCGAGCTAATTCATAAGAGAATGTACCATATCCTCCAGTCATGGAACGAAGCTGGGTGTCATAGCCATAAAGCTCA
>JAILAV010000157.1 GCA_024681435.1 Pseudobutyrivibrio sp. | reverse complement strand
ACACCTAGGAGTATTTTATTAGGGGGAATATTTTATGAAAATAATAGAAAAAGTAAAAGACTTATTTAAAGATGCAATAAAGGAACATCGCCTTTCTTTGATTGTTTTTTTTATTGCAACACTTTGTTGGGCGATAAATTATGATAATCCTTTTTTTAGTACTCCTGTAGAAATTATAGGCACGATTCTTGATGGTGCATTCCAGGTCCTTACAGGTGCGGCATATGGCTTGCTTTTATGTGAGGCTATACATCTTTATAAAAAAGACAATGATAATTATGTACTGAAAAATACTTTTACTATAGTTAAATACGGCTTAATTGTATTGGCTGGTATAGCAGTTGTTTTTCAGAATTGGGTCCTTGGAAAAGTTTATGGTGACTCTGATTTAGATAATTTGTTTTTATATATAGATTTCTCTTCTGAGATATTATTCTGCGGGTTGGTTACTATTTTTGGTATTACAATATTCTATTTCTACAAGAGAAGCAAAGAGACTTTTGAAACATATCTAGCCAAGGCCTTCTGCGGAATTATGAAGGCTGAGCTTGTCTATGGAATAATTGCCATAGGCATGCTTTTGATTATTTGGGCATTTGACACTTTGATTATCGATACATATAGCATCGGTTTAATTGAGAGAGTAGAGATTATAATTTTAGGCCTGGTACAATTTCCATGTGTAGTTGCAGGTCTTTCAAAAACAGAAGGAAGTATTGGTAAATTTGCGAAGGTGGTACTTTCATACGTATTTACGATAATGACTGCCATCGCCTTTGTAATTATTTATATTTACATAATAAAAATATTAGTTACCTGGTCATTCCCATCTAATCAAGTATTCACTATTCTGGCATCATTATTCTGCACAGGCGTTATAATATGGACAATGGCACAGGGGTGCTGTGACGAGGCGTTGGTTAAGCCATTAAAGATAATGCCACTACTGTTTATTCCATTTATCATCCTGCAGATTATGTGCCTGGCTATGCGTGTGTCTGACCATGGTTTTACGCAAAACAGATATTTTGGTATGGCACTTATAATTGCTGAGATTATATATTTCTTGGTTTATATTACATCGCTGATAAAGAAAAAAAATATTACTTATTTTTGCCTATTCATAATCATAATTGGAAGCTACATTGTGTATTTAGTTCCATGTGTAAATGTGGATAGTGTTGTAACCTTTTCTCAGAAAAAGGTAATTGAAGCCTATATTTCGAACATGGATAGCGACGAGGCTCAAAAGGAAGCGAATGAAGCCCTTTCGACAATAAAAACTGAAGGAGGATTTGCAGGACAGAGATATCTTAAAACACTTACCAAAGAGCAAAAGGATAAGATTGAAGACTATGAGGATGGCATCAGCAACAGCAGTTATGAAGATTATTTTGCTGTAGATGCAAATGCAAAAATAGTGCCATATGATATTTCTGATTATGATAAACTTTATATTATAGATAATGATTTTGGTTCTGAGTATGACTCAGATAAATTAGATTGTGAGATTAATAAAATACCAATTGCATCAGAAGGTAAAACTCTTGGTTATCTAGATTTAACAGACGAAATTGCATTGCTGATTAAGCTGGATAAAGAAGGAGAGGGGTATAATACCGAAAAGACCTCAAAGGTCATTGGCAAGACTTTCGAACTTTCATCTGGCGAGAATTATGATAGTGATACAATTTTAATTATTAAAAGCTTAAGTATTAATGGATATTACGATGAAAATAGTACTGTAGACTATATCCATATTGAAGGGTACGTATTGGAAAATAATAATTTAGACTAATAATCTGCGGCTAGAAAGAAGGGGAACTTATGTCTAAAAATAGTAAAGATATCGTAGACAAAGACGAGAATTTTATGGTTAAAATTGCCGGCTTTATTGTTGGCAAACGAAAGCTATTTATGCTTTTATTTCTGCTGGGAATTATTTTTTCACTTGTTGCAGCAAATTGGGTTAAAGTCGAGAATTCTTTGTCTGCATATCTACCTGAAACCTCTGAAACAAGAGTAGGTTTGGATTTAATGGAGGAGGAGTACGTAACCTACGGCTCTGCAAAAATCATGGTGCAAAATATCACCTATGCCGATGCGGAGGATTTGGTTGATTACATATCTGACTTAGATTATGTGGCTATGGTGCAATTTGATAATAGCACCGACCACTATAATGATTTTTCTGCATTACTGACAGTTACATTTATTTATGAAGAAACCGATGATGACGCATTAAAAGCCCTTGATTTGTTAAAGGAAGAGTTAGAGGGCTACGATTATTACGTTTCTACAACTATGGGTGATCAGGAAAGTGAAACCATAAATAAAGAAATGCAAATGATTACAGTTTATGTAGCCATTATCGTTTTACTTGTATTATTATTTACCAGTGATTCATACGCTGAGATTCCAGTTCTACTTATCACATTCTTATCGGCGGCAGCATTAGCTAAAGGCACCAACTATATGTTAGGTACCATATCTTTCGTGTCTGACAGTGTAACGATTGTTTTACAGCTAGCACTGTCTGTAGATTATGCTGTCATTTTCCTGAACAAATATAAAAATGAATTAAAGGAGACGCCTGACTATAAACAGGCTGATATTATCGCCCTTAGCAAGGCAATCCCAGAAATATCTGCATCCAGTCTTACCACTATTGGTGGTTTGATTGCCATGAGTTTTATGCAATTTGGAATTGGTCCAGATATGGCCATCGTGCTTATCAAAGCTATCTTACTGAGTTTGTTTGCTGTATTCTTGCTGATGCCAGGATTGATTTTAATTTTTGCAAAGCTAATGGATAAAACAAAGCATAGAAGCTTTGTGCCTGATATTCCGTTTGTAGGCAAATTCGCATATAGAACGAGAAACACTATACCGGTTTTCTTTGTGGTACTTATTATCTTCGGATATTATTTCTCTTCTAAATGTCCATATGTTTATGGATATTCAACACTTGAAACAGCAACAAAAAGTGAGCAGGATATCATCAACGAACTTATTGATGATACTTTCAGCTCACCTAATTTGGTTGCCTTAAATGTTCCATCTGGAGACTACGATAAAGAAGCAAACATGCTTGCCTATTTAGAATCAAGAGATGAGATTAAATCTACAACAGGTTTGGCAAATACAGAGGCTATGAATGGACGAATGCTTACTGAAAAGCTTAATGCCAGAGAGTTTGCTGAGATGGTTGATATAGACACTGAAGTTGCCGAGCTTTTGTATTCTGCCTACGCTATAGACGATGAAAACTATGGCAAACTAATCAGTGGAATAAACGATTACAGTGTGCCATTTATTGATATGTTTACCTTCCTCCATAAAGAAATCGAAGAGGATTATGTCAGTCTTGATGATGAGACTATAGACTTGATTGAGGAAGCATATAACAAAATTGATATTGCAAGAAATCAGCTTCAGGGTACAAATTATGACCGAATGCTTTTGTATCTCACACTTCCAGAAGAAGGCGATGAGACTTTCGCATTTCTTGACGAATTACACACAATAGCCAAAAGCTATTATGGCGATGAGGCTAATATTGTGGTAGCCGGTGAATCTACAAGCCAAAAGGATTTGAAGCAAACATTTAGCCGTGATAATACGGTTGTTAATATTGTTTCTATGTTAGTTGTTTTGGTTGTACTTTTATTTACTTTTAAATCAGCCGGTATGCCAGTGCTTCTTATTATGATTATTGAGGGATGTATTTGGATAAATTTCTCATTCCCTTATTTGATGAAGAGCAATCTGTTTTTCATGGGTTATCTGATTGTCAGCTCAATCCAAATGGGTGCTAATATCGACTATGCGATAGTTGTGTCCAGCAGATATCAGGATGTAAAGAGAACTATGTCTCCAAAGAAGGCAATCATCGACACAATGAACTATTCATTCCCAACTATTGTCACATCAGGAACTATGCTTGCTGTAGCCGGAATATTGATTGGACAGCTCACTAGTGAACCATGTATTGCCGGTATTGGTGTATGCCTTGGACGAGGAACAATTATATCTATATTTGTCGTTATGTTTGCCCTTCCACAGATTCTTTTATTTGGCGATAGGCTTATTGAAAGAACATCCTTTGATGTTAGTGTTCAGCTTCCTGGTGATTCTCAAAAGAGTATTGGTGTCACACGTGTAGATGGCTTTGTAAGAGGCCATATTAATGGAGATGTGGTTGGAACATTCCGCGGTACTGTCATAGGAGAGGTGGATATTAGAGTAAACAATTTAAACGGTGGAGATCCATTTCCGGATGTAAATGTCATGCCGCCAGATAACCTCATAGAGGCTACAGAAATTGTTGGAGGTGTATCAGATGATGAATAAATTTTTTGTTAAATTTCTGGCACTTTCAATGGTAGTTTTTTTAGCTGTGCCAGCCACAGGATTAACTGTTTATGCCGATGAAGAGGAGGCTGCAGTAGAAGCGCCTTCTTACAATCTTAGAATTAAAGATGTTAGCACTTTAATTACTTTTGCGGAAAACTGCAAGAAGGGTGGATACAGTCAGGGACTTTCTGTCAGCCTGGATGCTGATATTGATTTAACTGGCAAGGATAATTTTGACGGTATCGATTCATTTTCAGGATATTTTAATGGCAACAATCATACAGTTTCAGGTTTAAATATCACCAGCAGAAGTGGTTCAATTGGATTTTTCGGATTTATTGAGGATGGCGGAAAAGTAGAAAACCTAAATGTTGATGGAGTCATTTATTCTACTGATAAAAACAATTACGTAGGATTAATCGCTGGTGTTAATGCAGGAGAAGTCACAAACTGCAATGCAAAAGGAATTGTTACAGGTACAGGAACAGCCGGTGGAGTTGTTGGACTTAATGGCGGTGCGGCTACAATTAGAAATTGCCAAAATAATAGCTCAGTGTACAGTCTTACAGGTGTCGGAGGAATTGCGGGAGAAAACAGAGGAACTATTATAGGCAGTAACAATGCGGGTGAGATTAATGCCGATAGTAGCTGGCTTTCTTTGGAGGATAGCTCAGTTACAACTCTGTCCATTGATAGTATCATCGAAAATTTTTCTGAAAGCGTGGAAATCGGAAGTGATATCGGTGGAATCGCTGGCCTTAATTTAGGAGATATTTCAAGCTGTAGAAATACTGGTGTTGTTGGATATCAGCATGCAGGAAAAAATGTTGGTGGAATCGCTGGCAGATTTTGCGGAAATATTAATGACTGTATCAATGAAGGAAAAGTATACGGCAAGCAGGATGTAGGTGGTATTGCAGGACAGTTTGAGCCAAGAATTGTGGAGGATGAAGAAGACTTATTTCAATACATTTACGAGCTTGAAGATTTGAATCAAAAGCTTGTGGATGACACTGCAAACGCAAGCATATCTGGTGAGGATTCATTAAATACTGCCGCAGATAGAATAGAAGATGCAGGAAATGATGCCTCAGAGGATATCAACGAAACTACAGACAGAGTTACCAAGAAAATTACAGATCAAACCAATGATGCACAGTTTAGAATTAACAAAGCTACATCATCAATAAAGGAACTTCAAAACGAACTAAGAAGTGTTGATAGACAGCAGATAAGAGACGATGCCCGTGGAAGAATTAATAATATTTCTGTGCCATCTTATGAAAAGGTATTAGATTCAATTTCATCAGTTTCAAATAGTGTTGATTCAGCAAAAGATGCTGTAGCAGACTATGAGGTTGGTTCGCTTACAGGCGAGATAAATGGCTACATAAATGATAATGCCACAAGTACATACAACGATGTAAAGGATATAGGAGAGAGGCTGGATGAAAATATCACTGATACTACTGACCAAACCTCTACGGATTTACGTAATTTAAGTGACAAGATTGCAAAACAAAGAGCTACACTGAACAGTGATATTAATGCCATAAATAACAAGATTTCAGATATCACAAGCCGTGCAGAGGAGGAGGTAGATAATCTGAAAAGAATTGCTGATGGCGGTGATATCATAGAGGATTATTCTGCTGTAGATGCAGATAATCCAGATGGATCTAGAATAAAGAATTGTAATAACTTAGGCTACATAAATGGTGATAGAAATGTTGGTGGTATTGCCGGCGCAATTGCCATTGAAGGAACAGATGTCAACGATGCTAAATCGACAAATAAAATATCTAAAGAATATGTGACAATTGCTGTTCTTGAGAATTCTTCCAGCACCGGAATTATTGAGCTTAGAAAAGAAAATGCGGGAGGAATTGTTGGAAATTCAAATGTTGGCTTAATTCGTAATTGCGTATCGAAAAATAGAGTGATTTCTGAGGAAGGAAATTATGTAGGTGGTGTTGCAGGATATGCTAAGGGTACTGTCACAGACTGTGCATCTATTTCTGTCCTGGAGGGAAGCAATTATGTAGGTGGAATCGCAGGTGCTGCAATGAAGCTTAGAAATTGTTACGCAATGGTTGATATTAAAGATGATTCAAAATGGGCCGGAGAAGTTATCGGTGATGTGGTTTACGATACAGAAGAAGATGTAACTATTTCCCACAGCAATATGATGAATTATATATTCAATAATTATTATGTGGGTGATGAGTTTGATGGAATCAACGATGTAAGCTATAACGGCATTGCAGAGGCTATATCATATGATGCAATAAAGGCTGCAGGTATTTCTGATGATTTTGCTAATTTAAAAATATATTTTTATGATAGTGATTATAAGCTGGTATCTTCCAAAGACGTGCAGTATGGACAGAGTGTTTCTGAAATTAAATTTCCAACCCTTGATACTGAGGATGACACATATCTTGTATGGGATGGATTATTTAATGATAGTGTCCTAGGCAATATGTTTTTGGTTGCTGGTGATGCCGATGATGTAACTGTAATGGCTTCAGATTTAAAAAAGGGAGATAAATCAGTTGCTTTAGTGCAAGGAATATATTACGAAAGTTCTACAGTTGATGTTGTAGAGCGAAAGGATATAGCCCCTCCAGAAAAGACCACAGCTGACAGCGAAATGAAGATTTATGAATTGAAGCTGGTAAATACTGCAGTGGATGAAACTATGAAATCTCAGGTAAGACTTTATATTGGGGATTCAGAGCATGCAAAGCTTTATCGTCTTTCCGATGATAAATGGATACAAATTAAAGACGCAAAAATAGCAGGCAGCTATGTGGAAGGTTCATTTAAGGGAGATAGCGCTATATTTGCAGTGGAGACCTTTGATGGTATTGCAATAAGTGATATGGCACTTTTAATCATTGCGGTGGTAGTGGTGATAGTCATTGTATTGATTCTTGCAAAAGGTAAGAAGAAAAATAAAATGAATAAGAAGAATTCTTAGAAGGGACAAAATGATATATGAAAAATAGAGTGTTGTTGATTTCTGCTGTCTTGGTAATTGCGGCTAGTTTGGCAGGATGTGGAAAAGACAATATGAGCAAATCAGCATCTGTGGAAAAGGAAGAAGAGCCAATTATTACCATAGATGAAAATAAGTCAGAGGATTTAACAGAAGATGAACTTTCTGCAATTCAAGAGAAATTAACATCAAACGAATATAACGGTTTCTTGAATCAGGGGTTTGATTCCCCAGATAAAATTGACTGGGATAAAGTCTTCTATAACGGTGCTGGAATATCCACAACAGAAATTCCAGATGAGGAAATCCAAGCTGCCATAGATAAGCTTCACTGGAAGCAGGTCTATGGTGATGCAAGTGCTATAAGCCGTAAGGATATGGTAGATTACATCAAAAGCCACACTGGCATGGATACAGATGCAAAGGATATAGGTTTAGATACAGATTATACTTATCTTGAAAAGTACGATAAATATTATCTATTCCGCTATGATGCTAATGATGCACCATTTAAATGTGTGTCAGGCGTTAAAGCTGACGATGTGTATCAGGTGACTTTGCAATACGATGATGAAATTGGTGGCGATGATAGAAATGAACCAGATAGAACTTTGACATTCATAAATAATGATGGGGTTTACGAGATTCATTCTAATGTCTTGGATTTTGAAGCAGGCAGTGACTCTGAGCAAAGCTTTGAGGTGGATATGGGCGCAGGTGGAAAAGCTATGCTTTATACATACCAGGGAGATGGTGACAGTGCTCGCATTACTTTAGTAAAAGATGGAAATGCCATTGATAATATTATTACAGGGCAGAACTTCGGTGATGATACATGGTCCATGGATACAGTGGAAGCCATTGGATTCTTTGATTATAACCTAGATGGCTATAACGATATGATTGTTATAGGCGATGCGGATTATGGCCAAAAGGTGTTAATCTATCCATATTGCACTGACAGCGATTATTCAATTTATATGTCTCATGATACTCTTGGTTCATATGTAGAGGCTAATATTTCAAACTATACAATTGCTGATGTTAAAAAATGTTTGCTAGGTGAATATCAAGATTCTGCTAAGGATTGGAAGGTTGCATACAAACAGATGGTTCGTATATGCGATATTGAAGCTTCCGATTACGAATTGTCAGATATGGTCTATGATCTAATCGACGTTGATGGCGATAACATGCTTGAGCTTGTTACTGACCACTTAGGTTATGGTCTTAGTCTTTACACATATAAGGATAATCATCTTGTTTGCTTAATGGATGACTGGGGCTATGGAGCTTTTGGAAATCATGGCTATGAGTATGCGCCAGGCAAGAATTTAATGTTCAACTACAATACTGATTATGCTGGCTTATTAGGTAAGTCCTATTACATGACAATTCGCGGTGATGAGATTGTCACAGCCTACTGGTCAGACACTTATAATTTTGATGACAAAAATAATAACGGTGAGCCTGATGATGGCGAGTATGATGAAGATGGCGATGAAATGTTTGAAGGAAAGATAGA
>JAILAV010000144.1 GCA_024681435.1 Pseudobutyrivibrio sp. | reverse complement strand
CCTTCATATGACGCCGGGTCCATTATCATGTTGAACACTTCTGAATAAATCATTGTGGATGTCAACGCTGTTAAATCCAAATCTACAGAAGTATCTGCCTCTGCTATTGAATTATCCTCAAGCAGCTTATCTTCTGCTTCCACAGGCTGACTATCTGCCGAACTATCTTCTGTGATTATTTCAGTTGAATCAACCTGTTCTTTTTCCTTAGTGCCGCAGCTTGTGACGCTAATAGCCATCACAAGACTTAAAGCTATCAAAAGAGATTTTTTCACCTTTACCCCCTTATTCTTCCAATGAGATAACAAACTCCAAATAACAAAACATCAACTGTTACTATTGTAGAACCTACTGGAGTACCTACTAAAATGGAAATCAATATTCCAAACAGCGCGCAAATCATTGAAGAAACAGCAGAAAAAATTGTTACTTTTTTGAAGCTTTTAAAAACGCTCATAGCCGAAAGTGCTGGGAAGATGACAAGGGCTGATATTAAAAGTGAACCCACCAAATTCATGGCCAAAACAATGATTATTGCAATTACTGTGGCAATCAAAAGATTGTATAAATTAACATTTGTTCCTACCGCATTTGCGAAGTTTTCATCGAAGGTAACAGCAAATATCTTGTTGTAAAACAAAATAAAGATTGCGATTACAACTACCGAAAGAATACCGCAAATCCATACATCTAACTGAGTAAGTGTAAGGATTGATGTGGAGCCAAATAATGTGGTACACACATCTCCTGCCACATTAGAAGATGATGGAAACAGATTCATTAGCATATAACCAAAGGCTAAGGCTCCAACTGACAGCATTGCAATTGCAGCATCACCTTTAATTTTTGTGTTTTGTCCTTTTCTAAGAAGCAAGATGGCGAAAATAATTGTCAAAGGCAAAACTATAATCATTTTGTTAGTGAGGTTTAAAACTGTTGCAATAGATAATGCTCCAAAGGCAACATGTGAAAGTCCATCACCGATGTATGAATATCTCTTTAAAACAAGTGTTACTCCTAAAAGTGATGAACATAAAGCAATCAAAACTCCTACAATAAGAGCGTATCTAACAAATGGAAATCCCATATACATAATTAACTTATCTAACATTGCGGACCTCCTTTGTATTCACATCGTATATCTTGTTAGCATAGGCCTTTACATTTTGAATGTCATGGCTAATCATTATGATTGTAAGTCCGTCATCGTTGAGCTGCTTGATTAACTCATACATTTCAGTGGTCACCTGCGGATCAAGACCTGCAACTGGCTCATCTAAAAGAAGAGCATTCTTTGTTGCACAAAGTGCTCTTGCAAGCAAAACTCGCTGTTGCTGTCCACCTGACAGTTCTCGGTAGCATCTATTTTTTAACTTTTCTATGCCAAGGCGCTTGATATTTGCCATAGCAAGTTTTTTATGTTCTGCACTATAGAAAAAGCCTTTTCCCAAGCTATTTTGGCAGCCGGAAAGCACAATCTCGTAGACCGATGCAGGGAAATCTCTTTGAACCACTGACTGCTGAGGAAGATATCCTATTTCATTATTCTCAAGGCCATCTCCAAAGGAAATGCTACCAGACATTGGTGCCTGCAATCCCAAAATAGTTTTCATCAATGTAGTCTTTCCTGACCCATTCTCCCCTACAATACAGAAGTAATCTCCTGCATTAATCTCAAAATTAATGTTTTCCAGAACTGACTGATTCTCATAACCTACAGCCAGCTCTTTAGCTGTCAAAACTGCCATAATTCCTCCTAAAAAACACTATCTCGCCTGTTACGCAAACAAGCCTTATATTTACTTCGCTCAACTCATGTTTCGCTTAAGTAAAATAAGAGCTTGCTTACTACAGGCTATTTATATTATTTTAACGCCTCTGTAAGTACCTGAAGGTTATCTTCCATTACGCTTAAGTATGTAGTACCTGCGGCCACATCATCAGAGGTTGTTGACTGCATTGAATCCATTGCAAGAATCTGAGCATTCTTAGACTTCGTATTTTCGATAATAGTCTTTGCAATCTTCTGATCAGAATTTTCGATAGTAAGGATTGTATTTAATCCCAACTCATCAACCTTTCCTGCAAGGAAAGTGATTGTCTCAAAGCTAGCTTCTGTCTCTGCTGAGCATCCAACGAAAGCAGCAAAGTAATTAAGATTATAATCATCAACTAAATATCTAAATGGGAATCTATCACCAAAGAGTACCGTATTTACGTTAGCACTCTTAACTGCCTCTTCATACTTTCCATCAAGCTCATCAAGCTTAGCAATGTAATCCTTAGCATTATTTGCATAAGTATCAGCATTAGCACTATCAACTTCTTCCATTGTAGATGCAATAGCGTCTACAAGAATCTTTGTATTCTTAAGAGAAAGCCAAACATGCTCATCATATTCTACTTCCTCCTCTTCGCCTTCTTCACCTTCTTCTTCCTCTTCTTCAGCTTCCATACCTTCTACAACTTCCTCTTCCTTTACGGAATCGCCAAGTACATCAAGAAGGTTAATTACCTTCATATCCTTGTTTGTAGCTTCTTTTAGGGCGTCCTCAACCCATTCATCAGACTCACCACCAACGTAAATAAACACATCGCATGTAGCAACCTTCATAATATCCTCGGCTGTTGGCTGATAGTTGTGCAAATCAACACCATTATCAAGAAGCATTGTAATATCAACATTTGAATTATCTCCAACAATCTGACGTACCCAGTCATACTCTGGGAAAATTGTTGTAACAACAGAGATAGCACCCTCATCAGATACTGCTTCTGCAACCTCATCAACTTTTGCTGCACCAGCAGTTTCTCCTTTTGCATTACCGCATCCAACTAAAACCATAGCCATCATAAGTGTAATAGCTGTAAACGAAGTAAAAACCTTTGATATTAAATTATTTTTTTTCATAATATATCCTTTCCTGTACGTAAAAATAGGTATTAAAAATAAACCTGCGCTTTTAAGCCACGTAAAGGATTCAATTATCCAATCGAATTTTTTGGGAAACAAGTGTAGTCTGAACAGACTGATATTCAAAACTGTCCTCTGCTTTAACAATGACATATGCCAATACAAATAATGCTGTAGCTACAATAAGTCCTGAGCCAATGGTCTTGATATTCTGCTGGCACTGTACAATAAGTGTGCAAATTGGGCAGCTGTCCGCGTGATTGCAATGGTGTGCTGCATGCTCTGAAAGCATAAATGTAGAAAAAAGTACCATAAAAACAGTAGCCACAAGAGCTACCAAAGCAAGTACTTTATTGAATGAACTTATAGATGTAGTTCTTTCTTTCATGATTTCTCCCATTAAGCTTACAAAACGTTGCGATTAGAGATTACTAACTCATAATCTTCGACCATAATAATTCCTTGCATTTAGTTTGTCAATCATATGAATACCTGCTCATTTCTATGAATGGTTTGCTAAAATTGTGTGAAAATTTTAAAAATTAACTATAAATTCTCCTTGCTGTGGTATAATATGACCTGAGGGGTGACTACAAGACAACTATTATATCGGAGGAGGCTTTATATTATGTATGACTATATTACTATCGAGCGTAAATATGGTAGCGGCGGCCATAGGATTGCAGATATTCTTGCTAAAAAAATCAATTATCGTCTATACGACCGTGGTGTAGTTGTTGAGACCTGCAAGCGTATGGGCTTACCTTACGACCAGGTTTCAGGCATGGATGAACAGACTCCTGTTAAATCATTGTTTAAAGCTCCGGGTACTGATAATGTATCAATGGAAGAAAAAATATATAACACTGAATCAGAAATTATTCGCGAGGCAGCTCAAGAACCTGGATGTATCTTTGTTGGGCGCTGTGCAAGCGAGATTTTAAATGATAAAAAATGTCTTAGAGTATTCATAACAGCCGATGATGACTATCGCAGAAATCGTGCTATCACCGTAGAGAAAAACGACCAAGACAAGGTTGACGAAGTAATGAAACGCTTCGATAAGAAACGTGAGAAATTCTTCACCACACATTCTGGTGCAAAATGGGGTGATCCAGAATACTTTGATTTAATTTTAAATTCCGACAAGCTAGGCGAGGAAGCCTGTGTGGCAATCCTAGAAACCCTGGCAAAGCTTTAAAATATCAGGAGCTATCTTTTACAGATAGCTCCTTTATTATTAGAATTCCATTTCAAGTCCTACATTTAATTGATGTAATTTATCTTGAAGAATTTCCTTCATCATGCCATAGGCTCTGCGCTCAGTACAGTGGCCTGTGCATACAAATTCGATTCCTGCACTATTAATTTCATTTGCCACAGTAATTATTTCCTTAGGCTTTTTGTTGTATAAATGAAGTCCGCCTATATACCCATAAATCATTTTATCAGGGAATGTGCTGCGAACATCTTTTATGATATTTAACGCACCGCCATGGGAGCAGCTATTTAATATCACAAGCCCCTTGTCAGTCTCAATCACCAAGCTCTGCTCATGAGAGAAATTGTCAGGCTTCCAGCCTGCATCAGTGCGGCAATACATCATCTCTCTTCGACCGATTTTATCAAGCTTTCCGCATTTGTGAGGAATTAAATATACGCCATCACAAAGCTTATAATCGCCAGATACAAACTCAATTCTGTCTTTGTAATCTGTGAGAATATCCCTTGGTATACCAATGTATTTCTTTACAAAAAGCTTTTTGAAATAACAGTTTTCTCCTGTTGATTCTCTGAAATAAAACTTCGCCTTTTCATTCTCTTTAAAGAATTCTGGAATACCGTTGGCATGGTCATAATGAGCATGACTTAAAACACCATAATCTATTTCTTTTATGTCAAAGCCAAGCTTACCAAGATTTTCTGCAAAAAGACTTGAGGCACCAGCATCCAAAAGAATCTTCTTTTGACCATATTCAATGAGAATACAAAGTCCCCATTCACCTTTCATAGCTTTATGAGAAACATTATCTACGACAACTGTCATTTTTGTTTTCATAACTTCCCCTTAATCATCAACGCGGTCCAACATGTTTTTTATTTCTTCTTCCTTAGAAGCCACAAGCTCCACCTTTGCGCTGGCAATTTCCATGCCATCCTGAGCAAAGTAAAGTCTCACATAGAAGCTTGCGAAGCATGTATCAAAATCTACTGTTATGTCACGCCACTCTTTGTCTTCTCCAGAAAGAGTCACCATCTTTACCATGGTGGTATCTCTAAATATGCTAAGAGGAATTTGAGCCAACTCGCTAATTGCCTTAGCACGAACTCTAAGAGTAAGTCTATAATCTCCGCGCTCTTTAACTCCCACAGAAATCATATTTGTGCTATCTCGAGCGGTCTTAATTTGGGCTACATCGATGTCCTTTACAGTCTCATGTTCGAAGATGCAATCAATCATGTTGTCATATGAAAGTTCTTCCTCGTCAGCTTCATCTAAAAGCTGATTGTCAAGTTCATCATTCTCATGAATATATCTGAAGAACACTGGCTTTTCAGTAATGAATTTGAAGATATTCTCTGCGCAGCGCTGATACTCTGCTCTTGTTACTACACCTGACTCTAAGCCCTCTTTAGAATTATCCCCGTTGGAATTATCCTTAGAGCTTGCTGTAACCATATATAGGTCGTTTTGAGCTGAAACAATAGCAGCCATATTTTTGCCGTCACCCTTTCCAGCTTTTCCACCTTTAGCCCACCAATCAGTCATTACGATACCTTCAAATCCCCATTCCTCTCTGAGGATTTTTGTCACCAAATCATAATTTGATGAAGAGTAAATTCCATTTACTGGGCCATATGTAGTCATTACAGCATGGGCATTTCCTTCCTTGACAGCAATCTCATAACCCTTCAAATACAGTTCACGAATTGCTCTTTCTGAAGCAACGTGGTCTGTATAATGTCTACCATATTCCTGTGTATTCAAGGCAAAATGCTTGATTGTTCCTGTTACATTATATTTATGCATGCCCTTCAACTGAGAAACTGCACATTTACCTGTAAGAATAGGGTCCTCTGAGAAATACTCAAAATTACGTCCATTGAGAGGATTACGATGAAGATTCATTCCTGGTCCAAGAAGAACATCAATTTTATTCTTACGAAGCTCTAATCCTTCCCACTGATATAACTCTTCCATTAAGCTTAGATTCCAGCTACAAGCAAGACATGTACCATTTGGCATAGCAAAGGCCTTTTTGCCAGAATCCATTCTGATACCAGAAGGGCCGTCACTACAGCAAGCCACTGGTATTCCAAAGGAAAGGAGCTCATCTGTAACACCGCCAAATGCTCCACCTGTACCTGGTGTAACCTTTGGTGAACTCATGCCTTCACCGCGAACTATACAGATTAAATCTTCATCTGTAAGCTGAGCAATAAACTCTTTCATTGAGGCCTTGCCCTTTACCACATCAACAAGCTTAATTCCCTTATCACCTGTCTGGGCGATTTCATTTGGTAAATTAGCATCTCTATGTGCTGCCGGTGTCTCATTTACTTTAGGAGCTTTCTCGTAGGAAACTGTAATATTTCCATTCGCATCAACTGAAGGTTTAATTCTATCAAAATCAATTGAAGGTGCCATTGCCTCAGAAAGCTGGCTAATGACCTTTGTTTCCTGAAGGCTGAACTTCACTGATTCAGTTGCACGAACATTTTCTCCTACGTATATACGATAATCACCCTGTTCCATTACATAGGCGCTTTTATGACCTGTAACTCCAGAATCATCATATGAGGCCATGTAATATTCAGGAATAACAATATCAACAAGTTCAGAGGAACCTGGCTCAATTTCATTAGTTTTTGCAAATCCCACAAGTACTCTTGAAGGGTTTCCAAGCTTGCCTTGCGGCTTCTGTAAATATACCTGAACTACCTGTTGTCCCTTGCAATCTCCTGTATTTGTAACACTTGCTTTAACTGTTGCAACACCAGCATTCTCATATTCAAAATCAACAATTTCGATTTTAAAATCAGTATAGGATAAACCAAATCCAAATTGATATAGCACCTTATCCTTTGCAAAGGTTTCGAAATATCTATAGCCTACATAAATATCCTCTTGCTGAACATTGCGCTCTTTGCTGCCAAAATTAGAAGTAGAAGGATAATCCTCAATATCTATGGCAATGGTATCACTTAAACGTCCTGATGGGTTTACATCTCCCGATATAACATCTATGACACCACTACCACCTTCCTGGCCGCCCTGCCATACATAAGCAACTGCTGCAGGATTATACTGCTGCACCCACTTCATATCGATAATATTGCCCACGTTTAATAGGACAACCACCTTATCAAATGCAGCTGTAACCTTAGCCAAAATATCGTGCTCGTCAGATGTAAGAAGATAGCTTCCCTCTGTGGCGCTATTATCCTGGTCCTCACCTGCTGTACGGCCGATTAACACAATTGCAATATCAGATTCCTCAGCTGCTTTCTTAGCCAAATCTGCAGAAATAGGCATTTCTTTTTGGAACCATGGCTCTGCTGCCCAACCAATTCCAGCATCAAAAGGATTTTCCTTAATCCAATTCTCATATTTAGTTCTAAGATTCTCATTTAATAAGAATCTGCCGTCTTTGACAAAAGCCTCATATACTCCAGTAACATATTTGGTGTTAACCATACCGCCTGAGCCAGTTCCACTTTTGTAATAGTTGAATTGGCTTCGGCCAAACAATGCTACTTTTGTTCCTGGTTTTAGAGGCAATACCCCGTTATCATTTTTCAGAAGAACTATGCCTTCTGCTACTGCGCGTCGTGCAACCTTAGCAAATTTATCGGTGTCAAAAATTTTTGATGTCATAATATAAACCCCTTGCTATTTTTAATATCCATATTATGAATCATTTCGGTACCGAATAACAGCATTTTTTATAAATTTCATTATCCTAAAATATCAATGTATTCTCCTGCCAAAGCTTTATTCATGCTTCGTACTGCACAGAATTTTCCGCACATTGAGCATGTATCATCAAACTCTGGTGAGCGGTCTGCTCTGATAGCTTTTGCTGTCTCAGGATCAAGGGAGCAATCCCACTGTGCATCCCAATCGAAGCACTGACGAGCCTCAGCCATCTTATTGTCTAAATCCATGGCATGAGGAATCTTCTTTGCAATATCTGCTGCATGGGCTGCAATCTTTGATGCAATAATTCCCTGCTTAACATCATCTACATTTGGAAGTGCGAGGTGCTCAGCTGGTGTAACATAGCAAAGGAAAGCCGCACCGTTTTGAGCTGCGATGGCGCCACCAATAGCTGATGTGATGTGGTCATAGCCTGGTGCGATATCTGTAACAAGAGGTCCAAGTACATAGAATGGGGCACCCATGCAAATCTTCTGCTGAATCTTCATATTTGCTGCAATCTCATCCATTGGCATATGTCCTGGTCCTTCTACCATTACTTGGACATCTCTCTCCCATGCACGCTTTGTAAGTTCACCAAGACGAACAAGCTCCTCAATCTGACATACATCACTGGCATCTGCAAGACATCCTGGACGGCAGGCATCACCTAATGAGATTGTCACATCATGCTCACGGCAAATTTCAAGAATCTCATCATAATACTCGTAGAAAGGATTTTCCTCACCTGTCATAGTCATCCATGCAAAAACAAGTGATCCGCCACGGCTGACGATATTCATTTTACGCTTATGCTTTTTGATCTGCTCGATTGTCTTTCTTGTGATTCCACAGTGAAGAGTAACAAAATCCACACCATCCTCAGCGTGAAGCCTTACTACATCAATGAAATCCTTTGCTGTAAGTGTAGCCAAGTCTCTCTGATAGTGAATGACACTGTCGTAGATTGGAACTGTTCCAAGCATAGCTGGGCACTCATTTACGAGCTTTTGTCTAAATGGCTGAGTGTTGCCGTGGCTTGATAAATCCATGATTGCCTCTGCACCCATGTCTACCGCTGCCATTACCTTTTCCATTTCTATATCATAATCTTTGCAATCTCTTGAAACTCCCAGATTGACATTAATCTTTGTGCGAAGCATGCTGCCTACTCCCTCGGGGTTAATGCACTTGTGATGCTTGTTTGCAGGAATGGCAACCTGTCCCTTAGCCACCAAATCACGAATCTCCTCTGGTGTGCGGTACTCCTTTAATGCAACCTGCTTCATCTCTGGTGTGATAATCCCCTGTCTTGCTGCATCCATCTGTGTTGTGTAATTGCTCATTTTATTCTCCTTTTTATAATAATTCCCAAAACATTTTGGTTTTATCCTACATATACGTAGTCATTAAATACTGGCTGAAGTCCCTCGGCTGTAATGTCTGTGTACATGCTATCAAGGCTTCGTCCATCTGATATTTCAAACTGCTCGTCACCGGACTCCTCTTCCTGTGAGCCATTATACTTTTCCTCGTGGTCGCCGATTCCTGTTGATACGCCTGCAGAAACCTTTGTTGCGGCTATTTTCACGATGCCATTTCTAAATTCTGCTGTCTCTCTAGATGAAACTGTGATTCCGCAAAATGGCAGGAAAATTCTGTATGCGCAGATAATCTGACAAAGCTGTTTTTCTCCCACATCAAGTGGATTGATTGTGTCGTTGTTGATGATAGGACGAAGTCTTGGGCATGAAAGTGACATCTCAGCATGTGGATATTTTCTCTGTAAGAAATACACATGAAGAGCTGATGCAAGTGCATCCTTTCTGAAATCAGAAAGACCTAAAAGTGCAGAAAATGCTACACCTCTCATGCCACCCATAAGAGCTCTCTCCTGCGAGTCAAATCTGTAAGGCCAGATTCTTTTATTTCCCATGAGATGTAATGTCTCGTATTTATCACTGTCGTAGGTCTCCTGGAAAACTGTCACATAATCCACTCCGCACTCGTGAAGATATTTGTAATCCTTTACATTTACAGGGTAGATTTCGATGCCCACCATCTTGAAATATTTGCGGGCAATATTGCATGCCTCACCAATATATTCCACATCGGATTTTGTAGGGCTCTCTCCTGTGAGAATGAGAATTTCTTCCATACCACTGTCAGAGATAACCTTCATCTCATGCTCTATCTGTTCCATAGAAAGCTTTAATCTTTTTATTTTGTTGTAGCAATTGAATCCGCAGTATACACAGTAATTCTCACAATAATTTGCTATATACAAAGGTGTGAAAAGATATACCGTATTTCCGAAGTGCTTGCTTGTCTCCTTCTGAGCCTTCAGTGCCATCTGCTCCAGGAAAGGTTCAGCTGCAGGTGAAAGCAGCGCTTTAAAATCTTCTATAGTACATCTATCGCTCTCTAAAGCACGTCTAACATCTTTTGCTGTGTATTTGTTGTAATCGTAGGATTCAAAATGCTCCATTACGCATTTACGAACATCCGATTCTATTACATCCATTCCTGGTAGATATTCCATATGGTTGATTCTACAGGAGGGATCTGTCTCTATCTGATGTTTTCTCTCTAGGCCTGTCTTTGTAAGAAGGTCTGAGTCAATCAAAAAATTATTCTCCATGACTGCCTCCTAATGTAAAAATCCAGTGAGAGGATCTGATGCTGCTGCACCTCTTGTAAGAACACGTCCAAGACCTGCAAGATAAGCCTTTCGTCCAGCCTCAATAGCATCCTTGAAGGCTGAAGCCATCATCGTTAAATCTCCTGCTGTAGCAAGGGCTGTGTTTGCCATGATGGCTGCTGCACCCATCTCCATTGCTTCGCATGCCTGAGATGGCTTTCCTATTCCGGCATCCACAATGATAGGAAGGTCGATTTCATCTATCAAAATCTGGATAAACTCCTTTGTTGCAAGTCCCTTGTTTGAACCGATTGGAGAAGCAAGTGGCATGATTGTAGCTGCGCCAACATTTTGAAGTTCTCTTGCCACATTTAAATCCGGGTACATGTATGGCATTACCACAAAGCCTTCCTTTGCAAGGATTTCTGTAGCTTTGATTGTTTCATAATTATCTGGAAGGAGATATTTGCTATCTCTCATAATTTCTATTTTTACAAAGTCACCACAGCCAAGCTCTCTTGCAAGGCGGGCTATTCTAACAGCCTCCTTTGCATCTCTAGCTCCGCTTGTGTTTGGAAGAAGTGTTACCCCATCTGGAATGTAATCCAAAATATTTTCTTCGTCTTTGGTGTTTGTACGTCTTACTGCAAGAGTAATAATCTGTGCTCCTGCATCCTTCACTGCAGCCTCAATAAGCTTCATTGAATATTTTCCTGAGCCAAGAATAAATCTTGAGTCAAATTCTTTTCCACCGATTACCAGTTTGTCGTTTTCCATAGCTATTCCTTTCACATTTTTAGTCCAAAATTA
>JAILAV010000066.1 GCA_024681435.1 Pseudobutyrivibrio sp. | reverse complement strand
CCATGGCTGTTCATTAGAACCAGAAGGAGCCAATGATGCAGCTAATATCAAATCGCCTATTTGCTTATTTGTAACTTCTATTGATTTATACTTTCTTATACTTCTACGATTTAGAATTTCAGGTAAAATATCCATGATTTCATAATCCTTCCTTAACTTCTACTGCCCATAAAACAATTACCATTAATACGCCTACTATAATGGTAATAATACCCTGTTCTCCACTGAGATATGGAACATTTGCATTTGTACTAAGCGGCTGTAAATATGACTGGTCAACCAAGTTGTGTGTAGCATGTAATATAATTGCTGGAATGACACTTCCACTGACCTTTCTTGACCAACAAAAAATCACTGTTAAAATCATAACCTCAATGAAGAAACTGATTAGTCCATATATTATATTCACACTTGCCTGATATTGTCCACTAAGGATGATTGGCATGTGCCAAACTGCCCATATGCTACCATTAATGAAAATTGCTTTTTTCGTACCGTATATACGTTTTAAGATTGGAAATGCAAAGCCTCTCCATCCCAGCTCTTCTCCTGCTGCTGTCACCATACTAAGTAGTAACATTGGAATAAATGCTATAAATAGTACGCTCACTCCAGGAATATCGAAGACCACTCCATTAGTAAATTTAAGTGCCAGTTCATTAACACCTATTGTTGGGTCTTTTAAAATTAACCAGGAAAACATATAAGAAGGTATCAGGTAAGCATTTGGAATCAATATTGCCAGCAACAAATATCGTAGCTTAAACTTCTTAATTCCAAGTGCCTGCTTTTTAGGATAAAAGACTCTACTACATATGATTCCAACAATTCCAGGAACCCACATAAGAATCAAAACAGTGGCCATACATCCTGTAACTATTGTGATTCCTTCTAATATTGCACTTATTAGTAATGTGACTATATAAAAAACTAAAATGCTTTTCTTATCATTATTTGTTTCAATCATTAAAAACCTCTTTTACAAAATCATTTACATCGTCAGACATTTCTTTTGCCTTTGTCCAATGCATATAATGTGAAGCATCATATGTGATGACCGATTGAATTTCAGGATTAGTTATATAAGTCTCATATAAACTTTTGCTTGTTTTTCCATCACCACGCTGCTCTTTGTCTGTATCATTGGTTGTAAAAAATAATATAGGCATTGTATCGGGGTATCCCAAATCATAAGTCGCATCAATTCTATTTTCGATATCATTGTACTGCTCTATAACATTTTTATTTGCTTCTATTCTAACTGAGATAATTCTCTGCTCATCCAGATTCGCTTCAGAATATAAGTTAGCACTATTGTCTGATACAAACTGGCTCTCATCCATCATTTGTAAAAGTCTTGTAAGTCCTGTTATTCTCATCAAATCCATAGCCATCGGCATATCTTCAGGCATTTCTTCGCCAAAATAGGATGTCATAGTTGGCATGGTGCAATCTATGCCAATTACTGCCTCAACATAATCTGGATACTTGTTTGCAAAATAAATACTATCAAGCCCATAGATTGAATGAGCCATTAAAACATAAGGTCCATCTACTCCTGATGCATCTAGCGCTTGCTTTAATTCCTCACATTCATTTTCAATCGTTCTAGGCTTATTAGTCAAATCACTGTAACCATAGCCAAATGGTTCATAAGTAATGACTTTATTGTTTTTTGCAAGCTCATCTGCCATAGGCTGAAAATCATATATAGGAGAAGTAGTGCCAAGCCCAGGAAGCAGCACTATTGTATGCTCTCCTTCTCCTTGGATTTGCATGCTAATTTTCTTTCCATCCACTTCAACAAAACTGAATGCAGATGGATGATTTTTTTCCTCTACAAAACAAGCAATTCTGTGATATACAAAAAAAAGAATGCAGATTAGAAATATAGCTCCAATTATTATGCCAACTACTTTAAATAATCTATTTATAATTCTTTTCATATTAATACTCCATTATCTTTTTATCCCGCAGGCCAAAATTCCTCGATAAATACTAGTTCGCCTGCCTCATTTCCTGTCGCACGTAGCTCACCTGTACCATGCCATGAGTCAATGTTCACGTCCCATTCTCTTGCAGCAAAATCTCCGTAACTAGACATTATATCCTCTGATAGAAAAGTCTTAAAATCCACAGTGTCATATGTAATGTCATCTGTAACATAATCATCGATAGTCTTCGCCTCGATAGACTTCATATATTTTATTTTTGCATCTGCTGCAAATTTTACTTTTACCTGACAGTCAATATCTTTACACTCGTACTCCTTGCCATACCCTTCATCGTCCGGATCTGAATCTGTACAAACAAAGATATTTCCTTTGCTATCTTTGCAAGATTCATCAAAACATATTGTCAATGAGTCATCATTCTTTGCTTCATCAACAGAATCATAGTAGCTATCTACAAAGTATTTCTTACCATCCTGAATCTGAACACACTTAAAATCACCCCATTTATAAGCTAGATGATCAACCTTTGGCAATTCACATCCAAGTTCAATACTTGAAAACATGTCATTTGTGATTACGACTGGTATAAAAACAGATGCTCGATCAAAAGTCCCTGTAAAACTGCCGTCTTCATTTTCCTCAATGGCAGAAGTATCCCAGTTAAAATAGTAATTGCAATCAGGTTCAAGCTTTAAAAAACCATCCTCTAATGTTGTAATTTCTTCAATATCATATATTTGACTTTCAGTAACAGTACTTGTATCCTCAGTATTTTCTTCCTCATCAACCTTTTCCGATTGAATAGTACTTTCCGCTGCTGTTTCTGTAGTATCCTCTGTCTTATAATGCTTTTCTACAAGTAACACTCCGCCTATCATCAATACAATGATTATGGCTATAATTGTAATTTTCTTTGTCATATACCTATTCCTCCCAAAGCTTCCCATTTCCTAATTATTCTGAAACTGACACTTCCGTAGCCACACCATTTTCAACCTTGATTATAAGGCAAAGCCCTGTGTCCTTTATATTCTCCAACCCTCTAACATATTCTTCTGCTGAATAATGCTCAGCATCCTCTGGTCCTTTTAGCCATTTATAGTCGGTATTGTCATCAAAGGTAAAAACATGCTCCATATCATCAGAAGTTTCAGGATTTTCAAAATCACCGGTAGCTGAATAATCCAAACTTCCACTGACGATAAATTGATTGCCTTCAATTCTAGTATCATATACAATACCTGGTATATTTCCCCACTCATCTTCTTCTCCAATTCTATCTTTTCCATCACTGTAAAGAGATCCATAGTAGAGGCCATCTGCAACTGTATCTGTTGATTCACTTTGTTCCTCTACTACCTCAGCATTACCCGCTTCATTTTCATTTGATATTATCAAGCCTTCATCATTACTTTCCAACGCTGCACATCCAACTAGCGATAATGAAATACAACCCATAAGTATTACGTATGATATTTTTTTCATTTCATCCTCCAATTTCTTATTTCACGATTGATGATATTAACACAGAAATGCAAAATGTGTTTTTTTACACTCATTTGGTTGTTTATTGCACTCCGTTGTTTCTTTAAGTAAAAATTAAGTAATGTTAGTATTCAAAAGAACCATTAAATAGGGAGGATTTATAATGCGAAAGCACTACATAGATAATCTGAAATGGATGATAATACTTGTACTAATCCCATATCATGCGGGGATGACATTCAATGCCTGGGGCGAGCCTAACTACATTATTCTGGATAGTGACAAGCTAGTTAGTAACTTTTTAGTTTTCTTTAGTCCTTGGTTCATGCCGCTTTTATTTTTGCTGGCAGGGACAAATACCGCATATTCCTTACAAAAAAGAGGCTCTACTAATTATTTAAAAGAACGTACAAAAAGACTTCTTCTTCCTTTTGTTGTAGGCATATTTGCGTTTATGCCCGTTCAATGCTATGTTGCAGATGTTTTCAATTATGGATATAGCGGATATTTGCTTTCGCATTATGCCAGATTTTTTAAAATTACAGATTTGTCAGGCGCAGATGGTTGCTTTTCTGTTGGACATTATTGGTTTCTAATCTATCTCTACATTATTTCAATAATAGGACTACTGGTAATAAAAATAATAGGCAATCCTCATATGAAGATTGCCTATGTAAATTCATTTATACTTTTTGTTTTGTGGATTCCACTACCTTTTATCAGCGATATTCTGTCAATTGGTGGTAAGAGCCTTTTAGAATATACATATCTGTTTTTGATTGGCTACTACTTATTCTCAAATGATGTCACTTTAGACTATTTAGAAAGCAAAAGATTGATTACTTTGATAATAGGCCTAATGTCATCAATAACTAACATTTATCTATTTTTGTGGGCTGATTATCCACATCATCTAATTAATATTGCAGCAAATTACATAGCTGAATGGTTTATGATTTTAGCCTTAATAGGATACTGGAAGAAATACTTCGACTTCTCTAATGCATTCACTCATTTCATGACCAAAAACTCTTTTGGGTTTTACTTTATTCATTATGTATGTGTAGTTGGAGCAGAGTTTTTCGTATGCAAGTGTGTGCATAATCATTTAGCGATTTTTCTTCTAACAAGTCTTCTCTCATATATACTTGTATTTTCGATAATCGCATTAGTTCAAAATCATCCGCACTTTAAATGAATTATCATTTGCTTCATATTGAATGAAACCACCGGTCTCTTCTACAAAAGACAAAACACTTTGTGTGCCGATGCCGTGCCCAACTTCATTAGAGAATGGATGTCCTTCTTCATTTAGAGGCACTTTTGAAGCACATGAATTTTCTATTTCTAAAAGCAACTGTTCTTTATAAATCGCCTTAATATGTATAAATCGATTAGCATCAAGCACATCCTTACAAGCATTTATGGCATTCTCAAGCAAATTGGCCACTACTATACCAAGATGCAAATCATCCATAGAAATAGCTGCTGGGATGCTAATATTAGTCTCCACCGATATATTATTCTTTTCTGCAACGTTCACATAATATATTAATGCTACATTTATAGTGGTATTATCACAGAATCTTTTGGTTGTTTTTGGCTCCTCCGCAAGCTGCTCTGATAAGTACTTCTTAGCCTCGTCCACATTTCCATCCTGAAGCAATGTCATTAAAAGTGCTTCGAAATGTCTCCTGTCATGGCGAAGTTTCCTGTCTTGCTTCACAAATTCCTCAGCAAGCAGCAATCTCTCTTTCATTGTTTTAGCGGCCAACTGA
>JAILAV010000012.1 GCA_024681435.1 Pseudobutyrivibrio sp. | reverse complement strand
TCATTAGACAGCGCTCTTCGTAGATTTAAGAGAAACTGTGCTAAGGCTGGTATCCAGCAGGAGATTCGTAAGCGTGAGCACTATGAGAAGCCTTCAGTAAAGCGTAAGAAGAAGTCTGAGGCTGCTAGAAAGCGTAAATACTAATATTACGTTTAAATTATTGAAATTATGGCCTGTATCATACGTGGTACAGGCTCATTTTCTGTTTATTATATTTTTGGAGGTAATATGGCTTTAACAGTTGAACAAGAGATAAAGAGACGTCGCACATTTGCGATTATTTCCCATCCCGATGCAGGTAAGACTACACTTACAGAGAAGTTCCTTCTTTACGGTGGACAGATTAATCTTGCAGGCTCTGTAAAGGGTAAAGCTACAGCTCGTCATGCCGTATCTGACTGGATGGAAATCGAGAAGGAGAGAGGTATCTCTGTTACTTCTTCAGTTCTCCAGTTTGAGTATGATGGCTATTGCATTAATATCCTTGATACACCTGGACATCAGGATTTCTCAGAGGATACATATCGTACACTTATGGCTGCAGATTCAGCTGTAATGGTTATTGATGCTTCAAAGGGTGTTGAGGCTCAGACACGTAAGCTTTTCAAGGTCTGCGTCATGAGACACATTCCTATTTTCACATTCATCAATAAGATGGATAGAGATGCTAATGATACATTTGAGCTTCTTGATGATATTGAAAACGAGCTTGGAATCGCCACAGTTCCTGTAAACTGGCCTATCGGCTCAGGTAAGGAATTTAAGGGCGTTTATGATAGAAATGATCGTACTGTTCGTATGTTCTCAGATACTCAAAAGGGTACAAAGCAAGGCGAGGAGCGTATCGTTTCTATAGATGATCCAGCCCTTAAGGATGAGATTGGTCAGGAGAAATATGATCAGCTTATGGAGGAGCTTGAGCTTCTTGATGGTGCTGGCGCTGAATTTGATCAGGAGCTTGTTACAGCAGGAGAGCTTTCACCAGTATTTTTTGGTTCAGCTCTTACAAACTTTGGTGTTGAGACATTCCTTGAACACTTCCTTCAGATGACTTATAGCCCACTTCCACGTAAGAGTGATGCTGGTGAGATTAGTCCATTTTCAGAGGATTTCTCTGCATTTGTATTCAAGATTCAGGCAAATATGAACAAGGCTCATCGAGATAGAGTCGCATTCCTTCGCATTTGCTCAGGCACATTTGATGCTTCTAAGGATTATTTGCACGTTCAGGGCGGACGTAAGGCTAAGCTTTCTGCTCCACAGCAGATGATGGCTGACGAGCGTAAGATAGTAGATAAGGCATATGCCGGAGATATTATTGGTGTATTCGATCCAGGTCTTTATAGCATTGGTGATACATTTACCTCTGCTAAGAAGCCATTTAAGTTCGAGGGAATTCCTACATTTGCACCAGAGCATTTCGCGCGTGTTCGTCAGATTGATACTATGAAGCGTAAGCAGTTCATGAAGGGTATTACTCAGATTGCGCAGGAAGGTGCCATCCAGATTTTCCAGGAGTTCAATACTGGTATGGAGGAAATCATCGTAGGCGTTGTTGGTGTTCTTCAGTTCGACGTTTTGAAATACAGATTAAATAATGAATATAATGTTGAAATCGCTCTTGAGAATCTTCCATATGAGCATATCAGATGGATTGAAGGAGACTACGATTTAGATAAGATTTCTGGTACTTCAGATATGAAGAAGATTAAAGACCTTAAGGACAGACCACTTTTACTTTTCGTAAATTCTTGGTCAGTAGGCATGGTTCTTGATAGAAACGAGGGTCTAAAGCTTTCAGAATTCGGTACAAATTAATAGGTCTTGACGTGACATTAGTTACCGTGTATATTATTGGGCAGTGGCATTCGCCACTGTCTTTTGTTTTTTCATTTTTATCCCATTTTTTGTTGACATTTGATATCACATTCACTATTATTATACATAAAGAACGAACAGTTGTTCCGAACGGAGGTTTTATTAAATGGCAAACGAAGATAAATTAAGAGCATTAGATGCGGCTATATCACAGATTGAGAAACAGTATGGTAAGGGTTCGGTTATGAAGCTTGGTGAGGGAGCTAATATCCAGGTGGAGACAGTTCCTACAGGCTCTATCAGCCTTGATATTGCTCTTGGACAGGGCGGTTTCCCTAAGGGCCGTATTATTGAGATATATGGACCAGAATCATCTGGTAAGACTACACTTGCACTTCATGCAGTAGCAGAGGTTCAGAAGGCAGGCGGTATCGCTGGTTTCATCGATGCTGAGCACGCTCTTGATCCTAAATATGCTAAGGCAATCGGAGTAGATATTGACGATTTATATATTTCTCAGCCAGACAATGGTGAGCAGGCACTTGAAATCACAGAGACTATGGTTCGCTCAGGAGCTATGGATATCATCGTAGTGGATTCAGTAGCAGCCCTTGTTCCTAAGGCAGAAATCGACGGAGATATGGGTGATAGCCATGTAGGTCTTCATGCACGTCTTATGTCACAGGCTATGAGAAAGCTTACAGGTATCGTTGCTAAGACTAATTGCGTAGTTATCTTTATTAACCAGCTTCGTGAGAAGGTTGGCGTTATGTTCGGTAACCCAGAGACTACTACTGGTGGTCGTGCCCTTAAGTTCTATGCTTCAGTTCGTATTGATGTACGTCGTATCGAGGCTCTTAAGCAGAACGGCGAAGTAATTGGTAACAGAACTAGAGCAAAGATTGTAAAGAATAAGGTAGCACCTCCATTCAGAGAGGCAGAGTTCGATATCATGTTTGGTGAAGGTATCTCTCGTGAAGGCGATATTCTTGATGTCGCTACTAATCTTGATATCGTTCAGAAATCAGGTGCTTGGTACGCATACCTCGGAGAGAAGATTGGACAGGGTCGCGAAAATGCAAAGCAGTACCTTAAGCAGAATTCAGAGGTTTGCGAGGAAATCGCAGATGCAATTAGAGAACACTACTCAGAGGCTGATGAATCAGAAGTTGGCTTAGTTGGTGGTGATAAAAAGGATGATATCCCTACAGAGGTTATTGAATAATAATGGAAGTATTATCTCTTGTTAAACTTACAAAGGGAAGAGCAAAAATCTGTCTCGCTGGCGGGACAGATTTTGTTCTATATAAAAAAGAATATGAAAGTTACGGAATAGAAGAAGGTGCAGAGCTTTCCGAGGCTGATTATCAGCAGATTATGACTGATATAATCATTCCACGATGCAAGAAAAGAGCGCTGCATCTATTGGAAAAGCAGGACCGTTCTGAGAAGAATCTCAGGGATAAGCTCAGAGAAGGTGGATATTCTAGCGATGTAATAGATATCGCTATTGACTATATCAATGAATATGGATATTTGGATGATGCCAGAATGGCGGCCAGTCATATCAGGTTCTATCAGGAGTCTAGAAGTAAACAGAGAATCAAGCAGGATTTGATGAATAAGGGTATTTCTTCTGATGTGATAGAGCGTGTTTTAGAGGAGGAATACACTGCAGATGAGTCTGATTTAATAGAATCTCTACTTGTAAAGAAACATTACGATAAAGAAAACGCTACCTATGAAGAAAGAGCTAAGATATATCGTTTTTTGGCAGGTAGGGGCTTTTCGTCTGATAGCATAAATAGAGTATTAAAATAGACAAGTCACACACTACATGTAGTATTCACAGTCTTGACAGAAACCTAGTATAAAGTTAAACTAAATGTGTTGAAGTTTATAAATGAGAGCAATATAGCTTTTATTTTATATTCAAAAATAGAAATTAAATAAGGAGGTGCTCCTGTGAACGGTGTAACGATTATTGTTTCAATTATCGTTGCTCTTGTAGCAGTTGTTGTTACACTTTTTGTAGCCAATAAGCATCATGAGACTCAGGGCAGAAATAAAGTAGATTCTGCAGAGGCCAAGGCGCGTGAGATTATTGATGAGGCTGTAAAGAGTGCGGAAGCCAAGAAGAGAGAGGCAATGCTCGAGGCAAAGGAAGATGCCATGAGACAGAAGAACGATCTCGATAAGGAAATCCGTGAGCGCCGAGCAGAAATTCAGCGTAGTGAGCATAGAATTTCTCAGAAGGAAGATAACCTTGAGAAAAAGCTCGAAGCAGTAGAAAAAAGAGAAGCTGAATTCACTCGTCAAGAACAGCAGCTTAACAAGCAGCGAGAAGAAGTTGCAAAGCTTAATCAGCAGCGTGTGCAGGAACTAGAGAGAATCTCAGGACTTACCTCCGAACAAGCAAAAGAACAACTTTTAAAATCTGTAGAAGAAGACGTCAAATTAGACGCAGCAAAGCTTATTAAAGAAAGCTTAGCCCAGGCAAAAGATGAAGCTGACAAGAAAGCTCGTGAGATAGTAGTTAGTGCTATCCAGAAGTGCGCAGCAGATCATGTTGCCGAAACAACTATTTCAGTTGTACAGCTTCCTAATGATGAAATGAAGGGGCGTATCATTGGTAGAGAAGGACGTAATATTCGTACTTTAGAAACTATGACTGGCGTAGAGCTTATTATTGATGATACTCCAGAGGCAGTTATTTTATCAGCTTTTGATCCGGTTAGACGTGAAATTGCACGTATCGCTTTGGAAAAGCTCATAGTAGATGGACGTATTCATCCAGCTAGAATTGAGGAGACAGTTGAAAAGGCTAAGAAGGAAGTAGAACAGCAAATCCGCGAGGAAGGCGATGCAGCCGCACTTGAGGTTGGTGTTCAGGGAATTCATCCAGAGCTTCTTAGACTTCTTGGAAAGATGAAATTCAGAACTAGCTATGGCCAGAATGTGTTAAAGCATTCAATTGAGGTTGCTCAGTTATCTGGACTTTTAGCTGCAGAGCTTGGTCTTGATGTTAGAGTGGCAAAGCGTGCTGGTTTATTGCATGACATTGGAAAGGCAGTAGATAGAGAGCAAGAAGGTACTCATGTACAGCTTGGCGCTGATCTTTGCCGTAAGTACAAAGAGTCTCAGACAGTTATTAATGCTGTTGAGGCACATCACGGTGATGTTGAGCCAGAGACACTCATTGCTTGCGTAGTACAAGCAGCTGACACAATCAGTGCAGCTCGCCCAGGTGCAAGACGTGAGGCTATGGAGACATACACAAACAGATTAAAAGAACTTGAAGAAATTTCAAACAGTTTTAAGGGTGTTGAAAAATCTTTTGCTATTCAAGCGGGTAGAGAGATTCGTATCATGGTGGTTCCTGAGCAGGTTACAGATGCCGATATGGTCATCATGGCTAGGGATATTTCAAAGCAGATTGAATCACAGCTAGAATATCCTGGACAGATTAAGGTAAATGTAATTCGTGAGTCACGAGTTACAGACTATGCAAAGTAAATAATTTTGCGGCTGGTTTTCCAGCCGCTTTTTGTATGGAGGGAGAGTAAATGGAGAAAATAGAACGAATTGACCGTAAGCTAATTCATAAAGGCGCTATATTGGATATATACGAAGATACAGTGCGTCTTCCAAACGGCAAGGAAGATAAATGGGATTTCGTAAGCCATAGAATGGGAGCAGCATGTGTTCTTGCTGTCAGACCTGACGGTAAATTGATTATGGTTCGCCAATATCGTAATGCCTTGGATCGATTTACTCTCGAAGTACCTGCTGGTAAAAGAGACTCCTTAGATGAAGATACAAAAATCTGCGCAGCCAGAGAGTTGGAGGAGGAGACTGGATACAGAGCTGGTAAGCTTGAAAAGCTTTTGTCTTTAAAAACAACAGTGGCTTTCTGTGATGAATTTATTGATGTTTATCTTGCTACAGAGCTTGAGAAAATTGGTGAGCAAAACCTGGATGAAGCAGAGGACATCGATATCGAGGCATATGACCTCAAAGAGCTTATGGAAATGTGTTATGAGGGAAAACTTCAGGATGCTAAAACTGTAGCTGCAATAATGGCATATGCTGCCAGAAAATAATAGTTATTTTCAAAATATTGTTGAAATATAGTTTATGTTATAGTAGTATCTTTTCAGACAATGGTGTCAGAAATGAATCCTAGTAACTAGGGTTTATTTTTGGCACCATTTTTTCATATTCTAATTTGCTTGCCCATCTTAGAAGATGAGAATGGCGTATACCTATTTGCTTGCCCACTTAGGTATACGCCAGTTTTTATTTTCTTAGTTTCTCTCAGCGATTGTATATAATAAGTGACGAGTGTCTTCCCAGCCGAGGCATGGGTCGGTGATTGACTGACCGTAGGTCTGGTGATCAGAGATTGGTTGACAGCCTTCTACAAGGTAGCTTTCAATCATGACACCCTTAACGAGATTCTTGATTTCATCAGAATGATTTCTGTTATGCATAACTTCTTTTACGATACGAATCTGTTCTTTAAACTGCTTGTTAGAGTTAGAGTGGTTTGCATCGATGATGCAGGCAGGATTTACTAAATCCATTTCTTCGTACATATTGTGAAGTCTTATTAAATCCTCGTAGTGGTAATTCTGAGTGCTGTTGCCGTGCTTTGAAACAGCACCACGAAGAATAGTGTGAGCAAGAGGATTGCCTGTTGTTTTTACTTCATATCCGGAGAATGTAAAGTGGTGTGGATGCTGAGCCGCATATACGGAATTAAGCATTACTGAGAAATCTCCTGAAGTTGGATTCTTCATACCAGATGCAACATCAAAACCAGATACTGTGAGTCGGTGATGCTGATCTTCTACAGAACGAGCACCGATGGCAACATAAGAAAGTAAATCGTCTACATAGCCCCAGTTCTCTGGGTAAAGCATCTCGTCAGCTGCTGTAAGCTCAGTTTCAACCATTGCGCGGATGTGCATTTTTCTCATGGCAATGAGTCCGGCAACCATATCTGGAGCTTCATTTGGGTCAGGCTGTGATGCGATGCCCTTGTAGCCGCTTCCAGTTGTACGAGGTTTGTTTGTATAGATACGAGGAACGACAAGAACTTTGTCTTTGATATCCTCAGCGACTCTAGAGAGTTTTTCGATGTATTCGCAAACTGCATCTTCATTGTCAGCGGAGCAAGGTCCAATGATGCAAAGGAATCTGTCATCCTTTCCTGTGATGATGTCTGCAACTTCCTGATCACGCTTACGTTTGATTTCTTGAATTTTTTCTGGAACAGGTAACATCTCCTTAATTTCTTCTGGAGTAGGCATTTTCTTTAAGTAATTGAAGCTCATTTTTCTAGGTCCTTTCTATTTATCAAAGCATGAAGCTTTAATTAAGTCTATTGGCATATCTTCGCCAGTCCATAACTTGAATGCGGCAGCGCCCTGGTAGAGCAGCATGTATTTGCCATTCATGGTTTTGCAACCGACTGATTTTGCATCCTTTAAAAGACGAGTCTCAGGTGGATGATATATAACATCAGTGACTGTTAGCTGTGGATGTAAAAATTCCTTAGGAACGAGAGAAGTATCATCGTCGCCCATTCCGACATTAGTGCTGTTTATAAGAATATCGCTTTCCTGTAAGCTGAATTCCAAAAGATTATCATCGGCCATATCGTAGACAAAAACGTCGCAGTTAGTTGAGCGTGTAAGCTTGTCAGCGTAATCCACAACGGAATTAAAGCTGGCATTTTTTCGCTTAAAGATATTAATCTTGTCTACGCCGTCTAAAGCGGCCTGAGTGATGATGGATGTACCAGCACCACCTGCTCCAAGAACAGTGATAGTCTTTCCTATATATTTGATGCCGCAATCGGTCATGGCCTGCAAAAAGCCGAGGCCATCAGTTGTATAACCTTTTAATCTGCCATTTTCAAAGACACAGGTGTTAACTGATTTAGAAAGGGCAGCAGCATCATCGATTTCATCTAAAAAAGGGATAATAGCCGTCTTAAGAGGCATAGTAAGATTGAATCCTCGGCAATTTAGCGCCTTTAAACCATTCACTGCATCAGCTAAATTATCCTGAGTAACATCGAAAGCCATATAAGAATAATCTAGGTCTAAGGCATCAAAAGCTGTGTTGTGCATTGCCGGAGAAATGCTGTGAGAAACAGGGCTTCCCAACAAACATATGAGACTTGTAGAACCTGTAGGATTCATAGATTTTATCTCCTTTATGTAAATTGAAATAATTTTAGTTTATTTTGTCACTTTAGTCAATTAAAGTTTACTTTTCTTTCAGCCTTTGATAAAATATATCGGCAAGTATACGTAGGCGTAGCGTAGCTGGATAACGCATCGGACTCCGACTCCGAAGACCGCCGGTTCGAATCCGGCCGTCTACAGTTGAGAGTTCGCTAGCATATTGGAGGAGACATGGACTTTAATAAATTAAAAATTCAGTTTAAAAATATTCTAAATAAAAGTATAGATTATATTGGAGAAAATAAGAGATATTTCCTTGCGGGAATCATCTTCATAGCCATGGTTTTGGTATTATTTCTTGGAACAAATACCGAAGCAACTTCAGAAAAGGGCAGCAATGGTGTCTCTAAGAAATTCAAAGAAAATAAGAACACTGAGTTAGAAACTCTTATTGATGATTATTACGATGCATACGCTAACGGAGATACAGATAAGCTTTCTTCAATTGCTACACCAGTCAGCGATGAAGAAATCAGTTATATTCAGTTTTACAGCAATTATATCGAGAAGTTCAGCGATATAAAGATTTTCACTAAGCAGGGACTTAAATCAGATTCATACCTTGTTACTACAGAGGTTAATCTTAAATATAAAGATATTGATACTGCAGCACCAGGTCTTGATTTCTTCTATGTTGAGACAAATGAAGATGGCAAGCTTTTCATTAATAATACTTATGGTTCTTTCAATCAGAACAATAATATTTATGAAATGGATGCTGAGATTTCAGATTTGATTGGCGTATTTATTCGTCAGCAGGATTTGTTAGATATGGAAGCAGACATCCAGGATGCTTACACTAAGTCACTTGAGGATGATTCAGCACTTAATACTTTCATGTCAGAGACACTTCCAGCAGCAATTGTTCAGTGGCATACAGATTACGAAACACAGGTAGCTGCCGCTGAGGAAGAAGCTAAGAAAGCCGAAGAAGAGGCTGCAAAGAAGGCTGAGGAAGAGGCTGCCGCTGCTGCTGAGGCAGAGGAGGAAACAAATTCTTACACAGGTAAGGCTACAGCAACGGTTAACGTTAGAGAAAAAGCTGATAAAGAAAGTAAGAAGCTTGGCTCTGTTGAGAGTGGTGCATCTGTAAAGATTTACGGCGAAGAGGGCGACTTCTATAAGGTTGATTACAACGGAACAAAAGCATACATCATAAAAGAAAAGATTAAACTTGATTCAGAGGATGCAGGCGAGGACAATCAGGAAGAGCAGGCAGAGGAGACAACTGGTAATGCTACTAGCATTGCCGAGGGTACAGAGGTATCACTTACTTCAACAGTTAACATCCGTTCTGCTATGGATTCATCTTCTTCTAAGGTTGCAGTTGCATATGCAGGTGAAAAGGTTACAGTTGTCATGAGCTATGCAGAGGGCTGGACAAAGGTTAAATACGGTAAGAAGGAAGGCTTCATCAGAACAGACCTCTTACAATAAGAATTATAATTATGAGTTTTATGGAGACCATGTATTTGGTCTCCATTATATTATTGGAGGATTGCTTGGAAGAGAGTATCAGACTTAATAAATATCTAAGTGATGCTGGTGTTTGTAGTAGAAGAGCTGCGGACCGAGCAATAGAAGAGGGCAAAGTACTTGTGAATGGCAATGTGGCTGAAGTAGGTATGCGAATTTCAACTTCAGATGAGGTTGTGTTTGAAGGCAAGCCTGTTTCAAATGCATCGAAGGAAGCAGTACTTATTGCGTATAACAAGCCTGCAGGCATAGTTTGCACTGCTGAAAAGCGTGAGAAGAATAATATAATTGACCATATCAATTATTCACAGCGAATTTATCCAATAGGACGTTTGGATAAGGATAGTACGGGCTTAATTTTGCTTACTAATCAAGGTGATTTGGTTAATAAAATCATGAGGGCTGTAAATGCCCATGAAAAGGAATACATCGTTACAGTTGATAAGGAAATTACAGCGGATTTCATCAAGAAAATGTCAGCTGGCGTTTATTTAGATGAGCTTGAAGTTACCACTAGAAAATGTGTAGTTGAAAAGCTTGGCAAGAATAAGTTTAGAATAATTCTGACACAGGGCCTAAATCGCCAAATTAGGCGAATGTGCATTGCTTTGGGATATCGGGTTAGAACACTTCACAGAGTCAGAATCATGAATATAAATCTGGCAGATTTAAAAGAAGACACATATCGAGATGTGACTGAGGATGAGCTTAAAGAGTTAAATAAGATGCTTGAAGGCTCTAAAAACTAAAAGGGGTAGAATTAATGGAATTAAATGAATATAAGGCGTTGATAGACGAAATCGACTATCACATGGATAGATATTACAATCAAAATGAGCCTGAGATTAGCGATTATGATTATGATCAGCTCATGCAAAAGCTAAAGGCTGCAGAGGCTGAGCATCCTGAGTGGGTAACACCGGATTCACCAACACAGAAGATTGGTGGAGTTGCAATGCGTGAAGCAGGTGTAAAGGTTACACATGATGTGCCAATGCTTTCTATTGAGGATGTTTTTGATAAGGCTGATGTAGCAGCTTGGATTGATAAGGTTAAAGCTGTGCATCCGGACGCTATGTTTTCTGTTGAGGCCAAAATCGACGGCCTTAGCATGACTCTCAGATACGAAAGAGACAGCCAGGGCAAGCTAAAGCTTAAGCTTGCAGAGACCCGTGGTGATGGATTAATCGGTGAGGACGTTACCGCAAATGCGTTAGTTATTCCAGATGTAAATCAGTATTTGGAATTGCCATATGATAGCATTCAGCTTCGTGGTGAGGTATACATGTCTCACGAGGATTTCGATAGATTCAATAGCGAGCAGGAGCTTAAGGGTGGTAAGCTTGCTGCAAACCCACGTAACTTGGCGGCAGGTACACTTAGACAGCTTGACGCTAACATTACAAAAGAGCGTGGACTGAAGATGTTTGTATTTAACGTTCAGCAGGGCCCAGAAGAGCTTACAACAAGTCATTGCGATGGAATGGAAATATTATCAGATGCCGGTGTAGCTACAGTATTTCACAAAAAATGTGCTGACACAGAATCGGTATTAAATGTCATTGATGAAATCGGAGATTTGCGAGGCACATTCCCATATGATATAGATGGCGCCGTTGTTAAGATTGATCAGATTAGCTATCGCTCTGATTTCTCTACTAGCAGCAAATATTCCAGCGGCCATATCGCATACAAATATCCGCCAGAGGAAAAGGAAACTACGCTATTAGATGTTGAGCTTTCTGTTGGACGTACAGGTAGAGTTAATCCTACAGCTATATTTGAGCCAATTCGTTTATGCGGTACAACAGTTAGCCGTGCTACACTTCATAATCAGGATTTTATAGATGATTTAGATATTGGTATCGGAGATACGATAGTTGTTTATAAGTCTGGTGAAATCATTCCAAAGATTAAAGAAGTGGTCCATGCTAAAAGACCAGCAGGCACATCTACTTACAAGATTCCAGATGTCTGTCCAGTATGCGGCGGACCTGTTTCTAGAGACGCTGATACAGCAGATATGAAGTGTCAGAATCCCAGTTGTCCAGCCCAGCTAGTTCGTCACATCATCAACTTCGTTTCCCGTGATGCTATGGATATTAAGGGATTCGGTGATGTCTATGTGGAGGATTTGGTTCAGCAGGGATATATTAAGGACATCGCTGACGTTTTTGCTCTCAAGGACAGCAGGGATGAGCTAATTGAAAAAGGAATCATTGGAAAAGAAAAAAATACAGACAAGCTGCTAGGGGTTATTGAGGCAGCAAAATCCAATGATGCATATAGATTGTTTACAGGATTTGGTATTCCTAATGTTGGCAAGGCGGCAGCAAAGGCGCTTCTTGGCCAATTCAAGGATATTGAAAAGATTATGGAGCTTACAGTTGAGGAGCTTATTCAGGTCAACGATATAGGCGAAATCAGTGCGAAATCAATCTATGATTACCTTCACAATCCTGTAAATATCGACATAATAAATCGTCTAAAGGCTGAGGGGGTTAATATGACTGAGGCCGAAAAGGAAGGTGCCACAGACAAACTTGCAGGACTTACATTCGTAATCACTGGAACTCTTCCTACAATGGGGCGTAAAGAAGCACAAGAGTTAATCGAGCTTAACGGTGGAAAATGCTCAGGTTCAGTTTCTAAAAAGACTAATTATCTGGTGGCTGGTGAAGCCGCAGGAAGCAAGCTGGACAAAGCAAATTCACTTGGGGTAACAGTTCTTTCTGAGGAAGAACTTCTTGCAATGATTAACTCATAACAATATACTAAGCATAATTACTAGCACACAAATGGAGAAGACACTATGCCAATTAGAACACAAAACGATTTGCCTGCAAAGGCTATACTAGAAAATGAAAATATATTTGTGATGGACGAGAACAGGTCTACACATCAGGATATCAGACCTATTTCCATCGGTATTTTGAACTTGATGCCACTTAAGGAGGATACAGAGCTTCAGCTTTTACGCTCACTTTCCAACACACCTCTACAGGTGGATGTGACATTCCTTACAGTTGGAAGTCACGAAAGTAAGCATACCAGCAAGACTCATTTGGATACTTTCTATGAGCGCATCGAGGATGTGTACGACAGATATTTTGATGGTCTTATTATCACAGGGGCACCAGTGGAGCAGATGGCATTTGAAGAGGTTGATTATTGGGAAGAATTGACTCACGTGTTTGAATGGACAAAGACTCATGTGACATCTACACTGCACTTATGTTGGGGTTGTCAGGCGGGGCTTTACTATCGTTATGGCATAAATAAATATGACTTGGAGGAGAAGAAGTTTGGAATCTTCCCTCATCAGGTTCTTAATAGAAAGATACCTCTCGTGAGAGGATTTGATGATATTTTCTATGCACCGCATAGTCGTCATACAGGGGTTCGCACTGAGGATATTGAGGCATGTGATGAATTAGTGGTTTGTGCTAAGAGCGATGAAGCAGGTGTGTTCCTTTGCATGTCAAAAGATGGCAGCAATATTTTTGTGATGGGGCATCCAGAGTATGACCGTTTCACTTTGGATAGTGAGTACAAGCGCGATAAGAACAAGGGCTTAGAAATCGCCATGCCTGAGAATTATTATCCTAACGACGATGATTCCCAGAAGCCACTTTTGCAGTGGAGGAGCCATGGGAATATTATGTACTCTAATTGGTTGAATTACTACGTATATCAGAACACACCTTATGAGTGGAATAAGATTTCGGAGAACCTGCCGGACGATTTTTAATTGAATAAGATAGAATTGTGCCGTCAATGACGGCACAATTTTGTTACGGAAGAGGTTGTCACAAAGTATTAACAATAATAAATTGTACCTAATTGTATACAATTTACAGTATATCTGCTAGAGATTTCTAGCGCAATAAATTTACCAATAATAACACACAATTATAACAGAATGTTAATATATAATGATTTCATGTATACATCGAGAGTTATTTATTTTGTGTTTGAAATAGGATAAAATAACTATATATAGTACAAAACGCTTTAGATACTGTAATTATTAGTCACATCTTGTGGGAGGAATTACATGGAGAAGGGTCGGGTTGAGTACAAATGGAGAATAGCTGCAGGCTGGGCTTATGCCTTGGGCTGTGCTGTGGGCTGGGGAGCTTTTATGATGCCGGGCAGTATTTTTTTGCCAGAGGCAGGACCGGTGGGCTCAATCATAGGCATTGTTCTTGCTGCTTTCTTTATGGTCTCTATTGGCAACTGTACCTCCTATACCGCAAGGGTAAACTCTGCAGATATGGGCGTTCATGTCTACATAGGTAAAATCCTTGGCGCGGATCATGGCTATCTGTCTGGTTGGGCAATTCTGCTCACATATCTATCTATTCTTTGGTCTAACTCAACAGCTTTTATTTTGTTAATTCGATATATCGGAGGAAATGTCCTGCAGTTTGGTTTTTATTATACGATTGCAGGATA